>NZ_JBFAHB010000015.1:0-145818 GCF_040653975.1 Kribbella sp. NPDC050820
CGACCGCTGCCAACCCTTCATCTGGACCAAAACCGCCGACGACCTACTCGACCACTGCAAACCCGGTCAAAGAACATCGTTTACGCGACACTAGGAACTGTGGTGATTCGCTGGCCCCGCTAGGGCCGGGCGGCAGCTAGCCGCGGATGGAGTTGTCGGGGTGCTCGGTTGGCGTTAGGCGGTCGCCTCCCCACCCGCAGTGTCGTCACGCTGCGTGTTCTTCTTCGCGGCGCGGCGCGCCTGATCGAGGTCGGCGCGGGTGAAGCCGCGCCGGTTGGCGTTCTTGCCGTCCGGCCCGGTGGCCCAGACCTGGGCGGTGGTGACGCCGTGCGGCTTGAGCGCGTTGGCCAGGCCGGTGGCGTCCCAGCCGCGGTAGACCTCGGGGCGCAGTTCCTCGAGCCGGTCGCAGATGACCTCGGAGTGGACCTTGTCCTCGCCCGGTGCCAGGACGGCGGCGATGTCGTCCAGCAGCGAGAACTGGTGGCCGGTGTGGGCGTCAGTGGTCTCGCCGGCCGCGTGCCCGGTGATCGTCCCGGCGGCCTCACGCAGCGCACGGGCGCGCTTGACGATCTGCTCGGCGGCGGGACCGTCGATGTAGTAGGCGCGGACAGTCTGGGGAACGTCGGCGTGACCCTTGAGGATGCCGATGCCCTTGTCCTTGGGCGTGAACACGGTCGCCCGCAGCCCGTTCTGGTAGCTGGAGGTGCCCAGGACCATGTCGTTCTCGGTCTGGCCCATCACCCGCAGGCAGTACCGGATCCCGGCGTTCGCGGAGATCCCGGTCGGCAGCGAGTCCTTGTCCGGACGCTGCGTGGCCAGGACCAGCATGATCCCCAGGGCGGGACCGCGCTTGATGATCGCCAGGCACAACTGCTCCGCCTCGGCCGCGCGGGACTTGTCCGAGAACAACTCCTGGCACTCATCAATCGCAACCACGATCGGGTACAGCCCCAGGGACCGCTTCGCCGCGATCTCCGGCGTGACCTTGTTCTCCTTGCGCAAGTCCACCGGGAGCCGCTTCAGCGCGTGCGCGCGGGACTCCAGTTCCGCGTGCACCTCGCGCAGTCCCGCCATCACCGCGTCCAGGGACTTGTCGTCGGCAGGACCGGAGTGGAACCGGTGCGACACCTGCTCCAGGGAGTCCAGGTCGCCGGTGCCCTTGAGCTCGTAGCAGTACAGCTCCACGGTCGGGTCCAGCGCGGCGGCCAGCAGGACCACCCGCAGCGCGAACGTCTTGCCGAACCGGGGCATCGCGCCGATCAGCATGTTGCCGAACATCAGCAGCAGCGTCACCATCCGGCCGCGCTGGTCGGTCGCGAACGCGAACGGCTCGAACAGCGACACCTTGCCCTTGTTCGCGAGCGGCCACGCGGCGGCCGGGGTCTTGGCCATGTCCTTGTCGCCGACCCACAGCACCAGGCGGCCCTCGTGCTGGTCGGGGTCCGGCTCGGGCCACACACACCCCAGCGGCCGGCGCAGCGCCGACGCGAGCGCGGACCGCTTCTCCATGATGTCGTAGGCGGTCACGCCATACGGCAGGTCCACGTCGGCCCGCCATCCGGGGCCGTCGCGGTGGATCGGGTTCGGGAACGTGATGCCCTTGCCGGACTTGACCGCCGCGTTCAGCAGGCTGTTGTTCATCGCGCCCAGGGCGCGGACGATCATGTCGGAGGTGAGTTCCGGGACCTTCCCGGTCACCACCGCCCGGCCGATCAGCGGCTTGTCCTCGGTCCCGCCCCGCACCCCCAGCCACGCGGCCACGGCGGTACCGAGCAGGACCGCGACCGGGACCGGAGCGGCGAACACCACCACCGCCAGTCCCGCCAGGACCGGGACCGCCAGCACCCCCGAGATCGCCAGCCGCGCCTTCTGCCGCTCGGCGGTCTTCTGCGCCAGCTTCATGTGCTCCAGCGCGTCAGCCTTGCGCACCGCCTCGGCGCGCAGCGGCCGGGTCTCGGCATCGGTCACCCAGCGGGTGTAGTCGACCATCAGCCGACCCGCACCGCGCGGCACCCGCACCGCGACCCGACCCGCATACAACGGCGTCCGGGCGGCGTGGAACTTCGCCTTGTGCTTCACCATCCCGCCCGCCCACACCACCGCCGCCTTACGAGTCGCGGCATCGGTCAGCCACAGCGGCAGCACCTCACGCCTGTCGTCCGTGCGGTCCCACGGAAACAGCCCCGGGACCGACCCCGGCACCGGGTCCACCGCCACCACCGCCGCAGCCGCCTCGCCGTCCTCATCGGAGTCCAGGTCGTAGTCGGCCGGTGCCGACTCCGACCCCGGTGGGACCTCGCGGGCGATCACGTCCTGCACGCGCGGACCGGTCCCGCCGTCGCTGCCCTGGCCGCCGGCGGCGCGGTCCTGGTCGGCGGCGGCCGGGTCGCGGTGCAGCGGGACCACCTCACCCATCACCTGCCCCGCCACCTCCCGGTCGCCGGAGTGGTCGTCGTGCTCGTCATGGTTCTTGCGGCCGATGAAGCGCATCAGGCGGCCTCTCCTTCGATCTCGTTCGTGCCGGAGGTGTCGGTGGTCGCGGCCGGTGTGATGTCGGCCGCCACCGCCTGGTCAGGTGTGGTGGCGTCGGTGGTGCTGTCGGGGGTTTCGGTCTTCCAGTCGCGCGCCCACCGTCGGCCCAGTGACGGGTCAACCTCGGCGACCCGGGCCAGCTCGCCGCCGGTCGGTTCCCGGCCCGCCGCAAGCTCGGCATCCCAGTGCGCCCGGGCCTTGTCCTTACCCGTCGTCTTGCCGGTGGTCTTGCCGCCGCGCTTGCCCGCCGGGCGCGCCGGCGCCTTGCGGGCGGGCCGCTTCCGACCCGGAGTAGTCAGAGCGGTGTCGGGCCGTTCTGTCACCTGGTCGGCGGGCGGCTGGCCCACCTCGAGTACGGCGGCCGGCTCCGGGGTGGCGGTGGGCTGCGCGAGAGGTGCTGCGGTCGGGTTGGCTTCGGCGGCGGTGCGCTCGGCGCGCAGCACGGCTTCGGTGAGCCGGTCGCGCAGCACCGGGGCGGTTTCGGCCGCGCAGAACACCAGCAGCGGCGGCACCGAGTGCAGCACGATCCCGGCCACGTCGAGCGCGGTGAACGAGTGCCAGGTGTTCATCGCGTACGTCGCGGCGAACGCGAACAGCTTCGTCCGCGACAGCCACCCGGTGGCGTCACTGACCTGGTAGCGGGCGGTGATCTGCTCGGCGCGCAGCACCGCGATCAGCACCAGCGACACCATCGGGTCCAGCAGCCACGCGGCCAGCCACGGCAGCGACCACGGGTCCGCGCCGGCGGCGGCGAACGCCTGCACGTTGACCATCGTGAACGCCAGCCCGAGCACGATCCCGACCCACATCAACACGTCCACCTGCGTGCGGATCGACTCCACCCGCAGCGCGATCACGTCCGGGTGCGTAGACAGCGCCCGCACCTGCGACGCCTGCGCGGCGGACTCACGCAACTTGTCCACCCCGGACACCTTCGCGTTGCCGGGGGCAACCAGTGCCGCGCTCATCGCGCGTCCTCCTCATCGTCGTTGTCGGTGCGGTAGCCCTGCGCGGCAATCGCCTGCTGCGCGCGGCCGAACCGCCATGCCATGTCGTTGGCCTGTGAAGCGGCCCGCGTCAGATCCAGGCCAGCCAGCTCAACGCTCGCCGCTGGGTCGCGGTCGTCGTCGTACACGTCGTGCGTGGTCAGCGACGACCTCAGGCCGGCGTCGATCTGGTCGGCCAGCTGCGACAGCGCGACACCCAGGGAGCGCAGGTTGCCGAGCAGGCTGTAAGCCAGCGGTGCCGGGATGGTGCGGTAGGTGCCGTGATTGAGGGCACGGATCGCCTCGTAGGCGGAGTCGGCGTGCTTGATCAGGCTCTCGTCGTTCATCAGGCAGCGTCCTTGAAGTCGGTGCGGTCACAGGTCTGGTTCGCGCCGTCGCGGGCCGGGAGGATCGCCATCACCGGCACCGGGGCGCAGGACTCGCAGATCGCGAACACCACGCCGGCCACGTCCATCCGCCGCCGGGTCCGCCGCAACGCGCACGCCTCGCACAGGCGGTCGGTGCCCTCGGCAACCCGCAGCACCAGATCGCGCGGTGCAGTGGCGTTGTAGCGCTTGCGGTTCATCAGCGGTCTCCAGTCAGGAAAGGTCGTCAGGCCGCGTCAGCGGTCATGTCAGTGGTGGTGGTGCGGCCGGTAGCCCAGTCGTCTTTGAGGTTGGCGGCGTGTCGCTCGGGCCGGATCTCGGACGGGTGCTTGATGAACCGGCCCGCGACGATGCCGACCACGGGCGGCTCGGTGGCCAGGAACGCCTTGCAGCGGTCGAACACCGGGCACGCGGTCCGGCACAGCTGCGCGGCGCGAAACACGTCCTCGCGGGTTACCCGGCCCACGGTCTGGTCGGCGTCCCAGGTCGCCGGGTCGGTCAGGCACGGCACCGTCACGCCCGCCTCGTACTCGGTCCGGATTGCCGCCTGAAGGTTGCGCTCGGCCCGCGCCTGCTTCTGCGTCAGAACGGCCAGCGGCAGGTCGTAGTCGTCAAGCGACCCGTACTCGTGGCGCACCACGGCCCTGGTGGTCTCGTCGTCGGCCAGCGACAGCGCGACGACCGGGACTGCCACAGTCAGCGGGTTGGGGGTGTTCATGCGGCGTCGCCTCCGGTCAGGTCGAACAGCTCGAGTTGGTCGGTGTTCTCAGCGGCGGCCAGGTCGGCGGCCTTCGTCGCGACCCGCTTGGCGCCGGCCTGGCAGGTGACGCACATCGCCACCAGGTCCACGGCGCCCGTGGTTGCCTGGAACGGCGAGGCCAGCAGATCGGCCGGGACAGCGGCGAGGCGATGTGACCGACCGTGCTCGGTCCCGCAGCGGCCGCCGGTCTTGGTGTGCGAACGCCCGCATTCGCCAGTGCACTCGCATCGCCAGCCCGCGCCGTTCATCACCAGCAACCAGGCCTCAGCGCCCAGCATCGGCGGACGGAACGGGTCGAACGCGCTGTACGTCATGCCGCGCCACCTCCTGGCCGGGCGAACTCCAGCACCCGGCCACCGGGGAGCGCGGTGGCGCGGTAGGCAGCCAGGTCGATCACCGGCGCCAGCACCACAGGCACCGCGGCCGGGGCGGTGGGGTGCTCCGCGGTCAGGTGCGCATCGGCGGCGGTCTGCGCGTCCGCCCAGCTGGTCGCGCGGCCGGTGCACGGCCACACCGCGGGCGAACACAGACACGTCCACTCCCAGCGACCCGGCGCGGCCCGCCGAACCCGGCACGGCCGGTCGATGCGCAACCCGGTCATGACGACACCGCCTGACCAGAGGGACGGTCAGCGGGCTTGATCAGCACCGACGTGGACAGCACCGCCGACAGGAACCCGCCGATCCCGACCGCCAGACCGACATGGCCGATGTGGGCCGCGACCACCACCGGGACACCGGCCACGACCGCCAGCGCGGGCAGGTACGGCAACAGCCGCTCGCCGTCCTCGGCCGCCCACACGAACCGCCACACCGTCTCCCCGATCTGCAGCGTCGCGGCCGGCAGCACCAACACCCGCACGACCGCGGACCGGTCCGCCAGGTCGATCCCGGCGACCATCGCCAGCACCAGGCCGGCGCACAGCGTGAACAGCACCGCCGACACACGAGCGGCCACCCGTGCGGTCATCACGCCACCTCCCGCGCCCGGTCGTCACCGTCGTCGCCGCGGTGACGCCACGACGGGCCCAGCACGAGGCTCGCCGCGCAGCCCTGATCGATCGCCTCGCGCAGCACCGGCGTGATGTCGGCCTGCGTCCAGCGCATCGCGTCCCACAGGTCGGCCGCCTCGTCGCGGACCACCACGATCGGGCCGGGCGTCGAACCGAACCGCTCCAGGCGGCGCTGCGACTCCAGCCACGCGGCCACGTCCAACCGGTAACGGCGCGAACCGAACCGGCCCTTGCGAACCTCCCAGCCCCGCGCCTTGTGGGAGGTGTCCGACGCGGCGTGCAGCGCGTCCATCACGCGGCCCCAGATCACCCGGGCGCTCACCGGCTACCACCGTTGAACAGCGTGTTGCCGATGTCGCCGATCACGTTCCGCGTGCCGTCCGTGAACGACTGCGACGGACGCTCCAGCGGCCCGTTGCTCGCCGCGATCGTCATGCCCAGCATCAGCGCAACCACCGCGACCAGCCCGGCAATGAAGTTCTTCCAACACATCAAGACCAGCGCCGACAACAGCACCAGCCCGAAGATCGCGAGTTCCATACCGTCTCTCCTTTCTCCACAGCGTCATCATTTACAGACTGACTCAGTACTCGAATACTGACTCAGTCAGTACTTGGTGTCAAGCCGTACCCGCCCGGTTACGCCGAGCGCCTATGTGATCCGCTCCTCGACCTGCCGCTGCCGTTAGGCTCGTAACAGCGCGCACATGACTGCACACGCGTGCGCACCGGGCGCAGACAGGAGGAGCGCGTGAGCCAGGTACTCACCGAGCCGCGGAGGACGGTCGAGGATCTCGCGACGCAGCTTGAGTTCCTGGAGGCTCATACCTGCAAGTCAACGGCCGATCCGGGCTCCAAACCATGAAAGGACGACTGCAACTCGTCTGCACATTTCCTGCACATCGGCGGGGCCGTTGAATGGATGTGCAGAGCGAGGTGTGGACCCCAGCAACCGTTCAGCTGCTTCAGGATGCCTATCGCGCCGTCATTCCGACGTTGACGGATGAGGAGTTCGCGCAGGACGTTCTGAGGATCGCACCACGCACGCTCTACAACTGGCGTAGCCGCCCGCAGACGAAGCTTCGACGGGACGTGCAGAGGGAGCTGAGTCGTGCTCTTGCCGATGCTCCAACCGCCGTAGCGACGCAATTCCGAGAGATGCGCCCGCTGCCCGGCACTACGGTGACAGCGACCGACGCCGGCCATACTCTGACCGCCTACCCATCTGGGTTGGACGCGGCCGTGACGATCCTGGAGAGCCTCACTGAGCCGTCCGCGGAGCGCGTCGCCTACCGGCCTGAAGACCTCGCCGCAACAGTGCTCGACTGGCTCACATCGGCGGTCGGACAGGCCGTCGCCACCACTGACGGACGTCGCGTTACAGCCGGCAATGTCGAGCAAGTCCGGACAATGATCTCCGCGATAGACACCATCGAGCGCCGAGCAGGCGGTGCAGAGTGCCGCGCGACGGCGCGGCGGTACCTCCACGAGGTGGCGTTGCCGATGCTTCAAGGCGAGATCGAGGCCCACGCCCGCTCGGAGCTGTTCTCCGCCGTGGCTGAGTTGTGCGAGATAGTCGGATGGATGTTCTACGATGCGGGACGCCATGGAGTGGGGCAGGCCTACTTCACTCAAGCCCTTCGGCTGGCCCGCGAGGTTGGCGATGACGCCCTGTCGGCCTACCTCATGACCAGCATCACTCACCAGGCACTGCACGTCGGACAAGCGGCTGCAGCTCTGCGTGTTGCGAAGGCTGCGCGGAACATTGCGGAGTCCGCTGGCAGTCCACAAGTGCTTGTCGAGGCAGACCTCCTGGTAGCCCGATCACACTCAGCCCTGGCTTCTGTCGGCGAAGCCACATCTGCCCTTCGCAGGGCTGAGCAATCGTACGAACGGATTCAGACTGCGGAGCCGCGTGCCTGGGTGCCGCAATGGGATGAAATCATGTTCGCGAGCCACGCAGGGACATGCTGGAACGATCTCGGTAATACGAAGGAAGCCAGGAGGCACCTCAGCCAGGTATGGGAAGGGTCGGGAGATCGGCCAAGGCGCAGAATTTACAGCGCGGCAGAACTCGGAATCGCAGCTGCCCGGGAAGGTGAACTAGAGCTTGCATGCCACTACGGCGAGGAAATCATCTCCCTTCGAGATAATATCGACTCGAATCGCGCACAACGACACCTAGAACGACTCGCCGCGAAACTCCAACCATTCAACTCCACGTACGCAGTCCGAGATTTCTTTGACCAGAGCGGTCTCACCCGGGAAGGTGTAACGAAATGATCCACCCCAGCCGCGAGGCTGACCTGGCAGCAGAAGGCGAACCGGAGAAGGAATTCAACCCGGGCATCGCGGGGAGGCTGCCAAAGAAGACGACCGCCGCGGGAGCGCTCGTTCGCAACAGCGATGGATTAATCCTTTTCCTCGAAGCTGTCTACAAACCGACCCTTGAAATCCCCGGTGGCGTTACTGAGTTCGATGAATCTCCTCTCGATGCTTGCCGTCGAGAAGCTCGGGAGGAGATCGGGATTGATATCGAAATCGGCCCGATACTGGTCGTGGACTGGATTCCCGCTCAGGGGGTTTGGTTCGACGGCATCATGTTCATCTTCGACGGCGGAGTTCTGACCGACGAACAGATCGAGCGCATCACCTTGGATGCGACTGAGGCGCGGCGCTTTCAGTTCCTGACGCTAGAGCAGGCAAGTGATCGCATGCGGCCATCAATGGTGCGGCGTATCGCTCGCGCCGAGGAAGCCCTCCGTAGAGGGTTCCCGAGCTATGCGGAATTCGGCCGGATGGTGACAAGCGGACCCACCGAAATGGTTCCATCCGAAAGGCACGGATTCCCGGGTGCGTGAGTCTCCATGGCGGCAGGTTCGTGAGTTCCACGAGAGGTTCGGCCTGGCGCACCCCGATCGACCAACCCAACTGGCGAGCGACTTAGCAGAGGCACGGCAAAGGATTCTCGATGAGGAAGTCCATGAGCTTGCTGAAGCCGCTCGGGGAGGGCGGTTAGATGAAATCGCACACGAACTGGCTGACGTTGTTTACGCGGCCTATGGAACGGCGATCAGTTACGGGATCGACCTTGATGCTGTCTTGGCAGTGATCCACCAAGCGAACATGACGAAGCTTGGAGCCGATGGGCGGCCAGTGGAGCACGACGGAAAGGTGCAGAAGGGCGACAGGTATCGCCCACCTGATGTCGCCAGCGTGCTTCACCGTCAAGTTTCGGCATCGGGCACCTGACCTCGACGTTCCCGGCGGGAACCGGCCGCACCAGGTTTGCGTGCTTAATCCGAACGGCGCCCGTCACCCAACAACGCCTAATCGTCAGCAGTTGGCCGTCCGCCGACGCCGGGCCGGGGGCGCGCCTCGTGCCACTCGATGATGCGACTGGGCTTCCAGACGTGCGTGCGCCCGATCGTCGCGTCCGGTGCTGGCATCTGCTCCCGCTGGCGATATGAGCTAACCGTGCCGAGGCGCACGCCCAGGTAGGCGGCGACGTCGCTTGTTGTCCACCACTCGGCAGCGGGATCAGGTACGGATTCGGTCACCCGGCCATTCTGTCGGACGTGAACCCATTGACACGAGCATGGTGAGCCGCACCCGGACTGGACGCGGTGTCGGGGACAGCACGGAGACACCATCTACTGTCCCCGCTGTCCCCCTGTCCCCCTCGGCGCTCTGACCTGCGGTTTTACCCCCGATTCAGGGGGACAGTCCCTCAACCTGCCTGTCCCCGCTGTCCCCGGTGCTCTCCCTGTTCGGGCTACGAGCCCCACTCGTCGCGCCAGTCTGGATGGTTGCGCCACGCGGTGGAGAGTTCCTGGATGGTCCTGCGGATCTCGGGCGGGGCGGACGGACTGGCGTCCCTCATCTCGTCGTACCGGGCGAGGATCAAGCGGATCGCTGCACAGAGTCGGCGGATGTCGAGCGCGTACCGCACCATGGCCGGCCCGAGGGGCTGATTGCGATACTCGGCGGCCTCTGTGGCCGCCTGGGTCTCCCACTCACGGACTCGTGCGCAGACGAACTCGAGTAGCGCATCACCGCGGGGATCAGGCAGGGGCGGCCGGGGCTTCGGAAAGGTCTGCTCCGTCCACGGCTTCGCCTGCCCGAGCACCCGCCGAGTGTCGCCGATCCCCTTACTCGTCATCCCTGTATTTGAACAGATGTTCCCTTAAGCCCCGAATTGAGATTTCGGTGGGTGACCTGGGCGGTTGCGTCGTGGACGCTGTCCGCGACGTAGAAGGTCTACAACCAGACTCGACGTCGCTCGGGGCGTTAGTGGGTTTCGACGTGCGCAAGCAACAGTTCGGCCGCGTCTAGGAAACCCGACCCCTCACCCGACCAATCGTCATCGAGGCAGACCACGGTGACTGTTGAACCATCCTGCGCCGGAACGAAGTGAGCACGAGCTCCCCGAGCCTCGATCGCGTCGTAGGGGATGGACGTCTTCGATCCGTTCGGCAGCCGCACCAGCGCGCGGCCGTTCCTGTCCTCAATGAACGTCGCGACGACACGACACAGTTGCCCAGGGTTCACGCCGCGACTCTCTCACGGTGCCGTGGCCGTGCTCGACCATGGGCAGTTCGTGCTTCGCCGGCATCGGCATGAGCGGCGACGCTGCGTCGCACTGACTGCGGCAGATGAAGACTTTCCTTAGTCGCCCTCGAAAGTGATCGAGCCACCCCACCCAGGGCGGCCCAAGCGGATCGCCACGTAGTCGGAGACCGCTTGGACGGTCTGCACCGCCAGTGGATCGTTGAGTCGGTCAGCCACGAATGCAAGTTCGTCAAGCAGCGATTCGCAGCGTGGGCGGTTCAACTGCTCTGCTTCGGGTCCGCCGAGCATGGGCAGCGTGTGAAGGTCATAGGCCGCAGCGACGCCAGTTAGGCGATAGAACAGGCGTCCGGACAACCACAGCGAGTCCGGCTCATCTGGACTCGACTCGAAGATGCCGACCGTCTCGTCGTCATCCTCGTACGTGGCCGCGTCCAGGCGGTCGGCATATCGGTCCGGGGTCACTGCAGCATCTTGCCAGGGACAGGCTGCCAAACGCCCTGGATTCGGCACGTTGGCGCGATTGGAGCGCGGCATAATCGGGCACCCACGGGCTAGTCTCCGAGGATGCCGACGATGGACGAGTGGCGCCGGGCCACGACCTTTTGGCCCCCTGAGCAGATACCTGATCAGCTTCGGCCGCTGATCTCCCACGCCGCGCACCCGCCGCTCGGCGTCTACGTGGGGGGGTTGGTTCGATCTCGTCGCCGTCTGCCACCAGCGATCGATCGAGGCCTTTCCGGACTACGTGATCGGCGCGATCAAGCAGAAGTTCGGACGCCTCGCATTCCAGGCCTCTCCGCGTCCTTGGCAGGGGCCCGGCACGTGGACTGCCGACGACCTTGAGCTACTAGATGAATTGATCGAGCCGCTCGAGGAGCGGAGTGAAGACGTTTGCGAGCGATGCGGCGCCCCTGGGCGGCTGCGCGAGTCGCGTCCGGTGATCCTCACGCTATGCGACCGGTGCGACGCTGAGGTGCTCAAGCCATGAAACCCGAGAGGCACTGATCTCGGCAGTTCCGAGCTTTGCACTGTCCGCGGCATGTTCGGACGTTGCCAGGCTGGCCTGAGAGGATCCGACTTGTGCTCGGCGAACGGCAGGATCTGCCGCGCCGGGCGCGTGATGCTTGAGCCATTAGTGCATGGTGATCGTGGCATTCGGTGAGCTGGAGGGGAACAACGTGGGGTCAAGCGACGGGCTGACGGGTCAGCTGTCGGCGGCCGACGAGGCGACGCGGTTGAGGTCGGCGCGTGGGTTTCGGGTGGAGTTGGATTATCTGCTGCCGGAGGGTGCTGCCGAGGTGGGGCCGCGGGTGGTGGACTGGTTCACGTCGGCGGTGGAGCGGCTGGCGGGCGGGTTTCTGGCCGAGCTGCCGGCGACAGGTTTGCCGTCGAAGGGGTTGCGTGACCCGGCGGGTGGGCCGTTTGGGCCGGTTGGTTCGCGGTGGTGTTCGTTGTTGGTGATCGGGCAGGGTGAGCGGCGGTTGTCGAAGTCGCTGCGCGCCTGGTCGCCGAAGAACTGGGAGCGGTTCTTGGTGCAGGCGGCGGATGTGTCGGTTGAGATGTCGGCGAAGTTCTCGACCTTGAACAGGTTCGGTCATGCCGGCGTTCCGAGTCTGACGATTTCGGCCTACCGGCCACGTCCACCCGAAGCGCGGCAGTGGCTGCGGCTGGACGCTACCTACGTCGTGGGCAGGTTGGGCGAGACCGCCCCGATCCCGGACGAGGTGCCGGAGGCGTGGCGGCAGTTCCTGCTGACGCAGGCTGAGCGCTGGCCGGCGGTGTTCGGATTCCTCGCCGATGACACGATCCCTGCCGGGACCCGCACGCCGCTCGAGGCCATGAGAGCGACTTTCCCGGACGATACGCTGCCGCTGTCGGACTCCGAGGTCCGGGGCTATTCGTGGGTGACGGTCACGTCGGGCGGTGTTCTGCAGCGGTTGGGTGGTATCGAGGCGGTCCGCAAGGGTGGCGCGTTTGCCAGTGCGGTTGAGTTGCCGTCGGGCGGGGCGGTGTTGCAGGCGACGCCGCGACTGTCGCAGTACGAGGGTGACGCGGTCCGCAAGGTGTTCGAGGCGTTGGCGCCGGTGCTACCCGCAGACGCGCCGTGGCCCGACGACTTCAACCGGTTCAAGCTGATCTACGAGGCGCCGCGCAGGTAGTGCGGCTAGTACATCCGCAACTCGGCATGACCGCGCATCACTCTCAGCGGCAGATGCGTGCGCGCTCGGCGTCCACGTGGCACTGTTGAGCGATGTCGTTCGATGTCTTCTTCCAACGGTTCCGAGACGGAGACGCGGAGCCCGGTGGCGGCGACCGAGTGCGTCAGATGCTCAAACCTTTCGTCGTGCGCGCGGAGGACCCTGAGCATCCCTTCATGCTCGTGGAATATGGCGACGGCTCGGCAGTCGTCTACCTCAACGCCGACGGCATGATGGCCAACCACATCACCGGACGGGACCCGTGGGACCTCCTCGTTGAAGGGGCCCGCGCAGCCGGGTGGGTGATCATGCCCGTTGGCTGTCCGACGTGCCTCACCGACGAGGTCCAGCGCATCCACTTGCCAGAAGGCCTCAGCGAGGACGTGGCAATGGTCGCCACCGGAGAGGAAGTACTCCGCGTCATCCAATCGGGCTGACCGTTCGGACAGGCCAGTGCCCTGACAGCGGCTACTTGTTGACGGACGTTCGTGCGGCTGATCTCAGGGCCGCTCTGCGAACCAGCGGAGTTCCGCCGGCGCGAGCGTTTCGATCAGCTGGCCGTCGCGGATGGTCCACGACGTCGACTGTTGCCGTTCGTAACTCAAGAGGAAGAACCCGGCCGGCATGTCCAGGTCCTCATCCACTGGAGCCAGTCGCGCGAGCTCGGCAACCAGGTCACGGAACGAGGCCACTGCTGATTCCCGTATGTCGCCGCCGTAGAACACGTACAGCGTCCAATTGAACGGCTTGACGGGAAACGCCCAACCTCCCGCATAGCCATCCCGGCCGTACGCGGCCACGGTCTGCTCGACCTGCTCTCGCTGCTTGTGGTCGACCTCAAGCCATCCACGAACGGCGACATACATCCCCATGGGCGCAATATAGGGGCCCGCTCCCCAGACTTCCTGATCGGCTCACTTCATGGACCGCGGCAGTACAGGTCAGCGCGCCGACGGCGAGCGATCACGGAGATATGCCAAGTACTCGGTCTCGGAGGCACTTACCGTGTCCTGCGGAATGTCGGAAGTGCGCGCGAAGACCTCTGCCGGCAGTTCGTGCCACTCGGCGAGTTCTGCCAGAGCGTGGAGTTGTGCTTCTCGAGCGACTGGATCAGTCTCGCCCACCCGAATGGCCGCCAGCAGATGCGCCAGGACGGCCATATGACCGGAATCAAGCGCCCGGATGACGTCAGTGACCTCGTCTGCAGATCGCGCACGCACTCCGGCATCCGCTGCAACCAGCCCGCGAGCGATGGCCATCGCGATCGCGTCCATGGTCACGGGGACATCATGACCGAGACCGGCGACCTGAGCGAACTCAATTCGGCAGATCCGTGCGTTGCTCCGACACCTGGACAGACTTATGGCCTGTCGCACATCAGTTGGTGAGGTCGCTGTGCGCGGATCTCATCGGCTTGCTGGTTGATGTGTACGACCGCACGTCTGCGCCGACCCGGCCACGGCACTCAGATGCGTCCAGGAACCCTCCGAAGCGTCGACAACACCCCAGATAACGACCCGCTGCGACCGCGGCTACACACAGCGGATCCTTCGTGGACTACGTGGAAGACATCGTTACGAAGGCTTAAGGGAACATATGTTCGATGGAGAGGATAGAAGGTGAGCGGCCCTCCAGTGGGCATCTGGACCTGTCCCCGCTGTCCCTGCTGTCCCCGCAATGCTCTGACCTGCGGTTTGCCGCCTATCGGCGGGGGCAGGCCGTGAACCCAACTGTCCCCACTGTCCCCGGAGGGGCAGTGAGCGAAGCCACTGACACCCACCGCTTGACCCTGTACGAACTTTCGTACATTGTAGGTTGTACGAAAGTTCGTACAGCAAGGATCGGAGCAGCAATGAGCGACAAGCACACCTCGAAGAACACCGCGAGGGCTGGCCGGCGCGGCGGGATCGGCAAGATCACCGGCACGGTCGGGCGGCGGATCGACAACCCGACCGGTCCACTCAACCTCGGCACCGGCAAGCAGATCAACGTTCAGCCCGGCAAGAAGTAGCCAGCCATCTCACCGGAAACGGAAGGCGTACAACAACCATGCGTGACTACCCCGGCGTCAACCCCTTTGAACGCTCGATGCTTCGCGAGTACTACGACAGCATCGAGTACGGCCTCGACGCTCTCCGGGCCCGCCGATGGGCACTCGACGGCAGCAAGGACAGCAAGACCCTCGCCGACCTGCACGCCTGCATCAACGACATCAGCACCCGACTGCTCCCGCGGCTCGAAGGACTCCAGGACGCACTGATCCGCGCCCACCAGGCCGCCGGCGGCAGCGTCTCCCACCTCGCCAACTCGCTCGACAAACCCCGCTCGACTGCCCAGTACCGGCGCGAGCTCGTTCTCAACAGCGAGCCCTCGATGTGGGAGGTGTGGGCCAACGGCGACCTCGAGGAAGGCCAGGAATATCTCGAACCACTCCGTGCCGACCCCAAGCGCTCCAACGGCTACATCAGCGGCAAGCCCTACCGTCAGCCGCTGGACTAACCACCGCGCAGAGCGGGGCCGACAGAAGTGCGGTCACACTCCCGTCGGCCCCTGTACCTCCAGCGATCCCCGAAGCCCTAGCACGGAACCGGAGACCACCTCATGCAAGCTAGCACCTTCGCCGCCTACGCCGTCGCTCTGCTGGTCGCCCATCACGTCGCCGACTACTGGGTCCAAACCCACCACCAGGCAATGACCAAGGGCAGTCGCACCCGAGAGGGCGCGAAGGCGTGCCTCGGGCATGTCCTGAGCTACACCGCAGTCACCGCGGCCTTCGGTGCAGTCGTGTGGGCCAGCTTCGGACTCGCCATCACCCCGGCAGGATCCTCATCGGACAAGGGGTCAGCGCCGTCACCCACTACTGGGCAGACCGCCGCTGGACGCTCGCGTGGCTGGCCAGCAAGCTCGGCAAAACCGGCTACTACGACAACGGAGGCGCACCCGCCCTCGACCAGTCCTGGCACTGGCTATGGATCGGAGTCGCGGCCTACTCGACCGCGATGATCTGACCCCCCGTATGTTCCAGCCCTCACGAGCCGAGTCACGAGAGCTGGAACATACGGGGGAGCGCTGCACGCATTCTGCACGATCAACCGAAAAGGACCGCCCAGAACCGCACGTAACCGGACGCAGCCGGATAGGCCGCGGCGGAGATGCGTGGATGCGTTTCCGCAGGTCAGCTGCCGATTCGGCCACACGGTAAGCGGAGGGTGTGGGATTCGAACCCACGATGACGGTCACCCGCCATACCGGTTTTCAAGACCAGCGCACTCGGCCGCTATGCGAACCCTCCAGGCGACGTGTCGCCGAGCGTTGAGGATAGCGCGGGGGTCGGGGGCGCGGCCAACGGGCGTGCGGGGGCGGGGAGCGGACTGTAGCCTCTGCGGAGAGGCGGACGGGCCGCCTGGTTGTGCGGACGGAGGTGAGGGCAATGTCTCGGCTGTTCGAGGACATGGCACGCACCGTCCGGTCGGCTCGCTGATCAGCGACTGACCGGATCACCCGCCGGCGCCGGAGCGGCGCCGGTTGTCAGGCTGTTCCGTCATGCCCTCTGGAGATCTGGATGCGATCCCTCCGTACTGCTCTGCTGCCCTCGGAGCTCGGCCGCGACTTCGGCAAGATCTGGCCGGCCTCGATCATCTCGAACCTCGGCGACGGCGCGATGCTCGCCGCCGGGCCGCTGCTCGTCGCCTCGATCACGCGCGAGCCCGCCGCGGTCGGCGCGGCCGCGTTCATCCAGCAACTGCCGTGGTTGCTGTTCGCCTTGTTCAGCGGGGCGCTCGTCGACCGGCTCGACCGCCGGTTGATGATCGTTGCCGCCGACATCTTTCGCGCGACCGTCCTCGCCGGACTGGGCGCCGCCGTACTGCTGGACACTTCACCTCTGTGGGCGATCTACGTCGCGCTGTTCCTGCTCGGTACGGCGGAGACGCTCGCCGACAACGCATCGGGTGCGCTGCTGGTGAGCGCCGTACCCAAGGAGCACCTGGGTAAGGCGAACGCCCGGTTGTTCGCCACTGGCACGCTGGTGCAGCTGCTCGGCGGGCCGCCGCTCGGCGCGTTGCTGTTCGCGGTCGGCGCGGGCGTACCGCTGGTGTTCAACGCCGTCACGTTCGCCGCCGCAGCTGCACTCATCGCGCGGGTCGCCATACGTCCGCCGCTTCCAGAGAGGCCTGGTACGGCGCTCTGGAGCGAAGTGCGGGACGGGGTCCGCTGGCTGTGGGCGCACGCGGGCGTGCGGACGCTGGCATGTTCGATCCTGGTCATGAACATCACGTTCTGTGCGGCCTTCGCGACCTGGGTGCTGTTCGCGCGGGAGCGGCTCGGGCTGACTGAGACGCAGTTCGGGCTGCTGGTGTCGGTCGGTGCGGTCGGTGGCCTGCTTGGCATGCCGGTGTACCACCTGCTCGAGCCACGGGTCGGCTCGCTGACTCTGCTGCGGGCCGGTCTGGTCATCGAGACGACAGTGCACCTCATCCTCGCGCTGACACGGAGTCCGTGGGTCGCCGGCGCGACTATGGCGGTGTTCGGCGTCCATGCGGTGGTGTGGGGCATCGTGTCGACCACAGCGCGGCAGCTTGCAACACCAGAGCCGCTGATGGGGCGGGTGAACAGCGTGTACCTGCTGGCCTCTGTCGGCGGCGCGGCGATCGGCTCGGCGCTGGGCGGCGTACTGGCGCAGAACTTCGGACTGGCCGCGCCGTTCGCCGGTGCGTTCGTTGGCATGGTGCTGATGACAGTGGTCGCGTGGCGGCCGCTCAGGCACGTCTCGGTACGGCGGACGCCCGCCGCGGACCCGGTGGCCGACTGAAAAGGGCTGGAGGCTCTCGGCCGGGACTTGCTACTGTCTTTGGCCGAAGAGCCCCAACTGTAGTCAGGGGAACACCCCTGGTGGAGTGGTCTCGTAGCTGAGCTGCGAGTGGGCCGAGTCGATGCGATCGGAGCACTCTGTCATGCCTACAGCCACGTCCCTCGGCCTGCCGAACGTCCGCGGCCGCTTACCGCTGCTCGCCGGCCTGGCGATCGACTCCTTCGGTGGCGGCTGCGCCGGTCCGCTGCTGCTGCTCTACTTCGTGCGGGTCGCAGAGATCCCACTGGGTACGGCGGGCATCCTGCTGACCGTGGCGACGCTCTTCTCGATCGCTGCACCGGCCGGTGTAGGTGTGGTGATCGACCGTGTCGGGCCGCGGGCCCTGGTGGTCGGGTCGCAGTTCGCGCAGGGCCTGGCGTTCACCGGGTTCTTCTTCGGGCGGTCGCTGTGGCTGCTGTTCCTGTGCGCGCTTTTGACCACGTTCGGTCAGCGGGTGTTCTGGTCGTCGATCTTCAGCCTGCTGTCGGACGTCGCCGACGAGGGCGACCGTGACAGGTGGTTCGGTCTGGGCGGCATGATGCAGGCGGGTGGCTTCGGCCTCGGCGCACTGGCTGCTGGTGCACTGCTGGCCGTCGGTGGGGACACACCGTTCCTCATTGCGATGGCGCTGAACGCGGTGACCTTCTTCCTGGCCGGGCTGCTCCTGCTGCGGCTGCATCCGTCGCACCACACGCGTCAGGTGCAGGACAACACCGGGCCGGCACCGCTGCTGCGCAAGGACAAGCCGTTCCTGGTGCTGATCGGCGCCAACACTGTCCTGGCGCTCTGCACCATGCTGATGGGCGTTGCGCTGCCGGTGTACGTGTCTGAGGCGCTGCCCGCGCCGAAGTGGCTGGTCGGCGTGTTGCTGGCGGCGGTTTCCGTCGTACTGGCGACTGGACAGACGCTGGTGGTGCGGCACACCGAGAGCCGTCGTCGTACCAACGTGCTGATCGTCGCCGGGGTGACGTGGGCTGTGTGGGGCGTGCTGATGGCGTCGCTGCTGCACATCCCGACCGCACTGGTGGTACCCGGTCTAATCCTGGCCACGGCGGTGTTTGCGTTTGCCGACGTACTGCATGCGGCGACCTCGAACGCGCTGGCCGCGGCGGTGGCGCCGGTGGTGGGGCATGGGAAGTACTTGTCCTACTGGCAGTACTCGTTCACCTTTGCGTCCGTGCTGGCGCCGGCCTTCTTCGCGCAGCTCTTCGAGGTCCGTCACGAGTTCCCGTGGCTGGCCCTCTCGGGGCTGGCGTTGCTGGCCGCGGCCACGATCCTGGTCCTCGATCGGACACTGCCGCACTCCACCACGCAGCGCCGCTGAACCCAGGCGGTTGACGGGTCAGCGGCGCACCCGCGGGCGTGCCTGTGAGTGACCTTGTTGATCGGCGTGTGATCAGCTGCCGTAGTCAGCGGATCTCGCTCCAGCGGGCTCCGGTCCAAGGTGGCAGGTCGAGCGAGCGGGATGCCCAGCTGAGGCAGATCACGGCGATACGTTGAAAGACCCTGCGGAGCCACTGCGGAGCCTGCGTCTCATGAGCGGCCCGGCGAGCGCACTGACCGGCGATGTGGGCCGCCCAAGGCCCTCCTTCAGGTAGTACGTCGAACGGATCCGGGCCGCCTTCGAGTGGCAACGTAGCGAGTGCCGAAGCGAGGTCCTGCTGCGGATTCCCACGAATGGCCTGGGCCCAGTCCACCAGCACCACGCGTCGACCGACGAAACACAGATTGTCGCTCCGGACGTCGTTGTGCACCAGCGCATCACCCTCGACCGGGACGTTGCCCTCCGCTTCCACCAGTCCATCCAGCGCAGCGCTGAACCAGGCCTCGCTGCACAGGCCGAGCGCCAGGAAGTCATCCGCCTCGCGCTCGATCAACGGCCACTGCGGCCGGAATCCGTCCCGGGCTGACGGAAGGGATGCCGGCGGGGGCAGCTCACCGACCCGCCGCAGTGCCGCGAACAGGAGATCGAACTGACCGGGCTTCCACGTCACCGGGTCATGGTCGGCCGGCCAATGCGCAGCACGCAGGTCCTCCATCACGAGGACCGGGCGATCGCCGTCCTCGAGCCAGGCCAGCTCCCGAGCGACCAGGTCGCTATCGACACTGGAGACGATCTCATGCTCTGTACGGAGCCCTTTCGCTCCCTGGTCATCGACCGCAGCCTTCACGAAGGCGCTCGAGCCGTCAGCAAAGCCAACGACGAAGGACGCGGCCGACCGCCCGGTGTGCGGCCGATGCCAGTCAATCGGCTCTTTGCTCAGTGCCGACGCAATCAGCGTGTGCAGCTCCTGCGTCGGATGCCCGTCCTTTGTCAGAGCCATACTGTGCTTCTCCAAGCCGGTTGGATCTTGCTGCTCCGAGTGCTAGCGCCAATCGCATTCAACGGCCGAAACGTAACCGAAGTCCTGACACATCCATAGTCACCGATGCCCCAGAACCGTCACTGATGTCCTGAGACATCACTGGTTGACGGGTCAGTTGACGGGTCAGGATTCGTTGCGTTCGATCGAACATCTGTTCTAATGTTTTCCTCGTTCGCGGTTCTCCAACCCGGATCGTCCCGGCGTCCGAACCTCCCACCTCCGATGTGGACCGGTCGCCCGAGACGCCGCCGCCCGGGTGCGTGAGGGCCCGGGCAGTGGAGATCCGCAGGCCGAATCGGGTACAGCTGACGAGGACGAGGTGATGCTCAGCGAAGGGACAGCACGCAATGCTGCTCGAACACCGCGGCCGACGACCGGTCGTGCCCGAATCCGCTTACGTCGCACCATCGGCAGTGCTCTGCGGCGCCGTCGTACTGGCTGAAGGCAGTCGCGTCCTGCATGGTGCCGTGCTGACGGCGGAGAACGGCGAGGTCCGTCTCGGTGCGAACAGTGTGGTGATGGAGAACGCCCTGGTGCGCGGCCGGGCCGACCATCCCGCCCTGCTCGGCGACGCGGTCCTGGTAGGTCCCCATGCACACGTGAACGGCGCCACGGTCGAGGACGAGGTCTTCATCGCCACGGGCGCCGCGTTGTTCCCCGGTTCGGTCGCCGGCGCGGGCGCGGAACTCCGGATCAACAGCGTGCTGCACGTGAACTCGCGCCTGGAACCCGGCACGGTCCTCCCGATCGGATGGATCGCAGCCGGCGACCCGGCCACGCTCTTCTCGCCCGACCGGCACGAGGAGCTCTGGCAGGTGCAGCGCGACCTGGACTTCCCCGGGACGGTGTACGGCGTCCCCCGCGGCACACCCATGCGCGAGATCATGGCGCGCCAATCGGAGTTCTTCGGCGCCCACGTTGACGACCGTCAGCTACCCGATCCCGAGTAGACGCATCAGATCTCGCGGCGGCGCTCCCACAGCCGGCGCTGGTCGCTGGGGCTGTCTACCGGACGTCAGCTGGTGGTGAGGCTGTGCAGTTCGAAGCGGCGGACTTGGGATGGCGTGCGGCCTGCGCAGGTCAGGCGGGCGTCGACGGTGTCGAGGTGCGCTGAGAGCTGGACGCTGACGTGCGTGGTGCCGGTGGTCAGGTCGACTTGCCAGTGGTCGGGGTGGAGTTGGCGGACGGCTTGCGGGAGGAGTGCGTCTACGGCGAGCGAGTGGCCGGCAGCTCGGGCGTAGTGCTGGGCGGCTTGGACGGGAGGCATGAACGCGCCTGATCCGCGGAGGAGGTCAGGTACGACGCGACCCTCGTCGTGATGCTTGGCGAGCTCGACGGCGCGGGGTGCTGAGACGTGCCCGTAGAACAGGCTGTGGGGCAGGACGACGACGTTCGCGGCGAACCGGTCGCCGCCGATGTGGCTGCACTCCCAGGTGCGTTCGGGATAAGCAGCCGCCAACGCGGCCGCCACCGGTCGCCCGCGTACGGCGCAACACGCGTCGTGCCGCCCGTGCGTGCACACCAGGTACGCCGGCTCGTCGCTGGCCTCACCTGGATCCGCGCCGGCAAGCACGTCCAGCAGATGCCCGTCCGTCGGCAGCTCACCCCATCGCATCGACTCCCGCCCGGGCCGGCAATCCACCAACCCCCACTTCCGCGGCACCCCACGGTCAATCCGCCCGAACCGCCGAATCAACACCGGCCGATACCCCAGCTCCGCACACCGCCGCCCAACCTCAGTTCCGAGGTTGGAACGCAACGCGGTGAGGGCGGTGCGGGGCCAAGCGGTGTGGGACTCGATGAGGAGCCAGCGGGTCGCGGGTGGGGCCGTGGCGAACAGGGGGTCGCGGCGCTGGTCGGCCAGAGCGGCACAGCCTGTCTCTGGTCGGTACCTTTCAGCCACCACGTCTGCCTGCCTCACGCCACAACCTCGGAGCTGACCAAGCCTCGGCCTGGTGATTGCCAGTCGCAACCAATCTACGCACTAGTCGCGACGAGGACTGCCTCCGTGAGCAGGCGTCGTACGAGGACCAGTTGGTCCTGTTCGTCGAGGCCGGGTAGGTCGCCGAGCTTGTGGTCGGTCCCGTCGCACAGCGCCTGGACCGCGTCGAGGGTGGTTGCGGGAAGGGTGATGGTGCGGTCGGGGAGCTGGAGGGTTACCGGGTCGCCCGGGATGACGCGGCAGCGTAGGCCGGGGCGAAGGTGGACTGTTGCGCCGACAGCCAGTGAGGCGATCGAGGCCGCGTGGGCCAGGGGAGGCAGCGGCGCGGGGCGGCTGGTGGGCCAGGTCCGGCGGCCCAGACGGGCCGCCAGCTCTTCGGGGCGAGCGGACTGGATCTGCTTGCTGAAGAACTCGGCCACCTCCGGCAAGATCTCGCTGAGCTGAGCAGGGTCCGCGGGGTCGAAGCCGAGGGGTAGCGCAGTTCGCAGCGCAGCCTGGTCTGCGGCGAGCGCGGCCAGCTCCTGCACGAGCAGGTAGCGAGTCATGGTGTGCAGGCCGACCGTCAGGTGTGCACTGACCCCACCTAGCGCCTTCGCCGAGTGCAGGAAGCCGCGCGGCACGTACAGCGCATCCCCAGGGCGCAGTACGTCGTCCACCACCGGAGCCTTGTCTCGCGCAGCAGCCGCCACCGCCGCGGAGTGGTCCGTCCACGGCTGGTTGCGCAGCGGATCGACGTGCACCGGCTCGTGTACTGTCCAGTGCTTCTCGCCCGCCACCTGCAGCACGAAGACGTCGTGTACGTCGTAGTGCGCCGAAAACCCCTGCGACTCGGCAGGAGTGATGTACGCGTTGATCTGCACCGGATGACCCGCGTCGACCGTCAGCTGCGTCGCGAAGTCGACCAGCGCCGGCCAGGTCCGGTGCAGCGCCTGCAGTACGACGGTATGCCCGTCGGCGAACAGCGCAGCCACCTTGTCGTCGCGCACCTGGTCGGCGATCTCCGCACCGACGCCACCCGAGCCGGTGAACTCCTTGTCCCCGACGACCGCACCGTTCTTCGCGATCCGCAGGAACGGCGTCCGCAGGCCGCGGCGAGACAGCAGTTCGTCCGCGGCCTCCAGGCTGAACAGATCGTCGTACGGCGCCGGCAGGTCCGGACCGTGTGACAGCAGCGCGCGCTTCCCCCAGTAGGAGCGCGCGAACTCGTCCAGCTCACCTGCTACGCAGCGCCGGAGAGCCGGGCGCTCGTCCGGCAGCGGCCCGGCCCCCGGCACCGTCCTCACCAACTTCCGGAGCTCCCGCTGGCCCCACCGTCGGCGCCACCGTCCGCCCCGCCGTCGGTCGCACCCGGGTCGGCGCCGCCGTCAGCAGGTCCTTCCGAGCCGCCCCCGGCACCGCCATCGGCACCGCCGTCGGCGCCGCCGTCGCCGACACCGGGCGAGGCGCCACCGTCCGCGGGCCCTTCACCGCCGGCTCCCCCGTCGGCACCGCCATCGGTGCCACCTGGAGTCGCCCCACCGTCCGCAGGCCCCTCACCGGACCCGTAACCACCGGCCCCGCCGTCCGCACCACCATCGGTCGTGCCCTGGCTGGCGCCGCCGTCCGCGGGCCCTTCACTGCCAGAGCTGCCAGAGCCGGACGAGCCCCCGTACTCGCCGGCGCCGCCGTCGGCCCCGCCGTCCGTCGCACCCGCGGTCGCGCCGCCGTCCGCCAGGCCTTCTTCGCCGTCGGACGAGGTCGTCATGTCGTCGTTGTTCAGACTCATCGTGCTGCTCCCATCGCAGTTGGCCGCGAGTGCCGGACCGTGAGCAGGCACTCTGCGACCATCCTGTGCGCAAATGGGAGACGTACTAAACCCCGCCCGGGTTACAGCGGCCACTCGGTTCCACGGCGATGGCCGCACAGGTCGTGCCACACCTTCACGAACGCGTCGGTGATCTCCTCCGGCCGTACGGCGATCCGCAGCCAGTCGGTCCCGAGTCCGGGGAACGTGTCCCCGCGCCGGACCGCGTATCCCCGCTCCCGCAAGGCATTCCGCAGTACGTCGGCCCCCTCGACCTGCACGAGCACGAACGGGCCCCGCGCGACGCCGTACGTCGCGACGGAATCCCCCAATGCGTCCAGCAGATAGGCACGATCCCGGTCCAAGTCAGCCGCCGCGTGGGCAGCCTCGACGACCGCGTGCTCGTTGCTGCAGGCAATCGCCGCGGCCAGCGCAGGAGTGGACACCGGCCAGTGCGGCTGTACGGCGGCCAACTGCTCGATCAGCCCCGGCGCGGCCAGCACGTACCCGACCCGCAACCCCGCGAGCCCCCACGTCTTGGTCAGGCTGCGGATCACGACCAGCCCCGGAATCGACGCGCCGGCGAGCGACTCCGGCTCACCGGGTACGGCGTCCATGAACGCCTCGTCGACCACCAGGACCCGACCGGGTCGAGCCAACTCACGCAGGTCGTCGGCCCGATGCAGCACAGACGTCGGATTGGTCGGGTTGCCGATGACAACGAGGTCGGCATCGTCGGGTACGGCGCCTGGATCGAGCACGAACCCGTCCTCCGGCCGCAGGATCACCCGGTCCACCAGATGCCCGGCCGACCGCAGCGCCGCCTCCGGTTCGGTGAACTGCGGATGTACGACGACCGCATGCCGCGGCCGGAACGCCCGCGCGACCAGCACGAACGCCTCCGCGGCCCCAGCCGTCAGCAGCACCCGATCCGGCGTCACCCGATGCCGCGCGGCGACCGCTGCCAGCGCCGCCTCCTGCCGCGGGTACGACGCCAGGTCGCTCAGACTGCCCGCGATCTGCTCGACCAACCAGCCCGGCGGCGTCCCCACCCGGACGTTGACCGCCAGGTCGACCAGCCCACCGCCGACCTCGAGATCGCCGTGATGTTCCAGATCAAACCCATCGGCCACCCCAGGAGGCTAACCGCTCGGACCCGGTCCCGGGCTGTGAGTCCACTCACCGAGGCTGCACGGTGTACCGCCGGTTCTGCAGCGACGGGTTCCGGTGCCGCACCTCGGAGAGGCGGTCGGCGGAGACCGAGGCAAAGGCGTGTCCGTCCGCCTCCCCGGCCGAGGCGACCACCACCCCTTGTGGGTCGATGACCTGGCTGAGGCCGCAGTACTTCTTCCCGTTCTGCGCAGCGGCCGCCACATAGCAGGTGTTCTCCAGAGCCCGCGCGGTCAGCAGAGTGGTCCAGTGGTGCTCCTTCAGCGGCCCGCGAACCCAGGCCGCCGGTACGACGAGCACCTGAGCGCCGGCGTCCACCAGAGCACGCGACAACTCCGGGAAGCGCAGGTCGTAACACGTCATCAGCCCGAACGACAGCCCGCCGATCGAGACCACGACCGGCGCGACATCACCCGGTGTCAACTGGTCCGACTCCTTGTAGCCGAAGGCGTCGTACAGATGGATCTTCCGGTAGGCGCCCAGCAGCGAGCCGTCCGCGCCGACAGCCAGCAAGGTGTTGTACGGGCGGTCCTGGTCGCAGCTGCGCTCGAACATGCCCGCCACGATCGCCACCCCGTGCTCGACCGCGCTCTTGCGCAGCGTGGCGACGAACTCGCCGTCCAGCGCCTCGGCCGCCTCCGCCACCGACCCGCCCTCGACGGCGAAGTCGGACATGATCGCTTCCGGCAGTACGACGAGGTCCGGTTGCTCGCGTACGGCGTCGGCGACGACTCTGGTCACCAGCTCACGGTTGGCGGCCTTGTCGTAGCTGCTGGCGGTCTGCACGACGGCGATCTTCATGAGTCCATGGTGCCCGAAAGCGCAGATGGGGAAGACTGCGTGGCGTGGAGTACGACGCGCTGATTCTGGCCGGGGGTGGTTCGACCCGGTTCGGTGGAGTGGACAAGGCCATGCTGGTGCTCGACGGCGTCACGCTGCTCGACCGGGTGCTGACGGCAACGGCGGATGCAGCTGCGACCGTCGTGGTCGGCCCGGAGCGCACGACGTGCCGCCCGGTCGCGTGGACCGTCGAGGATCCACCCTCGGGCGGACCGCTGGCAGGCATCGCAGCCGGCCTGGCCCACGGCACCGCTCCGGTGGTCGTCGTCCTCAGCTGCGACCTCCCGTGGCTGACGAACGACGACATCACCACCCTGCTCAACGGCCTCGGCGACCACGACGGCCACGGCCTGCAGGACCCGGACGGCCACGAACAACACCTCGCCACGGCGTACCGCCGTACCAAACTCACCCAAGCGATCAACCAGGCCGGCGATCCCCACAACAGATCAGTACGCCGTACCCTCGCCCCCCTCGACCTCACCTGGTCCACCCCCACCCGAGGCGCCCGCGACGTCGACACCTGGTCAGACCTTGACGACTGAAGCCATCGCCACAGCCTTCCCAGGCAGCGAGATCATCCCGCGAACCGGTGGCCAACAGAACACCGTCTTCGAGGTGCGACGCCCAGGCACCACCCCGGTCATCGTCAAGGCCTACACCCCCGACCTGGCCTGGAAACAAGCCAAGGAGATCCACGTGTACGGACTGCTCGCCGGCCTTGGCGACCAAGTTCCCCACGTGCTCCAGGTCGAGGACGGCTTCACCGTGTTCTCCAAGTTGCCCGGCGTACCGCTGTCCGAGACGGATCCGCCCGACTGGCGAGCGACGTACGAACAACTCGGTCGGCTGCTGGCCGCGATCCATCGCATCGAGCAACCGGCGTACGGCTACCTGACCGACCGGATCATCGACCCCCTACCCGACAACACGCAGTACATGCGCCGTCAGTTCGCCAACAAACTCAAAGAATTCACCGGCGACCGCACACTGCATAACAAGATCCAGCAGTACGCCGACGCACACGACGTACTGCCCGGCACGCCGCCAGCCCTGTGTCACAACGACTTTCACGAGGGCAACGTGCTGGTGGATCCGGAGACCTGGCGCATCACCGGCTTCATCGACGTCGAGAACGCGATCGCTGCCGACCCCCTGATGGACCTCGCCAAGACCATGTCCTATTCCATCCGCGGCGACACCGGGAAACTCGACGGCCTGCTCGACGGGTACGGCGACCTGCCGCCGGACTGGTGTGCTCGCACGACGTTCTACCGGCTCTACCATTCGCTTGAGCTATGGGACTGGTTCGCTTCGATAGGCGCCACGATTCACCTGGACGGTATCGCGCGAGACATGGCCGAGATCGTCGAGAGCTAGCGGGTACCGTGTGCTGCATGCGAGCTGTCGTGTGTGAGGGTGCCGGCGGGATCGACGTTCTGACGATCGGTGAGATCGAGGATCCGAAGCCGGCTGTCGACGAGGTCGTCATCGACGTGGTCGCCGCGGGTGTGAACCGGGCCGACCTGCTCCAGCGGCAGGGCCACTACCCACCACCGCCGGGCGCACCCGGGACGATCGGGCTCGAGGTGTCCGGCACCATCTCCGCGGTCGGCGCGGAGGTCGAGGGCTGGTCGGTCGGCGACGAGTGCTGCGCGCTGCTCGCCGGTGGCGGGTACGCCGAGAAGGTCGTCGTACCGGCGCCGCAGGTGATGCCGGTGCCGGACGGGCTCGACCTGGTCAGCGCGGCCGCGCTGCCCGAGGTGGTCGCGACGGTGTGGTCGAACGTGTTCATGACCGCGCACCTGAAGGCGGGCGAGACGCTGCTCGTCCATGGTGGCGCGTCCGGGATCGGGACGATGGCGATCCAGCTAGCGGTCGCGCACGGAGCCCGCGTGCTGTGCACGGTCGGCAGCACGGACAAGATGGAGTTCTGCACCCGGCTCGGCGCCGAGGTCGCGATCAACTACAAGGAAGCCGAGTGGGCGTCGGTGGTGAACGAGGCGACCGGCAAGGCCGGAGCGGACGTCATCCTCGACATCATCGGCGCGAAGTACCTGGCCGACAACGTGAAGTCCCTCGCGTACGACGGCCGGCTGGTCGTGATCGGCTTGCAGGGCGGCGTGAAGGGCGAGCTCGACCTCGGCCGGCTGATGTCCCGCCGCGGCTCGATCACCGGCACCGGGCTGCGCGCCCGCTCGGTCGAGGACAAGGGCCGGATCCTCGCCGAGGTGGTCGGCCACGTCTGGCCGCTGGTCGCGGAGAAGAAGGTGCGGCCGATCGTCCACACCACCTTCCCCCTCGACCAGGTCGCCCGCGCCCACGAGACCCTCGAGCAGTCCACCCAGATCGGCAAGGTTCTGCTAACCCTCTGAGGCCGGCAGGTTGGCGGCCAGCCAGTCCGGGTCCGGCGCGACCAGCTGGATGACGTCGATCCAGGTGCCCTCGGGGTCGCGGACGAAGAAGTGCCGCTGCCCGAACACCTCGGTGACCACCTCGGTCTCGAGCTTCACGCCCGCCTCGGTCAAGGACTGGGCGACCTTGTCGGCGTCCTCGACGACGAAGCCGAACAGGTTCGTGCTCTCGGTCAGCTTGTTGACGGCGGCCGGCACGGTCTCGTGCCCGCGCTGACAGATCGCGAGCTCCCAGTCCGCCTCGCCGCGACGGACCGTCACGAACCAGCCGAGGTCGATAGCGATCTGCAGGTCGAAGTGCTGCTGGTAGAAGGCGGCGACCTCCGCCGGTCGGTCGGTGACCACGGTCGCGCCGAATGCCGCGGGTTGCATACGTTCTCCTGACTACTACAGCTGTCGTTGTTGTGTACGACAGTTGTAGTGGAACTCTGCTAGCCTTGTCAACATGCCGAGGAACCCCGAACGCCGTACCCAACTCGCCGACGCCGGCCTCGCCGTCCTCGCGGACGCCGGCGCCCGCGGCCTGACGCACCGCGCCGTCGACGCAGCAGCCGGACTCCCCGCCGGTACGGCGTCCAACTACTTCCGCACCCGCGACGCGCTCCTCGGCGCGCTCGGCGAGCGCATCTTCGAGCGACTCGCGCCCGACGAGGCCGTGCTCGAACCGTTGGCCAAGCGCGAGCCGGGGATCGACCTGATGGTCGACTACGTCCGCTACATCGTCGAGCGGCTGCTCGGCCGGCCCGAGCTTTCCCTGGCCCTGCTGGAGCTCCGGCTCGAGGCCGCCCGCCGGCCCGGCCTGCACGAAATCCTGTCCCGGACCCTCCGGCAGGGCTTCGACGCCGACGTCGCCTTCAACTCCAACGCCGGCCTCCCCGGCGGCGCCGAGGAGATCCGCCTGCTGCACTTCGCGATCGACGGCCTCGTCCTGGACCAGCTGACCCCCGGCACCGGCCGCCCGTACGACGTCGACGCAACCACCGACCGCCTCGTCCGGCGACTCGTCGGGGCCGACTAACCCCCTGGTTGCCCACGCAGTTCGGGGTTGCCCACCGAAATTCCGAGGGGGCAACCCTCGTGCTCGATGGGCAAGCGTTGACCTGCGCATACTCGGTATGCATACTCAGTATCCATGTCGATCAAGCATGGATTGCTGGCCCTGCTGCGTCAGGATCCGAAGTACGGCTACCAGTTGCGCGGTGAGTTCGAGGCCGCGACCGGCGCCACCTGGCCGCTGAACATCGGGCAGGTCTACACCACGCTTACCCGCCTGGAGCGGGACGGACTGGTCCGGGCCGCGTCGTCGGAGGGTGACGGCCGGTCGATGTACGAGATCACCGAGGCCGGCCGGGCCGAGCTGGCCGGCTGGTTCGACACGCCGGTCACCCGCGAGTCCCGGCCGCGCGACGAGCTGGCGATCAAGCTCGCGCTGGCCCTCGCCGTACCGGGGGTCGACGTGAGCGCCGTCGTCCAGCGGCAGCGGATGGCGGCCATGCAGTCGCTGCAGGAGCTGACCAAGCTGAAGCGCGGCAGCCGGGACAGCGAGATCTCCTGGCAGCTCGTCCTGGAGTCGATGATCTTCGCGGCCGAGGCAGAGATCCGCTGGCTCGATCACTGCGAAGCCATGCTCTTACGCCACCGCGGCAAACCGTCCACAGGTTCGAAGGCCGCCGTACCAGCGCCGGAGCAGGAGGCGAAGCGATGATCCTCGACATCCGCAACCTGACCAGGACCCACTGGCAAGGCGAGCAGGCCGTGCACGCGCTGCGATACGTCGACCTGTCGGTCGAACCCGGTGAGCTCGTCGCTGTCATGGGCCCGTCGGGCTCGGGCAAGTCCACCCTGCTCACGTGTGCCGGTGGACTCGACCGTCCGAGCGCAGGAGAAGTACTTGTCGACGGCAACAGTCTCACCACGCTGAGCCCGAACGCGGTGGCTGCTTTGCGCCGGCGCAGGATCGGCTACGTCTTCCAGGACTTCAATCTGATCCCGGCCCTGACCGCGGCCGAGAACGTCGCGCTGCCGCTCGAGCTGGACGGCGCCCGGACCCGGGTTGCCCGCAAGTACGCCGAAGAAGCCCTGACGGAGGTGGCCATCGGTGATCTCGCCGACCGATTCCCCGAGGACATGTCTGGTGGCCAGCGGCAACGAGTCGCGATCGCCCGCGCAATCGTCGGCGAGCGCCGCCTCCTCCTCGCCGACGAACCCACCGGCGCTCTCGATTCCGACACCGGCGAAGCGGTTCTCCAACTGCTGCGGGACCGCTGCGACCAGCACGGCATCGCCGGTGTGCTCGTCACCCACGACGCCAGGCACGCTGCCTGGGCCGATCGCGTCGTCTACCTGCGCGATGGTGTCCTGGTAGGCCAGTCCGGTCCCCTCCCTGAGGCCGACGCCCTGCTGCAGGAGAGCCGCTGATGGGAGGCTGGGGGCCGCCGCTCCGGATCGCCCGGCGCACCACCAGGAGATCGCTGGGCCGGACGTTCCTGGTCGCTGCACTGATCGGCCTGCCGGTTCTCGCCGCGACCTGGATGGGAGTCGTGCTGAAGACCAGCTCTCCGTCTGGGGAGGCGCTGGCCAGGCTGAGCATCGGCCAGGCGGACGCGAGCGTCACCGTCTCGCAGTACGGCCGGTTCGCGCCGATGGACATGCCGCACGTGCTCGGGTCGTCGGAATCGGCGCCCGCCGAGGGCGCCGAGAAGCCGGTCCGGGTGCCGGCGACCTTCGACCCGCGGCCGTTGCTGCCGGTCGGCAGCGTCCTGGCGCGGATGCTGGTCGAGGCCGGCACCGTCGACATCCAGGGGCCGTCGACGACCAGCGCGGTCAGCGTCGTGACAGGTGATGCGAGCAGCCCGCTCGCGAGGGACCTGACCCGGCTCGACGAAGGGCGTCTCCCCGCGTCGCCGTCGGAGGTCGCGATCTCGCCGTCGCTGGCGAAATACCTCGGCATCAGCGAACTCGACGGTGCGACGGTGCGTAGCGCGGAAGGAGCGTCGTACCAGGTCGTCGGGATCGTTCGGCCGACGAACCGGCCGCACGCGCGGACTGTTCTGGCGACGCCCGGCACGCCGTTGATCACGGTCGACCCGACGTCTTCCGTCCAGTACCTGGTCGACCTTCCCGACGCGGTCGACGCAACCAGCCTGGCCGCACCGCTCCGCAACACCGGCCTGTTCCTGTTGCCGCGGGCAAATATCTTGAACCCGCCGCCGGAGATGTATGGCGGCGGATCGGGCGACATCGGCCCGTACGCCGCAATGGCGCTGGCGATCGGACTCGGCGTGCTGGAGATCGTGCTGCTCGCCGGGACCGCGTTCGCGGTCGGCGCCCGGCGGCAGACCCGCGAGCTCGGCCTGGTGATGGCGACCGGCGGTACGGCGCGCGACGTACGGCGGATCGTCCTGCTGCAAGGCCTGTTCGCCGGTGTGGTCGGAGTGACCGCAGGCGTGCTGCTGGCGGCCGTCGTACTGGTCGCCGGGAAGCCTTGGTGGGAACGGATGAACTCGACGCTGTTCCTCTCCTGGCAGATCCCGTGGGTCAGCGTGATCGTGATCGCGCTGCTCGGCGTGCTCGCCGGTCTTGCCGCTGCCGTCGTCCCGGCGGTGAGCGCTGGTCGACAGGCGCCGCTGGCCGCGTTGGCCGGACGGTTCGCCGCGACCGTCGGTACGGCGAAGATCCGCAAGCCTGCTGTGGTCATGGTGATCGCGGGTGTCGCATCGGTGCTGATAGGCAGCACGATGCTCGCGTCGGCGCTCGCTGAGGCGCGACGGACGTTGCCGTCGGATGCCGACTACCAGGCGACGGTGACGCCAGCCGGCCCGATTGCCCTTGTTTTACTGGGGATCACAGCGGTCATCGCAGGGTTGGTCTGGATGCTCCCCAACCTGGTCGGCAAGCTCGCAGGCCTCGCCGGCCGCCTGCCGTTGAGCGGCCGGTTGGCGCTGCGCGACGCAGCCCGGCACCGCCACCGCACCGGACCGGCCACCGCGGCGATCATGATGGCCGTCGCCAGTACGGCGGCGGTCGCCTTCGCAGCATCGAACGCGATCGCCGCGGAGGCGAAGGACTACACGCCGGAGGGACGGTCGGGTAACGCGACGGTCCAGTTCGACACCGGGGGATCTGGTTCGGTGCCCTACTCGACCGCCACCGAGCAGCGGATCGCGTCGCTGCTGCCGACCGAGCAGACCTTCCGCGTCGGCACCGTCACCGCACCGGGGGTCAAGCCGATCGGCGAGTACGTGCCGACGATCATCGCCCGCGCGCCGGAGACGGCCGTCGGCGAGGCCGGATTCAGTCTGCTCGTGGTCGATCCGGCGTACGTCGCGAAGTTCGCCGGCCTCGAGCGCGCGGCCGCAGAGCTGCGTGCGGGCCGGATCCTGCTGCCCAGGTCCGACCTGACCACCAAGGACACCGTCGAGCTGATCAGCGACACCCCGACCAGCAGCAAGCGGGTCGCCCGCCACCCGGCTGTCTACGCCGGCGGCGTACCCGCGATTCGGCTGCTGCGGGCCAACGCGCTGATCAGCCCGGATGCGGCCGCCAAACTCGGCACCATCAACACGATCAGCGTCGAGTACGAGCTGAGCCGTACGCCGACCGACGACCAGCTGGCCGCGGCGCATCGGCTGCTCGGACGCGACGACCTGCTGACCATCGAGCAGGGGTACCAGAGTCCCGCACGCAAGTTCCTGATCGGCATCCTGACGGCGGCGACCGTGGTCACGCTGCTCGGCGTGGCGATCTCGGTGTCGCTGTCTGCCGCCGAAGGCCGGGCCGACCTCGCGACGCTCGCCGCGATCGGTGCGCAACCGCGCCGGCGCAGGAACCTGGCGGCCGCACAGGCGTGGGTGCTGGGACAACTCGGGTGTGTGCTGGGTGTCGGTGTCGGCGCGTTGTACGGCTACACAGCGCACGCGGCCTTCGGATCACCGCATTTCGTGGTGCCGTGGCTGGAGATCGGCGGCATCGTGGTCGCCGTACCGCTGTTTGCCGGGCTGCTCGCCTGGCTGCTGACGCGGTCGCGGCTACCGATGGTCAGCCGCATCGACTAGCGCGAGCTCGGGGTAGGCGACCGGGCACGGCGGTGTGCTCGTGACTCTCCACTGGCCGCAGGCACACCGCTGGTAGACGACCAGGCCTTCGCTGACCTGATGGGAGGACGCCACCGTCCAGCGATGGCGGTGGGCTTCGCGTCTGGCTGTCATGGATCCATCGTGATGTAATGCCATTATGCACCTCAACCCTTACGGGGCCGACGCGGTCCTGCTGGCCGTCAACCTGGTCACGCGACCGGCGAACACGCCCGAGGAGTTGGCCGAGCGCTGCGAGGAGAGCGGTGTCGAGAGCCGGCTGGTGCGGGAGCGCCGCGTGACGGCTGCGGACCTGGCCGCCGTACGGGTTGCGCTGGACGAGTGGCTCGAAGTGGTCGACGCCAAGGACGAGCAGTCCCGCGTCGACCTGATCAACGCGATGCTGGCCAAGTACACCGAGCATCCACGGCTGACCAACCACGCCGGCGACGGCTGGCACGTGCACTACCGGCCGGACAAGGTCCCGGTCGGGCGACTGGTCGCGACCCTGATCAGCACCGGTACGGCGTTGCACCTCGCGGGCCGCGGCATCAGCCGGCTCGGCCGGTGCGCGACCGACGGCTGCGGCAACGTCTACGCCGACCTGTCCCGCACCGGCCGGCAGCGCTACTGCAGCCCCGCCTGCGCCAACCGGGACGCAGTACGGCGGCACCGCGCTCGCTCCACGTAGTCGCGTCGAGTTTGTCCACAGCCCGCCCGCGAACCCCGAAAAGGGGAGCCTAGGATGGGCAGATGACCGAGAGCAGCAGCGAGGGCCAGGAAGTTCCGATGGCCGGGGCGCGGACCGAGGACGGCAAGGTGCTGATCGTCGGGCCGGACGGCATGGCCGTCGAGGGGCCGCCGCGCTCCGACAGCGACCACGACGAGCAGGACGAGCCCCGGTCGGTGACCGAGCTCGTCGAGCAGCCGGCCAAGGTGATGCGGGTCGCGAACATGATCCGGCAGCTCCTCGAGGAGGTGAAGTCGGCACCGCTCGACGAAGCCTCCCGGCAGCGCCTGAAGTCGATCCACGAGGTCTCCATCAAGGAGCTCGAGAGCGGCCTGGCGCCGGAGCTGGTGGACGAGCTGGAACGGCTCAGCCTCGACTTCACCGACGACACCGTGCCGACCGAGGCCGAGCTGCGGATCGCGCAGGCCCAGCTGGTCGGCTGGCTGGAGGGCCTGTTCCACGGCATCCAGACGGCGCTGTTCGCCCAGCAGATGGCGGCCCGCCAGCAACTGGAAGGCATGCGCCGCGCGCTCCCCGGCGGCCAGCAGATGCACGGCGAGGAAGCCGCCGGCTTCCCCGGCGCGCCGCGGGCCAACAACACCGACGGCCCGGGCAGCGGCGGGATGTATCTGTAACGCCTTAATTCAAAGGCTGAAACAACTCTTCGAGGACGGCGGCGACGCCGTCCTCGTCGTTTGTGGGGCACACTTCGTCAACCACGGCGAGGACTTCGGCGTGCGCGTTCGCCACGCCGTACGACGTACCGGCCCAGGCGAGCATCGGCAGGTCGTTGATCGAGTCACCGAAAGCGATCGAATCGTTAGCCGCAATCCCTTGCGATGCAGCGAAATCGGCCAGCATGGCCGCCTTCGACACGCCACTCGCGGAGATCTCCACCAGGCTGGTGCCGCCGCTGTGGCTGGCCGTGACCCGCCCGGCCACCAAGGGATTGATGCGCGCGAGCAACTCGTCGGAGTGAAAGCTCGGGTGCCGGACGAGCAGTTTCGCGGCCGGTTCGGACAGCAGGACGTCGATGGCGGCGACCAACGTGTCGTCGGGCTTCGGCCAGCGGTTCAGGTACTGCGGCTCCTGTCCATAGCGGTTGGAGCGCTCGATCGCGAACTCCACTTCGGGAATCTCGGCGCGGATCGCCTGCGCGACCTCGAGCGCGACCGCCGGGTCGATCATCCGGGTCCGGATCGGCTGCCGGCGGACGACGTCGTACAAAATAGCGCCGTTGGCAACGATCGCGACCCCGTGCTCGCCGACCAGGTCGGCCAGGTCGTGCAGCCAGCGAGGTGGACGGGCGGTGACCATCACGAAAACACTTCCCGCGTGCTGCGCCGCGAGCACAGCCGAACGAGTGCGATCGGAGATCGTTCCGTCGCTGCGTACTAAGGTTCCGTCAAGATCGGTGGCGATCAGACGGGGCGGGCGCGGGTCGTCGGGTGCCGTCACCAGGCCACCGTATCCGGCCGGGTGAGGAATGCTCATTACCCCTCCCAGCACGTCCGGCGCAAGCGATCAGACGGCGGTTTCAGACGTTTCTGACCAATCTGATTGAGCCTTGAACAACGTCACCAGACCGTTACGGCAGGATGCTGCAAAGGCAGCAAGTTCCCCTGCGCAGCACGGTTTACGCATGATTTCATGCGGTGGTCTGGCGGGGAACCGGGGGCGACGCGACCGCGTCGTAAGCCTGTTCTGGATCAGCGCGACTGATGCAGCCCCACCCTGGAAGCACACACAAACGTCGAAAAACTGTTGTGGAATTGGCTGCAACCAAAACCACAGGAGCGGCGTCAACAGTTATGGATCGGTGCGTCCCGTTCGGGACGACACGGTGGGTCGGCAACAGTTCGTCGGTCCATCAGCTAGTGGATCCGCGTGGCCGAACGACGTTCATCGTTCGTTCATTCGGGTCCTGATACTTGGGGAGCCACATGACCGTCAACAGCGCCAATCTAGCGGGATCAGGGGGCAGCAGTTCCCGAGCCGCTGTCGACACATCTTCCACCACGGAAGGGGCAATGACCGGCTGCATCGCCCGGTCGGACATTTTCCAGCACCGGCTGATGGAAGAGCCGCCGCCCGCCTCCGCCACCCGGCGGACCCGCGAGCGGTACGAGCAGCTCGTCCGGGAGGCGAAGGCCCTGTGCGCTTCGTGTCCGCTGTTCACCGACTGCCTGTACAGCGCGGTCGCCGAGCACGACGTGAGCGGCTTCGTCGCCGGAACCACTGCTGTACAACGGCGTTCGATGCGCAACCTGCTCGACGTCGAGGTGCAGGCCGACGACTTCGACCAGCTCGCCGGGGCCCGTGGGACCCGCCGGCCGGTCAGCCACGAAGAGGTGCTGCGGCTGCGGACCCAGTACCCGAACGACAGCCTGGAGTCGCTGGCCATGCGGCTCGGCTGCTCGCTCTCGACGGTGAAGCGGCACCTGCGTCGCGCCCGCCGCGGCCAGAGCCCGGCCGTCAAGACCCCGCGTCCGCGACCGGCCGTCAACGCCGTCCTGGACGCCTTCGACACGGTCGTCGACCAGCAACGCCAGCAGCGCCGGACCGGCAGCAGCCGAGTCGCCTGACCCGATACTCGGCCCGCCAGCGGACTATCGGACACCAACGGTATAGGCCCGGAAACCCTGCGAAAACAGGGATTCCGGGCCTTTCGGTTGCCCTGGACAACTGTCAAGCCTTTCGACGGCGACCGAAAGGGTTGGCGTCGCTGCCGGGGTGCGCTGAACTGGAACCGTGGGTCAGAACCAACGGTTGAGGACAGCGGCGACGCCGTCGTCCTGGACCGACTTGGTCACCTCGTCGGCGGCGGCCTTCACCTCGTCCGGCGCGGACCCCATGGCGATGCCGAGACCGGCGTACGTCAGCATCTCGATGTCGTTGCGTCCGTCACCGATCGCGACCAGGCCGGAGCGGTCCAGGTCGTACTGTGCGAGCGCGACCTTCAGGCCGGTCGACTTGTCCACGCCCTCCGGGGCGATGTCCAGCCATGCGGTCCAGCCGACGAAGTAGCTGACGCCGTGCAGGCCGAGGCGTTCCGCCAGGTGGACGAAGTCCGCCTCCGACTGCTCCGGGTCCCGGATGATCAACCGGGTCACGGGTTCCGGCGCGAGCTGGTCGTCGCTGACCACCCGGATCTGCGCGTCGTACCCGAGGTCGCCGTCCGGGAACGGCGCGGTGACCAGGTAGCTGCCGTCGTACTCCTCGACCGCCATCCGGGCGTTCGGCGCGTGCTTGCGCACCGACGCGATCACCGTGGTCGGGTCGAAGGTCCGCTCGTCCACCACCTGGCCGGCCGGGAACCGCATCGTCCGCGCACCGTTGCTACAGACAACCAACGCGCCGGCGGCCAGGCCGAGTCGCTCGGCGACCGGCCGGGTGGTCTGCCAGCCCCGCCCGGTGGCCAGGATCACCGGCACCTCGGCGGCGGTACGACGTACGGCGTCGACCACCGCCTCGGAGAGCAGCTCGTCGTGGTCCAGCAGGGTGCCATCGATGTCCAGGGCAACGGCCGTCGGCCGCGGGGTGTCCGTCATCTGCCGACCGGTTCGAGGACCTCACGACCACCGACGTACGGACGCAGTGCGGTCGGCACCCGGACCGAGCCGTCGGCCAGCTGGTGCGTCTCCAGGATGGCGACGATCCAGCGGGTGGTGGCCAGCGTCCCGTTCAGCGTCGCGACCGGCCGGGTCTTGCCGTCGGCGTCGCGGTGCCGGATGTTCAGCCGGCGGGCCTGGAAGTCGGTGCAGTTCGACGTCGAGGTCAGCTCCCGGTACCGGCCCTGCGTCGGCACCCACGCCTCGCAGTCGAACTTCCGGTACGCCGAGATGCCGAGGTCACCGGTCGCGGTGTCGATCACCCGGTAGGACAGCTCCATCTTGTCGAGCATCTCCTTCTCCCAGTTCAGCAGCCGCAGGTGCTCGGCGGCGGCGTCCTCCAGGCTGCAGTAGGAGAACATCTCGACCTTGTCGAACTGGTGGACGCGGATGATCCCGCGGGTGTCCTTCCCGTGCGACCCGGCCTCCTTGCGGTAGCAGGACGACCAGCCGGCGTACCGGACCGGGCCGTCGGACAGGTCGAGGATCTCGTCCATGTGGTAGCCGGCCAGCGACACCTCCGACGTACCGACCAGGTAGAGGTCCGGGTCGGCGAGCCGGTAGACGTCGTCGTGCGCGGACAGGTAGCCGGTGCCGCCCATCACCTCGGGCTTGACCAGCGTCGGCGTGATCATCGGGGTGAAGCCGGCCTCGACCGCCTGCTGGATCGCCAGTTGGAGCATGCCCAGCTGCAGCAGCATGCCGGCGCCCTTGAGGAAGTAGAACCGCGAGCCGGAGATCTTCGCGCCGCGCTCCATGTCGATCGCGCCGAGCAGCTCGCCCAGCTCGAGGTGGTCGCGGGGCTCGAAGCCCTCGGCGGCGAAGTCGCGCGGCTTGCCGATCTCCTCGACCACGACGTAGTCGTCCTCGCCGCCGACCGGCGCCTCGTCGGACACCAGGTTCGGCAGCGCGCGGGCCAGGTCGTCGAACCGGCGCTCGGCGTCGTTCGCGTTGGCCTCGGTGGCCTTCACCTCGGCGGCCAGGGTCTTGGTCCGCTCCAGCAGGGCGGCCCGCTCGTCGCCCTTGGCCTGGGCGACCTGCTTGCCGAGCCCCTTCTGCTCGGCCCGCAGCGCCTCGAACGCGGAGATGGACGATCGACGCTCACTGTCGGCGACCAGGATCTGGTCGACCAGGTCCGTACTCTCGCCGCGCTTGGTCAGGGCCGCACGCACGACATCGGGGTTCTCACGGAGCAGTTTCGCGTCAATCACACGACGAGGGTATCGGGGCGTGTCAGAAGGGGCGAAGTCTATTCGGGATGATGTGGTTGACGCACTGTCACTCGAGGGGGAATCGCGCGGGTCATGAACCACCATCCACCCAGTCACGTCGGCCGTGCGTTCACGGTCGTGCTGGGTGCGCTGCCGTTCACCCTGCTCACGCTCCTGGTCGCCAACCACTGGGCACCGCTGGAGCGCTGGGACCAGTCCGTCGCCGACCGCGCCGCGGAGTACGGCGCCACCCACCCGAACACGGTGGACTTCTGGCACGTGATCGGTGACGTATTCCTGCCCTGGGCGATGCGGGCGGTGATCGTGGTCGTCGCGGTGTACCTCTGGCACCGGCGGGCCCGGCTGCTGACGATCTGGCTGCTCGTCTCGGCCGCGACCGAGCTCGTCCTGGTGCACACGGTCAAGCACCTCTTCGACCGGCCCCGTCCGGCCCAGATGCTGGTGGAGACCGAGGGCTGGTCGTACGTCTCCGGCCACGCCGCCGCCGCGTTCGTGATGGCCGGCGCGCTGGGCGTCGTACTGCCGTCGGTCCGGGGGTGGCGGCGCCGGTTTCGGCTGCTGGTGATGCTGCCCACGATCGCGGTGGTGTGGATCGCCTCGGCCGACCGGGTCGCGCTCAACGTGCACTACGTGTCCGACGTGCTCGGCGGCTGGGCGCTCGGGCTGGCGATCCTGACCGCGACGTCGATCGGGTTCGGGCTCCGGCCCGGGCTGCGGCGGCGGCGGCGTCGTACCCCGACCGAGGACGACGGTACGACGATCCCGCCCAAGGCCGCCGTGATCGTGAACCCGATCAAGGTCGGCGACGGGGTCGCGTTCCGGCGGAAGGTGACCCGGGCGCTGGCGGTCCGCGGGTTCGACGACCCGCTGTGGCTGGAGACGCGCGAGGACGACGCCGGGAACGCGATGGCCAAGCGGGCGATCGAGCACGAGTCGGACCTGGTGCTGGTCGCCGGTGGCGACGGGACCGTGCGGGTGGTCTGCGCGGCGCTGGCGCACACCGGGATCCCGGTCGGCGTGATTCCGGCCGGCACCGGCAACCTGCTGGCCCGGAACCTGCACATCCCGCTCGACCTGGACGACGCGCTGGAGCGGATCCTGGAGGGCCGGGACCGGCGGATCGACCTGGTCAAGGTGCACGGCGACGAGCTGGACACCGACCGGTTCGCGGTGATGGCCGGGCTCGGGCTGGACGCGGCGATCATCTCCGACGCGCCGCCGCACCTGAAGCGGCAGATCGGCTGGACGGCGTACCTGGTGTCGGCGGCGAAGAACATCAACCACCCGTCGGTCCGGGTCCGGATCGAGCTCGACGAGGACGTGGTGCTGGAGCGCCGGGTGCGGACCGTGGTGGTCGGCAACGTCGGCATGCTGCAGGCCAACATCCCGCTGCTCCCGGACGCTCGGCCGGACGACGGGCTGCTCGACGTGGTGGTGATCGCGCCGCGGCGGGTGACCCAGTGGCCGATCGTGGTCTGGCGGCTGATGACGCGGACGAACCGGACCGACATGTACCTGGAGCGGTTCACCGGGCGGAAGGTGGAGATCACTGCGGCGGTCGACGTCCAGCGGCAGCTCGACGGCGACCCGATCGGGCCTGGGCGGTCACTGACCGCGGAGATCGAGGCCGGCGCGCTCGTGGCTCGGGTGCCGAAGCGCCGCTAGCCCGTCTGTGCCGAAGCGCCGTCAGCCCTCTACGGTCGGGCCGGCCTCTTTGCGGAGGGTCTCGATCGCCTCGTCCTCCTCGGGGGACAGCTTCGCATCGCTGGCGAACGCCTTGACCTCCTTGGCGTACGTGCGGGCGTCCGTCCGGCTGTTGATCGACGTCAGCACGACCCCGTCGCCGTTGTCGTCCAGGATCGCCATCGACCACGACAGCTTGCCGCCGGTGTCACCGAAAGCGTCGTACCGGACCACTGCCAGGTGCTGCAGCGTCTCGCGGAGCTCGCCGCGGGTCACCTCGAGGTCCTTGCCCAGCTTCTTCAGCTCGGACCGGACCGTGCCCGGCTTGCCTTCCGGCTGCTGGGGTTGCTGCTCAGGTTCGGGGCTGGGGGTTGCGGGCAGCTTGGCCGATTTGGCGGCCGCGGACTGCCCCCGCAACGCCTGAATGGCGAACACCAGGGCGAGGACCGCCACGAACAAGGCGGCGATCCCGAATGCACCGGCTAACGACGAAGACACGCACGGAAGCCTAAAGCATTCCTCGTCATAGCTGAGTATTCAGGTGATTGCGGAGAGTGTTCGCATGGTGATGCTTGGTGGACCAGACGACGAGGTGGTGTCAGGAGCAACGTAGATTCACGACGTGACACATTTGCCTGATCCAGGTCCACAACCGGGCGTCCACGACCTCGGATACGCGCGGCTCGACACCGACCGACTGGAGCGCACCGGCGATGCCGAGGTGGTCTACGGCGCCGGCAAGACACCTGTCCAGGTGGTGGAACTGTTGCGCACGCTGCACGCCACCCACCCGACGCACGCCGTACTGGCCACCCGCCTGAGCGTCGAGGCGCAGGAGGCCGTTGCCGCCGCCCTGCCGACCGCGGTCATCGATCCGGTCGGCCGTACGGCGGTGCTCGGTGAGCCGCCCGTGCTGCGCGGGACGGTCGCCGTGGTGGCGGCCGGCACGTCGGATGCGCCGGTCGCGGCGGAGGCGGCGACCACGGCTCGGGTCTTCGGGGCCGAGGTGGATGTGATCAACGATGTGGGCGTGGCGGGGCTGCACCGGGTGATGGGGGTCCGGGAGCGCCTGGACGCTGCGGACTGCTTGATCGTGGTCGCAGGCATGGAGGGGGCGCTGCCGAGTGTCATCGGCGGGCTGGTCGGGGTGCCGCTGGTCGCCGTACCGACGTCGGTCGGGTACGGCGCTTCGTTCGGCGGCGTCGCGGCGTTGCTCGGGATGCTCAACTCGTGCGCGCCGGGTGTGACCGTGGTGAACATCGACAACGGCTTCGGGGCCGGCGTCTTCGCGGCCCGCGTGGCGCGACGCTCGGCACCGCGTGAGACCAAGGAGAACCGGTGAGGATCGCCTGGATCGACTGCGCCGCCGGAGCCTCCGGTGACATGCTCCTGGGCGCCCTCCTGGACGCAGGCGCCGATCTGGCGGTGGTGAACTCCGCGGTGTCCGCCGTGGACTCGTCGTTGTCCGTCACCGTCGAGCAAACCTCCCGGCACCAGATAGCCGCCACCAAAGCCACCGTCCGCGTCGAAGGCACGCCGCACCCGGAAACCATCCCGGATGCCGGCCACGGCCACGGGCACTCCGCCGGTCACGGGCACGGACATGGGCACGCCGGACACGGCAACGAGCCGGGCGCAGCCGGGCACGCCGGAGCCTCGTCCGACCCCACCAATCCCACCGACACCGGCGACGCCGGGTCGAGCGAGGAGCGCCACTCCGAGCAGGCGGTTGGGCATGGGCATGCTCATGGTCCGACTCGGGCTTGGGCGGATGTGCGGGAGTTGCTGCAGCGGGCTGAGCTGGAGGAGGCGGTTCGGGCCAGGGCGCTGGATACGTTTGCTCGGTTGGCTCGGGCGGAGGCGTCTGCTCATGGGGTTGAGCCGGATGCGGTGCACTTTCATGAGGTGGGTGCGCTGGATGCGATCGCGGACATCGTGGGGGTCGCCGCGGCGTCCGCCTCACTCGGGTTGGAGCGGGTCGTGGTGTCGACGATCGCGCTCGGTGGTGGGCGGCAGGTTCGCGGTCAGCACGGAGGCATTCCGGTGCCCGGTCCCGCCGTACTGCATCTGCTGTCCGAGGCCGGCGCGCCGGTCGTCGGCGGCACCGCGCCGTACGAGATGACCACGCCGACCGGGGCCGCGCTGCTCGCCTCGCTGGCCGACGAGTTCGGGATGATGCCGCCGATGCGGATCACCCGGACCGGCGTCGGCGCCGGCGGCCGCGACCCGGTCGAGGTGCCGAACGTCGTCCGTGTCGTCGTCGGCGAGACCAGCGACCGCCCGGCCACCGAGCTCGTCTACGAGACCAACGTCGACGACCTCGACCCGCGGCTGTGGCCGCAGACGCTCGCCCGCCTGCTCGAGGCCGGGGCGGCCGACGCCTGGCTGACCCCGATCCTGATGAAGAAGGGCCGCCCGGCCCACACCCTCTCGGTCCTCGTCAGCAGCACGAACGCCGACGCGGTGCGCCGGGTGATCCTGACCGAGACCACGGCGATCGGCCTGCGCGAGTTCCCGATCAGCAAGCACGCCGCCGACCGCGAGTTCAGCACGGTCGAGGTCGACGGCCAGCAGATCAGCGTGAAGATCGCCCGGTACGACGGCCAGGTCGTCAACGTGCAGCCCGAGTACGACGACGTGGTGGCAGCCGCGGCCGAGCTCAAGCAACCGGTCAAGGCCGTCCTCGCCCGAGCGGTGGCCGCCGCGGAGCCGCTCTGGCGCTGAGCCCGACCGCCCGCGCTATCCCCGCCCGGTGTAGGGAGGAGCGAAGAACACCAGCAGCGCCAGGTCCTCGGTGATGTCGGTGAACCGATGCTCCTCCCCGGCCGGGACGAACAGCACGTCGCCCGGCTCGACCGGGGTGTTCTTGCCCGGCGTCACCAACGTCGCCCGGCCGGTCGTGACGACGTAGATCTCGTCCTCGCGATGCGGCAGCTGGTCGTCCACACCCCCGGCCGGGATCGAATACGTCCCGACCGTCATCGACTCGTTCCGCAGCTGTTCCACGTAGTCGTTCGGCTCGCCGCGCACGAAGTCGCCCGCCCCAACCAGTTTCTCCACCCGGCGAGACTAGTGTGCTTCGGCCTTCTCTGGCACGGCTTTCTGCCGGCGGCGGGGCCAGTCGTACGGCCACCACTGGGCGCCACCGCGCCGGGCCCACACGATGAGCCCGATCAGCACCGCCAACTCGATCGCCGGGCAGATCGTGTCGCGCAGGCGGGCGCTGAACCACTCCAGCGAGTCGGACAGGCTGGCCGCCACCTGGCGAGCGTTCGGATCTCGGCCAGGGACGTAGGCGATCGCGAGCATGGTCGTGCGTATGACCATCAGCCCGTCCACCTTCGACGCCGCCACTGCCGCCAGCGCGACCCAGGCGATCAGGTCGTACCAGGGCAGGGAGTACATCGCCGTCAGGATCCAGGCGATCGCGTAGATCGCGGTGTACCGGATCGCGGCCGGGGTCGGGTCGTCCGGATGCGTCTGCGGCACCAGCGACTTCGGGAACACCTGGGACAGCAGGATCGCGACGACGATCAGGCCGAGCCACGCGATGATCGCCAGGAACGTCCGCACCAGCGGCCCCGGCAGGAACAGGTCGAAGAAGCTCAGCAGCACCTTGTGCGGCGTGCCGGTCGAGATGAACGACGTCTGCGACCGGGCCTGCTGGAAGGCCTGCAGACCGACGAACGCGTACAGCCCGCCCATCGCCAGCGCACCGCCGCCGCAGAAGATCGCAGCCTTCCGCCGGTCCTTGTGCAGCGCCCACAGCATCGCCACACCGACCAGCCCGATGGACAGCTTCGTACAGCCCGCGACGCCGATCAGGATGCCCGCCCAGAACACGTGCCGCCGGAACAGCCACAGCGCGAGCACCGCAAACATCACCGCGATCGCGTCGTTGTGCGCACCGGCCAGGACCGTCCAGAGGATCAACGGGTTGGCCAGCCCCAGCATCACCACGCGCCGCCGGTTCGGCAGGTTGTTGCCGACCAGCCTGAGCAGCACCAGCCCGGTGACGATCAGGCTGATCGCGACGGACAGCTGCAGCATCCAGACCGTCAGCTGCGCCGAGTCGCCGCCGATCAGCGACGAGAGCCACTGCACCCAGGTCGCGATCGGGCCGTAGACGCTCTTCGCGCCCTGCCACGGCCGCTCGGTCGCGGCGATCACCGGGTCGTACCCAAGCCGGATCGTGTCCGCCGGGGAGATCGTGTACGGGTCGCCGCCGAGTGACATGATCCGGCCGTACGCCGCGTAGATCAGCACGTCGCCGGACGCCATCGGCGGGACCAGCGTGATGGCCAGCGTCGTGCCGATGCCTAGGGCAACCAAGCGGTCGACGCGCGGGGCCCAGCCGTGCTTGAGCGCCTTGGTCGCGAGGTAGACGCCGTACCCGCCGAGCAGGATGGCGACGTAGATCATCATCGTGACGAGCCAGTCGTTCGGCTTGGAGTCGAACCAGTACGACGGCAGCCACGTGTGCCGGTTGGTCAGGGTCAGCACGACCACGGACGGGCCGAGCAGGCCGACGGCCACGATGAGCGCCGTACAGGCCAGGTAGAGCGCGACCGCGCGGCGACCGTACCGCTCTGCAAGCTTGGGGTCGGCGCTGGCGTCAGTTGTGTCGGTGCTCATCGCGAAGGCTTCCGCGGGATCAGACTGCGCAGCGACGGCCCTCCGGTCTCCGGCAGGGCGCTGCGCGCGGCGAGGGCACGACGGACGTGCAGGAACTGCCGGCCGCGGTGTAACTGGCCGCGCAGGTCGGTGCCGGTCGCCCGGTGCTTGACGTCGATCGGCACCTCGAGGATGCGGAAGCCCTTGCGGCCGAGATCGATGCTCAGCGCGGTCTCGACGCCGAACCCTGGGGCGAGCGGTACGGCGGCGTCGAAGGCGACCCGGGTCAGGCAGCGCTGACCGGACAGCGGCTGCTCCGGGGACCAGCCGGTCGCCTCCTCGATCCCGGCCCGCGCGAGCTTGACGACGAACCCGTGACCGCCGGCCTTTGAACCGTCCGGCCGCAGCTGCACCGGCAGCGTGCCGATCGTCATGTCCGCCTTGCCGGTCTGCACCGGCTCGATCAGCGGCGCGGCAGCGGTCGCGGAGTCGGTCAGGTCGGCGTCGAGGAACAGCAGGTGCCGCGCTCGCGCGCCGTCCCGCTCCGCGACCGCCGCCGCTCCGGTCTCCATCGCCGCCGCCTTCCCCCGGTTCCGCTCGTGCCGGGCCACGACCGCGCCGGCGCGCTCGGCGGCCTCCGCCGTACCGTCCGCGGAGCCGTCGTCGACGACCACGACCAGGTCCACCCCGATGATCTTGTGCACCGCGTCCACCGTGGCCGCAATCCGCTCCGCTTCGTCCTTCGCCGGGATCACGCAGGCGACGGCTCGCTCGAAGGGCTCGGAAGGCAGGTCATGACCGGACACAGCACCGCAGCCTAGTTCCTCCGCAGCCGATCGACCTCGTCAGTTCCGGGCGACTGTGGATATCTCGTTCTTTCGTACGACCTGTGGAAAACCCGGGAGGCCCGGTGGCCGATCAGGGCATCTTCTCTGGCGAGAGTCCGCAGCCGGGCCGGCCGGAGCTTGGCCATTCAGGCATATTGTCGGACAATCAGACAGATCGGAGCGGCATCCGGCGCGGAGGACGCGGCTGCCGTAGCGTGGTTGGGACGACCGGAGAAGGGACAGGCGGATGACCGAGACCCAGGAAGTCGGCAAGGCGTACGGCGTCGACAGTGAGGTCGGACCGCTGCGGACAGTGATGCTGCATCGGCCGGGCAACGAGCTCCGCCGGCTCACCCCGCGGAACAACGACAAGCTGCTCTTCGACGGCATCCCGTGGGTCGGCCGGGCGCAGGACGAGCACGACGCGTTCGCCCAGGCGCTGCGCGACCGCGACGTCGAGGTGCTCTACCTCGGCGAGCTGCTCACCGAGGCGCTCAGCGACCCCGAGGCGCGGTCGGTCGCGGTCACCGGGACCACTGAGGACCTCCGGCTCGGCGACACCCTGCGCGACTACCTTCGCTCGGCCTTGAGCGACCTCGATCCGGCCCGCCTGGCCGAGGCGCTGATGGCCGGCGTCCGGAACGACGAGGTGCGCGCAGGTGGTCTAGTCACGTCGCTGCTGGAGCATGAGGATTTCCTCATCGATCCGCTTCCCAACCTGCTCTTCACCCGGGACTCGAGTGTCTGGATCAGGGACTCGGTCGCGGTGACCTCGCTGGCGATGCCGGCCCGGGTCCGCGAGACCCAGCTGACCGAGCTGATCTACCGCTTCCATCCACGGTTCGCCGGCGCGGACAAGGTCTACGACCACCAGCTCGAACACGTCGAGGGCGGGGACGTTCTGGCCCTCGGTCCGGGCGTGCTGGCCGTTGGCGTCGGCGAGCGGACGACACCGGCCGGGGTGGAGCGGTTGGCGCGGCGTGTGTTCGCGAAGGGACTGGTGCACACGGTGCTCGCCGTACCGATTGCTCAGCAGCGCGCGACGATGCATCTCGACACCGTCTGCACGATGGTCGACGTCGACGCCGTACTGATGTATCCCAACATGGCCGAGGAGATGCGGGCGCACGCGGTCACCACGGACGGGGACCAGCTGCATGTCGCGGAGCCTGAGCCGTTCCTCGTTGCGGCGGCGAAGGCGCTGGGCATCGACACGCTCCGGCGGATCGACACTGGTCTAGACCCCGTCACCGCCGAACGGGAGCAGTGGGACGACGGGAACAACACTCTCGCGGTCGCGCCGCGGGTGTGTATCGCGTACGAGCGGACGGTCGAGACGAACGCGCGACTCGAGGAGTCTGGGATCGATGTCATCCGCATCTCCGGCTCGGAGCTGGGCTCCGGTCGAGGTGGTCCGCGCTGCATGTCCTGCCCGGTTCTGCGCGCCCCACTCGCGGCAGGCTGAGCGTGACCGGACGGGTACTGGACTGCCCCGGTAAGCCCAACGACACGCGGAGTGAAATCGGGGCTTGTGGCGGAAGACCAATCTGAGTACTCTTCATGCCTAGGCCCAGGCCCTGTTGCTCCCCCGTCAGCAGGACTTGGGCCGTCCACGTTACCCGGTAGCAGGCGCGCCCCCGCCTCCCGGCCTAGACCACAACGTTGCCCACCGCACCTAACCGAGTCGCGCCAGCACAAACCAACAGCACCCAGCCGCCCGATGCCCGACCGGGTGTTGCACAAGTCCCGGCTCCACGAAGGAGCCGCCCCGGCGCCGGTTCCTCGCCGTCCGCGGCGGGGTGACCTGCACGCGCCTTGGCGAGCCACCCAGCGCCAGTGCATCGCCATAGGCAGCAGGGTGACCGGCGCGCCTTCTAAGCCGCCCGACGCTGGTGCTTAGCCGTCGGCTGCGGGGTGACTGGCGGGCGCCTCACCGGCGGGGTCACCCCCGCGTGCCTCCCGCCCTCACCGGCACAAATCAGCAGCGCCCGGCCGCGCGATGCGCGACCGGGCGCCGCATGAGTTCCTGGCTCCATGAGGGAGCCGCCCTGTGCCGGTACTACACCGGCGGCGGGGTCACCGGCGCGCGCCTTGGGGAGCCACCCGGCGCCGGTTCTTCGCCGAAGGCGGCAGGGTGACCGGCGCGTGCCTTCTGCGTGCACCGGCGGGGTGACCGGGGCCTGCCTTCTGCCTTCGCTGGCGGGGTGGGCGGCGGGTGGCTTCTGCGTTTGCTGGCGGTTGGTGGGTGGGGTGGTCAGCGGATGGTTAGTTGGCGGCTGGAGAGGCCGGCTCGGGCGGCTCGTTGTTCAGTGGTGAGGGGGGCCTCGGTGGCCAGGGCCTTCTCGAGGGCTGCGGCGAAGTCGGCGGCGGGCTTCTCCACGTCGGCTGCCTCGGTGTCGGCGGGGAGCTCCCAGACGGGGGCCAGGACGCCCAGGGCGCGGAAGGAGCCGATGAGGCGGCTGCCTTCGGTCAGGGCGGAGGAGCCGGCGGCGTGCAGACGGGCCAGGGCGTCCAGCAGGGTGTCCTCGGTGTGCGGCATCACCCAGCGGAGGTAGCGGCGGTCGCCGATCTGCGTCCAGTACGCCGCATCCACCGACTCGAGCCGGACCGTCGGCGCCGCGGCGGCGTTCGCCCGCTCGAGGCCGGCGGCGACCTCACCGGTCGGGTCCTCGACGTTCTCGCCGATCCAGAAGTCGAAGCCCTCGTGCACCTTCACCTCGATCGGCTTCGAGGTGTCGATCAGGTCCTGCAGCCGCGGGCCGTCCTTCAGCAGGTCGCCCAGCTGGATCGGGTTGCCAGGCACGGTCTCCAGCGCGGCGGTGATCGCGTGCCCGAGGTCGCGGCTCGGGTCGCCGGACGACGCGTGCGTTTGCAGGCCGATCCAGATCGACTCGTCGTCGCGCACCAGGCCCGGCATCGCCATCGGTAGCAGCGTGACCAGGTTGACGACCTTGCCCGCGTGCTCGCCGGTCAGCACGACCTCCGCCGTACCGGACGGGACGATCTCGCGGAACGCGATCAGGTCACACTCGGACGGCAGGCCCTCGAACGGCCGCACCACGAACGTGTCCGCCGCCTGCGCCCGGTCCTTGCCGTGGCACTGCTTGAACCGCTTCCCCGACCCGCACGGGCAGGGCTCGCGCGGCCCGACATCGACCAGGTCGGCCGGATCCAGCGTGACGGTCGTCGTGTTCTTGGTGCGCTGCCGCGACTTCTTTCCCATACCCCGCAGTCTTGCAGCCCCGCACCCAAGACAGCCAACCCGCCGACCCGCACCGACGGGAAGGACCAGCCCGGAGGCGGGTCAGCCCGGAGGCGGGTCAGCCCGGAGGCGGGTCAGCTGGGGATGATCGCGTGGACGGTGCGGTGGCTGGTGGTGGTGCGGACGTCCCAGCTGGAGGTGAGTACGTCGACGATCGCCAGCCCGCGGCCGCCGATCGACTCGGGGTGGGCGTCGCTGATCCGCTGCGGCTCGGTGTCACCGCAGCCGTCGGTCACCTCGACGTGGATGCCGGCCTTGTCGATCCACCAGGCCGCGCGGACCTCACCGGCCGGCAGTGGCGGTGCGTAGCGGATCGCGTTCGAGAGCAGTTCGGACAGGACGAGCTGAGCGTCGTCACGGGCAGTTTCAGCGACCCGCAAACGCTTGAGGTAGGCGGCCAGACGGCGACGGGCATCCGCTACCGCGGACACTTCATGCGGCAGTACGACGTCCATGACGCTCACGTCGGCAGGCAAGGTCGCAGAGGACAAGCAGGGTCTCCTCATCATCGGAACAGCCATAAGCACATCTGCCCACGTTCCAGCCTGGGAAAACACCTGCGTGTATTCCGTTACATACCGCCGCGGAAGATCACACGTTTAGCCAAGAAACCGAGACGAAATCGACGGAATTGAACGTTGCAATAACGCCTTGCATTCATCCCGCTACCCAGCCATACCACCCCCGTTCTCACCCCGAGTGACCCATCCCACAGCCCATCCATGACACGGTCGCGGCAAAAGACGCAGCGGGTGTCACACACAGCAACCGGAGGCGCCGCCTACTACCGCGCGGTAAAGCCTGTCGGAGCGGTCTCGTAACGTGACAGGCTGTGCGCCGGATGTAGACCGCAGAGGAAGTGCCGACTTTCTGTTCGCGAGGAGCGACGAGTGCCACGTGGAGTTCCGGGCCGGCCGGTGAACGGTGGCGACGCCCGGCGGACGGCATGGTTCGGGGTGCTGACCAGCAAGGCGTGGTTCTACGGCGTCCTCGGCGTGGCCGCCACGCTGGCGTTCGTGGTCTTCCTGATCATGGGCTACGGCCTGTTCAGCAGTACGTCGGTCAACCTGGACAGATCGGGTCCGGCGTCGGAGTGGGCGGGCGCGCTGTTCACCGCGTTGAGCACGCTGGTGCTCGCCTACCAACTCCGCATCATCGGCCTGGCGGCCGAGCGCCGGCGGGCGCAGAACCTCGACCTCGTGCAACCGGTCGGGCGGCTGTCCGCGTGGGCCCGTAACTCCTCCCGGCCGGGCTGGCTCCTGACAGTAGCCGTGCGCAACGAAAGTGAGGAGCACCTGCTGGAACCCGTCGTACGGCTTGCGTGGCGGGGCCGGCCGTTGGACCGGAGCTGGTTGATCGGAGCCCCCGATGAGCAGGAAGATGTGAGCAACGGCGATGCGGACCTGTGCGTCCAACTCAGCAATGTCAAGATCAGCAGCGTGGACCAGCCGGTTCTGTTGATTCATGTCCCTGAGGAAGCGTGCGCGGAGATGGACGAGATCCCAGCGGGACTCACGGTCACTCTCCAGTGGGCAGAGCTCAGCCAGCCCGTCAGCGTGCCGCTGACATCAGCCCGATCGGGGTCGAGGAGCAGATGAGGTTGAGCCGTGGGGACGTGACTCTCGTCCTGCTCGCGGGTGGCTACAACAAGCGGTTGCGGCGCGACGAGCGTTCGCTGCCCAAGAGCCTGGTGCCGCTGACAGACGTCCCGCCCGTGATGGTCATGCTGGCCGACCAGTTCCTCGCCGACGGCGCGAAGGTGCTGGTGATCTGTGACGCGCCGGCGGCTGCGATGTTCCGGCTGATGTATCCCCAGTTCGACAAGTCGGTGCGGGTCGTCGAGGACGAGTTCGTCGGGACGGGCCAGGCGCTGCGGATGGCAGTCGAGGCCGCCCGGACGCGCTGGGTCGTGTGTGCGAACGCGGACACGATCGTGCCGGTCGACCTGAGCTCTTGGTACCAGTCGGTCGACCTCGTCGCGCCCGTTCACCAGTTGCTGGTGCCGGACAGCGTGCAGAACTCGGGCCTGATCGGTGTCGACGCACATTCGGGCGATGTCACGCACTGGGGCGAGACGATCGGCCGGGCTCCCGCGAGCTCGTTGCGGCACGCGTCGTCGACCGGCGTGTACCTCCTGCACCGGAACAGCTGGCTCAGCTGGCAGCACAGCAGCGGGGAGAGCCTGGAGCGCGAGATCCTGCCGCAAGCCGTCGAGCACGGACTCCTGCATGGGACGATCGCCGAGAGCCCGTGGCCGGTCTTCGACTACGGAACCATCGACCGGTTGCAGGAACTCCAGTCCAACGACTGGCTGCGCCACAGTCTGCTGGCAGCTGCCTGCCTGACTCCGAAAGGAACTCGGTGCACTCCGCCCAGCATCTACTCCGGACCCAGGGCTACTACCGACGACAGGCCGCGGTTGGCCCTGAGCGGTGCCGCGACCTGACGCAGGCCTTGGCGACAGCTGCCGGTCCGGTCCAGGCCGACGAGTCCGTCCGGTTGGAGGATCCGGCCGGTGAGGTGATCGCCGCCGTACTCGAGGAGCCCGGTCTGCGTGGTCTAGCAGCAGAGCTCCTGGGGCCGAGCTGGGTCCTGGTGACGAACCGGCACAACCATGCGGTGATCGATCACGGCGGAGGTTCGCGAGGTACGCGTATGCATCGCGACCTCCTGCACTGGAGCCGCAGCCCGATCACGCTGCTCCTGATGCTCGACTGTGCGCCAGACGATCCACAGGCCTGGCCCTCGCTGATTCCGGGATCGCACTTGTGGCCGACGTCCGAGCCGAGCAATGGCGGCGGGTACTGGCTGGACGAGGCGCCGGAGCCCGAGCTCGCCGGCCAAGCCGTCAAGGTTCCGATGAATCCGGGCGACGTACTGGTGATGGACGGGATGACCTATCACTCCGCCGGGCTCGGTTCGCCCGATCGGGCCCGGGTGATGGTGACGCTGTGCCTGCGCACGCCCGACGAGCTCACCGGTGAGGCAGGTCCGAACGAGCAGCTGGTCGCCGGTTCGATCCGGTACGAAGGGCAGCCGCGGTGGAGGCGCAATGGTTGAGGCATGGTGGAAGTTCCACGGCGACGACGACGACAAGCCGCCGGTAGTCGAGCTTCGGGACGCGCAATGGGACTTCTACGAGGACAGCGTGGTGCCGCGGCTGTTCCGCCTGCTCGACCACGAGCTGAGTGAGACCGTCGGCAGCCAGCTCAAGCAGCGGCTGCGCTACAGCGCCCGCTTCCGTCCCTCGCAGCTGCTCTACGCGTTCAGCCAGGACTGGGACATCCCCACGGAGTCGGTCGTCTGGGCGTCCGCCAGCCTCGAGCTGCTGTACCTGGGCCGGGTGATCCTCGACGACGTTGCGGATCAGCACGACCAGCGCTGGGGCCTTCCGTCGGTACGACGGGTGTTCGACGACGCGTCCGCCGTACAGATCGCCAACCTGTTGCAGCACACCGCGGTCCTGTGCGCGACCAACATCGACTCGCACACGACCGAGATTCCCGCGGCCGGTGTGATCGCCGAGTACGGGCGGCAGATCAACGCCGCGATGCTGGCAGAGCTGCAGTGGGGCAAGCAGACGATCCCGGAGGCGACGTACCGGTCCATCGCGTTGCGCAAGGGGTCGTCCGGGCAGCTGACCACCGACCTGCTCCGGCTGATCGCACCGGCCGAGTACGGCGATCAGCTCGGCAGGCTCGGGCCGGCGATCCGGAACCTCGACTACGCGGCCATGATCACGAACGACGTCACCGAGGCGAACCTGCGCCGGGGGCTGGAGGAGGTCCGGTTCCTCAGCGGTGAGGTGCGCGGCGAGATGTCCGAGATCCAGCTGAACCGGCCGACGATCTTCAGCGTCCTGCTCGCCACCGACGCCTTTCTCCGGCGCAATCCCGCGGTCGGGGACACGCTGCCCGACTTCACCACGATGGGCCTGCCGGAGATCTTCACCTACCTCGAGGAGACCGGGGCGATCCGCGACGCCGAGCGCCAGATCGCCGAGCTCGAGCACGACGCGATGCAGACCATCCCGGAGAACACCAAGGTGTACACGTTGCTGGCGAGGGCGCGGGCGACCAACCCCACCGACGAGCCACCTCAGGTGGAACCTTAGTCGTCAGGGACGCCTGCGTTTCGGCGGGAACGTGTAGGAGGGAAGGGGTGGCGTTGGGGGTTCGGCGAGGGTTCTGAGGGCGGCTTCGGGGCGGTCGGTGATGATGGCGTCGACGCCGATGTCGCGGCAGTGGCGGACGTCGGCATCAGCGTTGACGGTCCAGACGTGGACCTGGTGGCCGTGCTTGTGGGCGCGATCGACGTACTCCGGGTGTGCGGTGACGATCTCCAGGCTGGGGCCGGCGTAGGAGACGCCGGTGGGCAGGGAGCCGTCGCGGAAGCGGAGCGGGACGCGGTCCATCAGCAGGACGGTGCGGAGGCTGGGCGCCATCGTGCGCAGGCGGCGCAGGGACAGCCAGGAGAAGCTCATCACCCGGGCCGGCGACTCGGTGCCGACCCTCGGGTGCGCCCACCCGTAGCGGTCGAGGGCCTCGATCAGGCGACGCTCGACCAGTCCGGCGTACCGGGTCGGGTGCTTGGTCTCGATCGCCAGCTCGACCGGGCGGCCGGCGTCGCGGACCGTGGACAACAGCTCGTCGAGCGTGAGCACCTTCCGCATGTCCGGACTCGGCAGCTCGGCCTCGTCGTCGAGGTCGGCCCACGGGTTCTTCCAGGAACCCCAGTCGAAGGCCTCCAGCTCCTCCAGGCTCATCGTGGACAGCACGCCACGGCCGTTGGAGGTGCGCTCGATCCGGCGGTCGTGGACGCAGACCAGATGCCCGTCGGAGGTGAGCCGGACGTCGCACTCGAGCCCGTCGGCCCCGGCCTCGACCGCTCGGCGGTACGCCGCCAGGGTGTGCTCAGGACTGGTGTCACTGGCACCGCGATGGGCCACCACGCGCGGGCCCTGGCTGGACATCATCTGCCCCATGTGACCAACTCTGTCACGGGCCCAAGTCACCAAGTCACGCAGGCACGCCGACAGCGGAAAACGATTGCTCACGACCGCTTGACGCCGTCGCGAGCATGGGCGCATGGAGATGCGACCGGGACCGTCGACGGGGCGCCGGGCGGCGAGTTCGAGCCCGGGCAGCAGGTGGTCGCGATGATGGGCGGGATGGGCCGCGAGGACAGCGCTCGGGCCCCGCCACCTGACGGGGCCCGAGGCAACTGTCAGGCCGATACCTCCGCTGCTTCCGCGGGAGCGGTCCGCCCGGCGGGCCGCGCGAGACCGTAGTGCTCGCGGAGCGTGGTTCCTTCGTAGTCGGTGCGGAAGAGACCACGACGCTGCAGGATCGGGACGACCTCGTCCACGAAGGCGGTCAACCCGGACGGCAGTACGGCGGGCATGATGTTGAACCCGTCGGCCGCGTCCGCGTCGAACCAGTCCTGGATCGCGTCCGCGACCTGTTCCGGCGTACCGCTGAAGGTTCGGTGCCCGCGGCCGCCACCCAGCCGGCCGATCAGCTCGCGCACGGTCAGCTGCTCCCGCCGCGCCAGCGTGACGATCAGCGTGTAGCGGCTCTTCGCGCCCTCGATCTCGTCCTCGTCCGGCAGGTCGGCCGGCAGTTGCTGGTCGAACGGGAGGTCCTCCGGCTTGACCCGCAACGTCCGGGCCAGCTGCAGCCGCGCGTACTCGGGCCGGATCAGCTCGTCCAGCTCACGTTCGAGCCGCAACGCCTCCTCGACCGTCCCGCCGATCACCGGCACGATCCCCGGCAGGATCTTGATCGTGTCCGGGTCCCGCCCGAGCGCGGCCGTCCGCGCCTTCAGGTCGCGGTAGAAGTCCTGCGCGTCCGCCAGCGTCTGCTGGGCCGTGAAGACCGCCTCGGCGTACCGGGCGGCCAGGCCCTTCCCGTCCTCCGACGAGCCGGCCTGGACGATCAGCGGGTGCCCCTGCGGCGATCGCGGCAGGTTGAGCGGCCCGCGGACCTGGAAGTGCCGGCCGACGTGGTCGATCGGCACCACGCGGTCGTTCAGCGCCCAGACGCCGGCCTCCTTGTCGGCGATCGGAGCGTCGTCCTGCCACGAGTCCCACAGCTTGTAGGCGACCTCGAGGAACTCCGCGGCTCGGTCGTACCGCTCGGCGTGTGCCGGCTGGTCGGCCAGGTTGAAGTTCTTCGCGGCCTCCGGACCCGCCGTGGTGACCACGTTCCAGCCCGCACGCCCGCCACTCACGTGGTCTACGCTCGCGAACCGCCGGGCCAGGTTGAACGGCTCGTTGTACGTCGTCGACGCGGTGGCGATCAGCCCGATGCGTGAGGTGACAGCAGCGATCGTGGTGAGTAGGACCGTCGGCTCCAGCGAGCCCGCCGGACGACGGCCGACGTCCCCGAACAGCACCGGTGAGTCGGCGAAGAAGATCGAGTCGAGCTTCCCGCGCTCGGCGATCTGCGCCAGCTGCTGGTAGTGCGCCACCGACGTGTTCGCGAACGGGTTGCTCTCCGGCAGCCGCCAGGACGCCTCGTGGTGCCCAGTGCTCATGAGAAACGCGTTCAGGTGCAAGCGCTTGCTCACAACGAAACCCCCAATGCATCGAGAAGGCGAGTCCGGACAGCGGCGAACCCGGGGTCGGACGGGCTACGTGGGGTACTCAACGAAATCAGCTCCGAAGCGACGATCTTTCCCTCGTCGAGCACGATGACCCGGTCGGCCAGCACGATCGCTTCGTCGACGTCGTGCGTGACCAGCAGTACGGCGGGCTGGTGCGCGGCGCACAGCTTCCGCAGCAGGACGTGCATCTTCAACCGCGTCAGCGCGTCCAGTGCCCCGAACGGCTCGTCCGCGAGCAGCAGCTCCGGCTCGCGGACCAGCGACCGCGCCAACGCGACCCGCTGCTGCTCACCACCGGACAACTCGTTCGGCCACGCCTTCTCACGTCCGGCGAGCCCGACCTCCGCCAGGCTCTCCCGGCCGCGCTCGTCGGCGGTCCCCAGCCCGAGTACGACGTTGTCCAGCACCCGTGCCCACGGCAACAACCGCGAGTCCTGGAAGACGACGGACACGTTCGTCGGTACGACGAGCTCACCGGACCCGTCGACACCCGAGTCCAGCCCGGCCAGTGCCCGCAGCAGCGTGCTCTTGCCGGAGCCGCTCTTCCCGAGCAGGGCAACGAACTCGCCGGGCGCGATGTCCAGGTCGACACCGTCCAGGACGGCGCGGTCGTCGTACCGCCGTACCAGGTCCCGAACTTGGACGGCAGCGGTCAGGAGTCCAGTGTGCGGCGCCATGAGAGGGCCTTCCTTTGGATCAGGCGGACGGCGCCGTCGGACAGCAGGCCGAGGATGCCGTACAGGACCAGGCCGACGATGATGATGTCGGTCTGCCCGTACGTGCGGGCCAGCTCCATCATGTAGCCGATACCGCTGGTGGAGTTGATCTGCTCGACGACGACCAGCGACAGCCAGGCGCCGGTGACCGCGAACCGCAGGCCGAGCAGGAACCCGGGCAGCGCGCCCGGCAGGACCACCCGGCGGACGAAGTCCCACTGCGACAACCCGACGGTCTGGGCGAGCTCGACGTACCGGGCGTCGATCGTGCGCAGGCCGTTGTGGGTGTGGATGTAGATCGGCACGAAGACGCCGAGCAGGATGGTGACGATCTTCATCGACTCGCCGATGCCGAGCCACAGGATCAGCAGCGGCAGCAGGGCCAGTGACGGGATCGCCCGCTTGATCTGGATCGGCCCGTCCAGGACCGCCTCGCCGAGCCGGGACAGGCCGGAGATCAGCGCGAGTACGACGCCCAGCACGATGCCGAGACCGAGTCCGACGAAGGCCCGCTGGGTGGAGGTCCACAGGTTCGACTGCAGCCGGCCGTCGGCGATCAGGTCGCCGGCGGTGGTGACCACGGTCCAGGGCGCCGAGAGCACCCGTTCGTCGAGCCAGCCGGTCGCCGACCCGATGCTCCAGATCACCAGCAGCAGGACCGGCCCGAGAACAGCGCCGCCCTTGATCGGCTTCCCCGGTCCGAGCCGGCGACGGCCTACGACGGGAGCCCCGGTCACCTCCTTCGGGCGCAGGCCGGGCAGGGTGGTGGCACTCATTTGGCGGCTCCCTTGATCGCGTCGGCGGCGACGGTCTGGAAGCGCAGGTCGTACAGGTCCTTCGCCTGGATCACCGGGTTGCCGGTCTCCTTGGCGAGCAACTCGATCGTCTCCTGCTGACGCTGGATCGCGTCACTCCAGTCGGCGCTGATGTCCGGGTGACCGGCGTTCTCGACCAGCCACTGGCCGTCGGCCTCGGTCAGGCCCTGGTCCTTCACGTAGTACCCCGCGACCCATTCCTTGGGGTGCTTGTCGATCCACTCCTGGGCGGCACCCCAGGCAGCGACGTACGCGCGGATCGCGGCAGCCTTGCCCGAGTCCTCGAGCGACTCGGTAGCCACGTACAGGTGACCGGCGTCGTCGCGCAGCCCGTGCTGGATCGTGGTCGCGCCGTCCTTGCCGTACTTGGTCAGGTACCGCTTGATCTGCACACCGCCGATCGGGGCGACCTCGACCTGCTTGCCGGCCAGCGCCTGCGAGTACACGTCGCCGGTGCTGGGCAGCTCGACCAGCTTGACGTCCTCCTTGGTCAGCCCGGCCTTCTTCAGCACCTTGAGGATGAGCGCGCCCTGCGCTTGACCCGGGCTGTAGGCGATCTTCTTGCCGCGCAGGTCCGCCAGCGTCTTGACCGTGGTGCCCGGGGCGATGCCGAGCTGGTAGATCGGGTGGTCGAGCGCGTCCTGGCGGAACTTGGAGGCGACGATCTTGACGTGCAGACCGGTCCAGGTGGCGTGGATCGGCGGGATCTCCGCGACCGAGCCGACGTCGAGCGCCTTGGCCCGGAACGCCTCGGTGGTCTGCGGACCGCCGCTGAGGTTGGCGAACTGGACGAACTTCGACACCTTGCCGGTCTGGCCGGACAGCTCCAGCGCCTTCTGGGTGGTGGGATCGCCGACGACGATCTTGACGCCGTCCGGGACGGTGGTCGGCAGCGCGGCGTCGAGAGCGAGCTCGGCGCCGCCACCTCCGGCCTGAGCGTCTCCACCGCAGCCGGCGACCAGGGCGACGGTGGCGGCTGCTGCGGCGAGTACGGCGAACTTGCGGGACCTAGACATGGTGGGCCTTCGTGTGCGGAGTGGCGGTGGCGTAGCGGCCGTCGTGGTACAGCAACGGCTCGTGCTCACGCCGTTCGGAGTGAGTGGTCAGGCGGGCGACGACCAGGTAGTGGTCGCCGACGGCGAATCGATGCTCGACCTGGGCGCGCAGGAAGCTCGGCGCCTCGTCCAGCACCGGCTCACCGGTGCGCAGCCGGGACCAGCGGGTCGGCTCGGCGAACCGGTCGATGCCGCTGGTGGCGAACCGGCCGGCGATGGACTGCTGGTCGGCGGACAGGAAGTTGATCACCAGGCCGTCGACCTTGCTGACGGTCGGCCAGCTGGACGCGCTGGTGGCGATGGCGAACGAGACGAGCGGCGGCAGCAGGCTGACCGAGACCAGTGAGGTGGCGGTGAACCCGGCCGGCCCGTGGCCGGCGTCCGCGGTGATCACCACGACACCGGCGGCGTGGCGACGGAAGACGGACCGGTAGACGTCGGCGTCGACGGTCCGCTCCTCCAGGCGGTCGGGTACTACGGCCAGGGCAGGACGGTTCAAGGCAGGTACAGACATGTCTCTCCCTCGGAACGGGGCAGGGACGACCGGCAACAGCCGGACGGGGTGTGGAGGCGGCTTCAGACAGGCCTCGTACGGCGGATGACCGCCGGGGACAACGGGGTGACTAGAGCGTGTAGTCGGTCACCGACAGGTGGCGCTCGCCGTCCGCAGAAGATCGATGACGCGACGGCGGGTGAGCAAGGTCGTCGTCATGTCAGCAATCTTGGCACTAAAGTCTACTGAGTAACTGCACAATCTCGGGATCCGGACTCACACCCCCTGGGGCAGATGCGTTCTACTGGCGTGATGGCTCCGGAGAAGGTCTCGCTGCCGCCGTTCCAGGCGCTCGTCGACGCGCACTGGCAGGACGTGGCACGGCTGGCGCGTGCGCTGGCCGGGCCGGTCGACGGCGACGACGTGGCCCAGCGCGCCTGGGAAAAGGCTTTCGCCGCCTACCCCGGGCTCACCTCGGCGAAGAACCTGCGCAGCTGGCTGCTGACCATCACGGCCCGCTGCGCGACCGACGTACACCGGGCCCGAAGACCACAGAGCCCGCTCGACGAAGCCCCGCCGATCGCAGTGGCCGGCCCGGACGACGCGGACTGGCCGGACCCCGACCTCTGGCACGCCGTCAACCAGCTACCCGAACGCCAACGCTTCGCCGTCACGCTCAAGTACGTCGGCGACCTGGACCACCACGGCGTGGCCGCTGCCCTGGACACCACGCCCGCCGCGTCGCGGCGACTCGTCAGCGACGCGCTCGCGACCTTGCGCACCAAACTCGGAGTGAACGATGACTGATCTCGAGAGCCGGCTGGCCCGGCTCACCGCACCGGACCTCAAACCACCGGTCTTCCCGACCGCGGACGTCGCCTACACCCTGCACGACACCCCGATCGGCACCATGCTGCTCGCAGTCGCCGAAGGTCGCGTCGTGGCCAGTTCGTTCGGCGACGAGGAAACCATGACCAACCGCCTCGCGAAGGCCGTGTCCCCGCGCGTACTACGGCAGCCCCGGGCGCTGGACGACGTACGGCGGCAACTGGACGAGTACCTGTCCGGTCGGCGGCACGCGTTCGACCTGGACGTGGACCTCGCGCTGGCGACGCCGTTCCAGCGGCTCGTGCTGACCGACCTCCCGTCGCACACGAGCTACGGGCGGACGACGACGTACGGCGCGGTTGCCGGCGACATCGACCGGCCGAAGGCGGCCCGCGCGGTCGGTACGGCGCTGGGTGCGAACCCGGTCTGCGTCGTACTGCCGTGCCACCGGGTGATCGGCGCGAACGGAGCCCTCACCGGGTACGCCGGCGGGCTGGACGCGAAACGATTCTTGCTGAATCTCGAAGCAAAAAACTGACTTTTCACGCGCCGGCCAGAAAGCATTTACACTCGAAGAACAAAGGAGCAGATCCCCAGTGTGGAGTGGGGATCTGCTTCTTGTTTTCCCTTGTCTGGAAGAGATCCGGGCGTGGTGGATCAAATTCCTGACGTGTCAGTCATTACCGGGCTGGTGGATCTCCAGGATCAACCGGCGGCGGCCGCCCCAGTCCCGCTTGTACACCTTGTAGTCCTCGATTCCGGCGGCCGCGCACAAGCGCCCGTAGCTGGCCTCGTCGTGGATGAAGTGCACGCTGCTGGTGCCGAAGTGCTCGGTGGTGACGATCCGGTGCTCCGGTCCCTGGCGCATCCCGTTGGCGATCTCGGCCGCCGTCGCCGGGCCCCAGACCGGGCCCTCGATGATGGCCATCCCGCCCGGTTTCAGCACCCGGGAGATCTCGCAGATCGTGGACACCTGCTCGTCCTCGGCGAACAGCTCGTGGAACGCGGTCCACAGGCAGATCACCGCGTCGAACGCGTCCCACTTGTACGGCAGGTCGGTCATCGAGCCGATCGCCCAGTCGATCTGGAGCTCTTCCTCGGCCGCCTTCGCCCGGCCGGCCTCGACCAGGTTCGGCGAGATGTCCAGCGCTCGCACCACCTTCCCGGCCCGGCGCAGCGGCAGTGCGATCCGGCCGTACCCGCAGCACAGGTCGAGCACCGACTCACGGCCCTGGAGCACTTCCTCGACGGCCTTCACGGTCGCCGCGTCCCGCTCGGGCGTGGTACGCGCGGCCAGTCCGTCGGCCCCCAGTTCCGCGTACTCGGCCCGGCTGCGCAGTGCGGAGTTCAGCATTGCGCAAGTATCCCGGTTACGCCGGGTCAGTTGTCCAGCGGTCGGCGACCGATCCGGCCGAGCAGCACTGCGGCCAGCATCGACACGATGATCGAGGTGTACGTCGCGCCGAGCCAGGTCGGCACCGGCTGGTCGTTGAACACCCACTGCTGGACGTCGGTCCAGAACGGCGACCAGCCCTTCACCGTGCCCGGGTTCACCAGCTGGTAGGCGACGAAGCCGATCAGCCAGGCGAGCGCGGGCTGCCAGCGGAAGCGCGCCGTACCGGAGACGTCCCAGTTCATCTTGCTGACCACGAAGAAGTCCGCGATCGCGACCGCGAACAGCGGGACGAAGACCGAGCCGATCAGGTAGAGGAACTGCGTGTAGTTGCCCAGGTCAACCATCAGGGCGAGGCCGGTCGCGAGCACGCCGATCGCGATCGAGATCCAGCGCCGGTCGACGTGGCCGATCAAGTTGTGCGTGGCCATCGTGGTCGAGTAGACGTTCGCGTACGCCTCGTCGACCTCGTCCACCAGCAGCACGAACAGCGCGATCGCACCGGCCGGCAGCGTGACGAGCGCGGTGATCACGTCGGTGCTGTTGGTCCCGAGCGTCGCGACGGCGAACACACCGAGGGAGTAGTACACGATCGCCGCGATGCCGTAGCCGAGCGACGATCCGGCAAAGGCAGCCTTGTTCGTGCGCGAGTGCCGCGTGTAGTCGGCGGCCAGCGGCGCAAACGACACCACGCCGGCGGCAGCCAGGTCGACAGCCGGCCAGAAGCCGAAGACGCCGTCCTGCGGGAGGTCCTGCACCGGCTTGCTGAGCACCTGCACGAACAGGTAGACCGACGAGATCAGCACCAGCCAGACCATGAACTTTCGCAGCACCTTCACGCTGCCGAGCGGCCGGACCGCCATCACCGTCGCGATCACTCCGGCCAGTACGACGAACAACCAGCGCCAGCGTTCACTCGTCACCGCCACCGCGGCCTGCGAGATGACGATGATCTCCATCGTCGCCCAGCCGACGTTCTGCGCGATGTTCAGCACGGTCGGCGCGATCGAACCGCGTCGGCCGAACAGGCCGCGCAGGCAGGCCATCGCCGGCGCACCGGTCTGCGAACCGAACACGGCCGCGCCGCCGAGCACCAGCGCACCGATGCCGCAGCCGACCACGACCGCGAGCAGGCCCTGGGCCAGCGAGCCCGTGTACGCCGCGACCAGCGCACCGGTCACCGGACCGAACAGAGAGATGCCCAGGTTCCCCCACAGGGTGAACTGGTCGAAGAAGCCGAGCGTGCGCGGCGCGTCCGTGGTGAGGACGAGCGGCGCCTCGGTCTGCTTGGCAGGACGAACAGCAGTACTGGTCATGGTGACCCGCTCCCTACGCCGGCATTACCCGGTCAGGTTCAGGCGGTCGGCGACCGGCGTCGCCCTCTCAGCCCGCGCGTCGTGCGAGCTCCCGCATCGGTTTTGCTACCGCGTCAACGATAGCGCTTCAGGCTGGGTTGGGTGCAGCCGCTGCCCGCTGGATGAGAGCGGCCAGCTCCGGGCCGTTGGTCAGCACCGGCATGTGCGAGCCGGTCGACAGGGTGCGGCACTCACAGTGCGTGAGCTCGGCCAGCCGGTCCGTCCACTCGGCCGGGGACAGGTGGTCGTGGCGGCAGCGCACGATCACGATCGGGGCCCGCACCCGGGTGATGATCCCGGCCAGGTCGTGGCGACGGGCCGCCTCGACCGCGCGGGCGATCGTGGCGAACGTCGTACGCGCGTACTGCGGAAACAGCGCCGGGATCAGGCGCGGTGATTCCGGGACGGCCGAGCCCAGCCAGCGGGCGACCAGGTCCGGCCAGCTCGCTGCGCGCACGTCCCCGGTCGGCGCGATCAGGACCAGGGCGTGCACGAGCTCGGGGAAGGCGACCGCGGTCTCGACCACGACCTGGCAGCTGGCCGAGTGCCCGACGAGCACCGACCGCTCCCGGATCTTGTCGGCGACCGCCGTCCCCAGGGCCTGTGGCCGGAGGTCGTCGCCGCGGCCGGCGGGTTCGCCGTACCCGGGCAGGGTGACGATCCGGTACGGCGTGGTGAGGTGCTCGACGGTGGGTGCGTACGACTTGGGCCCGAGGCCGAGACCCGGGACCAGGACGACCGGGATGCTCACTCCCAGGGCGGGCGGGCCGACGCGGCCTGGACGACCGGGTTGGACACGTCCGGCTTCAGCTCGCGGTAACCGAGAAGGAAGCCGGCGGCAAGGATCAGCAGGCCGATCCCGCCCCAGCCGTAGGCCGTGGGCAGCCGGTCGAGCGAGTCGTCGATCGCGCCCATGCCGGTCGACAGCACCATCCCCGCCCAGATCAGGATCGGCACCAGCGAGACCCCGACCAGGAGCAGGCCGCCCAGCTCGGGGGGCTCGATGTCGCGGCCGACCTTGCGGCGGGCGAGCACGTCGCGCGTCCACATCACGATCGCGGCCGCGCCGACCAGGAGCAGCAGCAACTGGCCGATCGTGTCGATGACGTCGGTCCGGAGCGGGTGGTTCAGCGGTGAGCCTGGCGCCTGGGAGATCTCGCGCAGGGCGACCCGCTGGACCGACAGGACGAGCAGGCCGTAGACGGCGGCGATGATCGTGGCGAGCAGTAGGACGCGGGCCGCGCGCGGATCACGGGGTGCGACCGGAAGCTCGCGGCCGTACTGCGGCAGCTCGCGCTGCTGTGGATGCGCGGCGGGGCCGTAGGGGCTGCCGGGGCGGTAGTTCGGCGGCTGCGTGTACCCGCCGGGCGGGGCTTGCGGCGGCGGTGCCTGAGGTGGGGCGCCGTACTGGCCGGGTGGGGTGCCATAAGGCTGCGGCTGCGCGTAGTGGCCCGGCTGCTGCTGGCCGGGAGGCGGGGCGCCGTAGCTGCTGCCGCCGTACGGCGTCGGCGGGGCGTAGTGGTGCTCCTCGGCCGGCTGCTCCGGTTGCTCACCGCGGCCGTACGTCGGGAAATCCTGTGACGACATCGCTGCTGCCTCCCCTCGGGCCCAGCCTCTCACGAACGAGGGTTTCGCTCAGGTCGTACGGCCTCAGGTGGCCTTGATCGTCGGCCAGGCGTTGGGCAGGCAGCCGGCCAGGCCCTTGGTCTGCTGCATCATCACCGGCGCCGGCGTCTTCGCCTTGCTGCAGGTGGAGTGCCCGTGGCCGAGCGCGTGCCCGACCTCGTGGTTGACCAGGTAGTTGCGGTAGAGCGCGACGTTCCCGGAGTACGCCGGGATCGCGTACATCCAGCGCTTCGCGTTCAGCACGACCCGGTCCTCGACCCGGCAGGACACCTCACCGCCGGTGTCGAGCGGCAGGCACAGCTTGTCGGTCAGCGTCGGCGTCGCCAGGATGATCCGCAGGTCGGCGTCCACCTTGTCGGTCCGCTCGAAGTTCACTGGGTGGATCGCCTGCCACCCCCGCGCGTCCGTCAGCGTCTTGTGGATGATCTGCGCGACCGCGGCACCGTTGACCGACAGCCCTTGCTCGATCTCGACCCGGTACGTCAGCTTGTCGCGGACCCCGCTCGCCTTGTCGAAGCCCGGCACGACGGCCAGCTTCCCGCTGGACACCGAGTAGTTCGGCTTCGCCCCCTTCGGCGGCCGCGTCAACGTCGGCGCCGGCCGCTGCGGCGTCGTGAACTTCTGCGTCGGCGTCGCCACCGGCGTAGGCGTCACCACACTCACCGGCATCTCAGTGGCCGAAGCAGCCACCCCCGCCACCACCTCAGCCGCCAGACTCCGCTGGTTAGTAGCGTCCGGATGCGCCACCACCACAGTCCCCAGCACCGCCAAGGCACTCACCGAGAACCACTGCGCCTTGTACGACTTCTTCCGACTATGCCGCCCACCCCGGCGCTTCTGAACAGGCGCATCCCCACGCCGCCCGCTCCGCGCCCTCGTCATGACGATTCACCCTACCCACCCCGCACCACCTCCCGAAACCCCAGTTCCACCCCACCCCCCACAAACGAACCAAAGGCAGAGCCGGAAGGAGACGGGGGACCCGGCCTAGTTTTCGGCTACGGCGTAGTGCAGGCGAACGGAGCCGCCAGTGTCGGTGTGCACCGAGAGCAGCTGCAACCGGGTCGGAGACTCGCCGACGGCAAGCGGCGGCCCGTCCATCACCGACGGGGTGCCGAGTCCGCCGACGAGAGCGGGCGCCAGCGTCAGGTGGAGTTCGTCGATCAGACCTGCCCGCAACAGTGCACCGTTCAGTCCGCCGCCTGCGTTCGACAGCACGCAACTGACGCCGAGCTCGGTGCCCATCGCGGCGATCCCTTGCGCCAGGTCCACGCGCTCCTCGCCGACGACGAGGTAGCAGATGCGTTCGCGGCGGAGATAGCCGAGGTAGTCGGCTGGAGTCGACCGCGCCACCAGGACCAGCACGTCCCAGTCCTCGTGCTTCTCGGTCCAGCGCACGCGTCCGCGGCCGTCGACGACGGTGAACCACATCTGCGGCGGGGACGGTTGTCCGGTGATGTCCGGTGGGAGGAAATGCTGGTAGAGGCCGACGGTGTCACCGTCGAAGGTGGGCAGTTCTTCCGGAGTCTCGTCCTCGGTGACCAGGCTGCCGCTCCCCTCCAGGATCGCGTTGCAGCCGTACTTCTGTCGGAGCACCTCGAGAATGTCGAGCCGCACCGGATCGGCGGCGCGCGGGGTCATCGCGGCCCACAGATCCGCACTCGGCTGGTGCATCAACAGCGCGTCCCGGGCGAGCGCGACCTTCCCGTCGACACTGGCATCCACACTGACCACCACACGCGGTCGCTTCCCCATCACAGCCTCCTCCGACTCGCTGGACGGCGCGCCCCAGATCTACCAGCGCCCACCGACAACCCACCGACCCGCTCGGACAGTTGGTCCCCGGTCCGCGCCGGCGTCGGTCGTCGATCGCGCGCGACGACGCACCCGCTTCGCGGCCGGTCGACCTCCGCCTCGATCTCCGCGGGGTCGGCAGGATCCTCGAGCGCCTGGTACCGCTGCATCGCCTCGGGCGCGATCAACACAGCCGCCGGCTTCGACGCACTCGCAGGCGATGCGAACTGTCGGTGATCGCCGAGACACTAGGAGTGGTGAGGTGCTGACGAAGGGATGGTTCCGTATGTCAGGTGTTTCGTTTGTGTGGTTGGAGATCACGGAGAAGTGCCGGCTGCAGTGTGTGCACTGCTACGCCGAGTCTGGGCCAGCCGGGTCGCACGGAGTGATGGAGCCGGCGGACTGGATCCGCGTGATCGATGAGACTGCTGAGCTGGGGGTGGGGATGGTGCAGTTCATCGGCGGTGAGCCAACCCTGCATCCTGCGTTGCCTCAGCTGCTGGCCCACGCTCTCGCTGCTGGGCTCAAGGTGGAGGGTGTTCTCGAACTTGGTGCATGTGACGCCGGCGTTGTGGGAGTTGTTCTCGCTACCCGGGGTGCGGCTGGCGTGTTCGTACTACTCGGACGAGCCGCGCCAGCACGCGGCGGTGACCGGCACAGCCGGGTCGCATGCGCGGACCCGGGCGAACATCGCCGAGGCGGTACGGCGGGAGGTGCCGGTGCGAGTCGGTGTGATTGATCTGTCCGACGATCAGCGCAGCGAGCAGGCGGTCGCCGAGCTGACCGCGCTGGGGGTGACCGAGGTCGGGATGGACCGACTCCGGGAGGTTGGCCGTGGCACGCGAGGCGCGGGCACGGGCATGGACCAGTTGTGTGGGCAGTGTGCGTCGAAGGTCCTGGCGATCTCCCCGACCGGGGAGGTGTGGCCATGTGTGTTCAGCCGTTGGCTGCCGGTCGGGAACGTGAAGACCAGCTCGCTGGGAGAGGTCGTCAGCGGTTCGGCGTTGCGTGATATCCGGTCGGACTTGGCCGAGGAGTTCGCTCGGCGTGCCGCGTCGACGCAGCCGTGTGTGCCGAACATGTGTGACCCGCAGTGTGGGCCGTCGTGTGGTCCGGCGTGCCGACCGCATTGCTGGCCGACGGGCCAGGGGCCCTGCAAGCCGAAGGGCGGTTGGGGCGAAGATGTTGGCCCAGTGCAGGTCGCCGTGCACGGTCGTCCAGTGCTCGATGTCGACCGGTGCGCCGTACACGCGCGTGGTGCGTTCCCTGGTCCGGTCCGGGTCGATGCCCATTCGGGGGGTCTCGGTGTGTTGCAGCGCCGCGAGCGCGGCGCTGAGGTCGTTCCACCAGGTGTCGGGCAGTTCGGGGTCCTGTTCCAGGTCGTCGGTGGCCGAGACCGGGTGTCCGGGCAGCAGGACGAGGAGCTCGGCCCGCTGGCGCCGCCAGTCGCCGTCTGCCCACTCCACGACGTCGAGCACCCGCGAGCGCGGTACGTCGACCAAGCCGTTGGCGTCGACGTTGCCCGTCCAGGTGTCGCCGCCGGCCCACTCCGGAAACTCCGAGACGACCCGCAGCCAGTAGTAGCCAGCTGGTCCGGTGCACCGGGCGCCGATGGTGCGCAGCCGCCATCCGAAGGCTGGCTCGCCGGCGACGTCGACGCCGAAGTGCTTCGCGGCCTGCTCGAGGTTCACCCGCATCCACTCGGTGAACCGGGCGTCCGCTGCCGCGGTCTCTTCGGCCGCCGGCTCATCGGTGTGCACTGGAGTCCTCGGCGGCGTCGTCAGGTTCGATGACGTGGCGCAGGTAGGCCTGCGGCGACTTGAGGAATCGCGCCCAGTGGTCGACCAGGTCGAGGTCTTCCCAGGCGACCCGGCGGAATCCCCAAGGGCCGACCTCGACGACGTCGGCGCCTGGGGTCGCGGCCAGGATGGGGGAGTGGGTCGCGCACACGATCTGGGCGCCGCTGCGGCCGAGCTGGTGCAGGACCGAGACCAGGTGCAGGCAGGACGAGAAGGAGAGGGCTGCCCCTGGCTCGTCCATCACGTAGAACCCGGGCGCGTTCATCATCGCCTGGATCATCGTGACGAACCCCTCGCCGTGGCTCATCGTGCTGGTGTCTTCGTCCCAGTACCCGGCCACGCCACCGAGGTTCTCGGTCATCGAGAACGCGGTCTCTGCGCGCAGGAAGAAGCCCTTCTTCTTCAGCCGCGGGCCGCCGAGCATTTTCGAGCCGGCAGCGGTCGTGTCGAGACGCAGGACCTTGCCGAGTTCGGTGGTGATCGGCTCGGGGCGGGCCATCTTCCGGCTGGCTCGGCCGCCGTGGGGGTCGAGCTTGAACCCTTCGGCGATCGCCTCGACCAGGGTCGACTTGCCCGACCCGTTGTCGCCCATCAGGAAGGTCACCGGCCGCCGGAAGTCCAGTGCTTCGTCGGCGAGCTGCGTGACGCACGGCACGGTGAAGGGCCACCGGCCCCGCCGGGCGGGGTCGGGCTGGAGATGGTCGGGGATGTAGGCCCGCCGTACGAACAACACCTTGCCTTTCGTCGATCCGGAGATCACTCAGTTTCAGGCTAGCGGGCACCACCGACGCGAGACGTTGCTCATGGGGTCGGACCGGGGCGAGGTGTAGGTCGGCACCGGAAGGACTCGGGTTAGGGGAGGCAGCGCCGTGCCGCGGTGGTGAGGTGTCCGAGCCTGCAAGGCGATCGCGAAGCCAGGCAGAGTTGCCGGGCGAGCTCACGGGACGCGGTTCGGTCCCCGGGTCGGCCCCGGCCCCGTCGTCGAGCGCGTGCGACGGAGGAGCGGCAAGTGCGGGCGGCAGCGCGCAGGTCGGCGCGCGGCAGCGCGCAGGTGGGCGCGCGGCAGCGCGCAGAGTCCGGGCGGTAGCCCGAGAGAGGCGGCGGTAGCACGTAGAGGGCCGGCGGGAGCCTGGCGAGGGTGCACCGGCGGTAGCCGGGGGGTGGGCGGGAGCGGGCGTAGCGGGGGCGACGTAGGAGCCCGTGCGTAGCGCGCGTGGGGATGTCTTCAGGCTGTGCGGGTTCGGAGGAATTTGCCGAAGTGGGGGACGGTGAAGGCTACGGTGCCGCGTTCGGCGGAGAAGACGAGGCCTTTCTTGATGAGGCCGTCGCGGGCGGGGGAGAGGGACTGGGGTTTGCGGTTGAGGGTGCTGGCGACTTCGGCGGTGGGGACGGAGCCGTCGCCGACGCCGATGCCCAGTTCGGCCATGGCGCGCATGTACTCGCGTTCGGCGGGCGTCGCGCGTTCGTAGCGGGAGCCGAAGAAGCCGACGGTGAGCTCGGCGGAGGCTTCGGGAGCGGCGACGGCGACGTCCTTGATGGTGATCGGGGACGTGGGGGCGTGGTCCCAGGTGGCGTGCGCGAAGGCCTGGACGAAGTACGGGTAGCCGTCGGTCTGGGCGTACAGCTCGTCGAGCGCCTCCTCGTCGTACTGGACGCCCTCGCTCTCGGCGGGGATCATCAGCGCGCGGTCGCACGCCTCGCGGGCCAGGCGGTCGACGCGGATGTAGCGGAAGAGCCGCTCGGAGTACGACTTGCTGGCCGACAGTACGGCGGGCAGATGCGGCAGACCGGCTCCGACGACGACCAGCGGCGCGCTCTGCTGGGATATCTCGTGACAGGCAGCGCACAACGCAGATAGGTCGTCGGCGGAGATGTCCTGCATCTCGTCGATGAACAGCCCGACTCCGACGGACAGGTCGCCGGCCAGGTCGGCCGCATCGGAGAACAGTTCGATCAGGTCCATCTCCAGGTCGCCCGAGTCCGCCCGCCCCTTCGCCGCGGCCACCTCGACCGGCGGATGCCAGCGGATCCCCTTCCGGTCCTGAGCTCCGGTCCGCAGCGCGAAGGCCTTCAGTACGGCGCTGAACTCGTCGACCCGCTCGTCGTCGCGGTGCCGGTGGCCGAGCTCGCGCATCGCGGTGTGGATCGCCTGCGCGATCGGCAACCGGATGCTCTGGTCCGGCCGGGCCTCGATCTTCCCGGTGCCCCAGGCGCGCTTGATCGCCTGGCTTCGCAAGGTGTTCAGCAGCACCGTCTTACCCACACCCCGGAGTCCGCTGAGCACCAGGCTCCGCTCCGGCCTGCCTGCCGCGACCCGCTCGAGGACCACCTCGAACTGCCGCACCTCGGTGTCGCGTCCGGCCAGCTCAGGCGGCCGCTGACCGGCGCCGGGCGCATAGGGATTCCGGATCGGATCCATGCATTTCACTGTATGGCCGCGTCTAGCGTTTTCCTTAGATTTCGGTAGCGACCGGGAGAGCGTGTCGGATCAGCGTTCTCTACAGCTTTCTAGTGTCAGGACTAGATTCCGATAGACGCGCCTAGGCCCACCGAGACCACTAGGGTGCGGCCATGGTTGGGGAGTGGGCCCGGCAGGCGGCGGGCCTGTACGAGCGGGTGCATCAGCAGTACGTCGGGGGTGCCCGGAAGCTGGAGTCGCTGATCAACGAGTTGATCGGCGAGGAGGAGGGCATCAACTACCTGAGCGCCACGGCCCGGGCGAAGGACCCGGAGTCGTTCCTGGCGAAGGCGTCGAAACCGCACCCGGACGACCCGGCCCGGCCGAAGTACGACGACCCGCTGAACCAGATCACCGACCTGGTCGCGGCCCGGGTGATCACCTTCCTGGTCGAGGCGGTGGACCGGGTCTGCGAGGTGATCGAGGCGGAGTTCGAGATCGTCGAGCACACCGACATGGGCGCGCACACCCGGGCGCAGGGCGTGTTCGGATACGCGAGCAAGCACTACCTGGTCCGGCTGAACCCGCATCGCCGGGAGCTGCCGGAGTACGCCGTACTGAAGAACCTGACGATGGAGATCCAGGTGCGTACGGCAGTCCAGCACGCGTGGGCCGAGTTCGAGCACGACATCCGGTACAAGCTGGACATCCCGCCGGACCGCAAGCCGGAGTTCGACCGGCGGTTCCTGCTGGCGGCGGCGTTGATGGAGCTGGCGGACAACGAGTTCACCGAGATCGACCGGCTGTACCGCGAGCTGGCGGCGACCCAGCCGGACAAGACGCCGCGTGATCTGACCACCGCGACGCTGACGACGTACCTGACCCGGCGCTACCCGGACGCGCCGCACGCGAAGACCAACCACTACGCCTGGATCCTCAGCGTGCTCGCGCGCCTCGGCGTGACCACCGAGGAGCAACTGACCGACCTGCTCGCCGGCATCGACAGCTCCGCCGTCCAGGCCGCGATGACCCATCGCTTCCCGGCCGGAACGGTACGGCGCCTCGACGACGACCTCCTGGCCGCGAAAGGCACGGCGTACGTCGACCTGTTCCCCGACGAGGAGCGCCGCCAGAAGATCCTCAAAGGACGCCTGAAAGCCCTCGCTCGCGCCGGACTCATCGAGCCCTGACGAGGTCCTCCGCGACAGAAGCAGCGGTACGGCGTGCCCACCGGCCGGTCGTGATCAGGCCGAGCACCAGCACGAGCAACCCGCAGCCGGCGATGATGTACCAGCACAACTGAGCCGCCTCGACGAACCCGCTCTCGAGCGGACCCACCAGCCGCGCAGTCAGTACTGTCCCGGCGATCGCGACGCCCAGCGAGACGCCGACCTGGCGACTGGTCGACGCGATCGCGGCCGCGACACCGGCCTGGGATCGCGGCATCCCGGACACCGCCGCGTTCGTGATCGGCGCGTTCAGCATCCCGAACCCGAGCCCGAAGACGAGATAGGCGCCCAGCAGCATCAGCGTCGGAGTGTCGACGGTCAGCCGCGACAACAGCAGCCCGGAAGCGCCGAGCATGCTCCCGGCAACCACCAGCGGCAGCCGCGGCCCGCGATGCCCGACCAGCCAGCCGGACAGCGGAGCGAACACCACCGTCATCGCCGCCATCGGCAACGTGAGCAACCCGGCGTGCAACGCCGAGAACCCACGCACCGACTGCAGGTACAACGAGTTCAGGAACAGGAACCCGGACAGCGCCGAGAACCCCGCGACCGCGATCAGCGTCGCCCCCGAGAACGGCGCGCTCCGGAAGAACCGCGGCTCCAGCAACGGCTCCTCCCGCCGCCGCTCGTAGGACACCAGCGACACGAGCGACCCGATCGCGAGCACGAAGCACCCGATGATCAGCGGCGACGTCCACCCCGCCCGCTGCCCTTCGATGATCCCGTACGTCACCCCGCCGAGCAGCAGCACGACCAGCACCTGCCCGACCGGATCGATCCGCCGCGGCACCGCAGCCCGCGACTCCGGTACGAACAGCACAGTCAGCAGTACGGCGACCAACGCCACCGGAACGTTGATCCAGAAGATCGACGGCCACCCCGCCGCGTCGACCAGCGCCCCACCGACGACCGGCCCGACGGCCATCGAAAGCCCGACCACCCCACCCCAGATCCCGATCGCCTGCGCGCGCTCACGCGGATCGGTGAACGTGTTGGTGATGATCGACATCGCGACCGGGTTGAGCATGGAACCGCCGACCGCCTGCAGCATCCGGAACGCGATCAGCAGGTCGACGGTCGGCGCGAACGCGCACAACAGCGACCCGATCCCGAACAGCACCAGCCCGGCCTGGAACGTCCGCCGCCGGCCGACCCGGTCCGCGGTCGAGCCGGACACCATCAGCAGGCTCGCCAGCACCAGCGTGTACGCGTCGACGGTCCACTGGAGCTTGGAGACGTCCGCGTCCAGATCGGCCCGGATGGCCGGTAGCGCGAGGTTCACGATGGTGGAGTCCAGCCCGACGATGAAGAGGCTGAAGCAGCAGATGCCGAGGATCAGCAGCCGTCGCCTGCGCGTCAGTTCCTCCACCCGGCTCCCTCTCCATCGTCGTACTTGAAGACTGTACTACCGGCTCGAAAACCCTTTGACGGACTGTCGGCGGGCCCGCCTAGGCTTGATCCATTCGCCTGGTCAGGTGCCTTCTTCAACCCTCCTACGCCTTCTTGTGAGACGTCATGTCGCTGCGCCTCATTCCGTTCGCCGACCCGGGTGTGCCGGACACCCGGTCCGGCCTCCGACTCATTCTCTGGCTGGAGCACCAGCAGCTGCGCGGTCAGGCGATCGCGCTGTTCTGGGGGCTCCTCTACTTCGGCGGCATCGCCGCCGCGCCGATCGCCGTCGGCCTGGCCGTCCAGGCCGTGATCGACCTGTCCTGGCCCAAGCTGTTCCTGGCGGGCGGCCTGTTGCTCGCCTTCGGCGCCGCGAAAGCCGGCGCCGACTCGTTCTTCCACCGCGCCGTGGTCACCAACTGGATCAGTACGGCGTCACGCCTGCAGCAGCTGCTGTTCCGCAAGGCCGCGGAGCTCGGGTCGCTGCTGACCCGCCGGATCGCCGCGGGTGAGGTGGTCGCCGTGAGCAGCGGCGACGTGGAGAAGATCGGCTGGTTCGTCGAGGTGCTCGGCCGGTTCGTGGCCGCGCTGCTGACCTGTTTCGCCGTGGTCATCGGGCTGCTGCTCTACGAGCCGCAGCTCGGTCTGGTGGTGGCCATCGCCGTACCGGTGCTGGCGTTCTCGATCGTGCCGCTGATGGGTCCCGCGGAGCGTCGCGCGGACGCGCAGCGCGCCAAGGGCGGCCGGGCCACCGAGCTGGCCGCCGACACAGTCGCCGGTCTGCGCGTACTGCGTGGCATCGGTGGCGAGCAGCTGTTCCTGGACCGCTACCGCTCGGCCTCGCAGGAGTACCGGGCCAGTGCGGTCCGCAGTGCGCGGATGTGGTCGCTGATCGCGGCTCTGCAGGTGCTGATGTTCGGGCTGTTCCTGGTCATCGTCGTGTGGCTGGGTGTCCGGCTGGTGCTGTCGAACCAGATCTCGGTCGGTGAGCTCGTCACGACGTACGGGTTCATCACCTTCATGCTGGTGCCGCTGCACACATTCGAGGAGACGGCGAGCGCGTTCATCTTCTCGAAGGTGTCGGCGCGCCGGGCCGCTCGAGTGCTGGCACTCCAGCGGACCGACGAGACCAAGGGCACGGCCGAGGCGCAGCTGCCGGAGGGTGACGTGCTCGACCCGGTCTCCGGGCTGCACGTGCCGGCCGGGAGCTTCACTGCGGTCGTCTGCGGTGACCCGGACGCGGGTGGTCGCCTGGCCGACCGGCTGGGTGGACACAGCCCGGCCGCCGAGGACGACGAGGCGTCGGTGCTCCTCGACGGTGTCGCATTGGACGACATTCCGCTGGAGTCGGCGCGGAGCGTCGTACTGGTGCAGGACAAGGATCCGGTGCTGCTGTCCGGGACCGTGCGCGAGCTGTTCGACGTGCCGGCGAGCGGTGCGGTGTCACCGGAGACAGCGCTCGACGCGGCGCAGTGCGCGGACATTCTCGACGTACTGCGGCAGACGCTGCCGGCCGGTGAGTCGGACGCGATGCAGGCCGTGCTGACCGAGCGCGGACGGTCCCTGTCCGGTGGGCAGCGGCAGCGAGTGGCCTTGGCCCGTTCGCTGTACGTCGACCCGCAGGTGCTGGTGCTGGACGAGCCGACCAGTGCGGTCGACGCGCACACCGAGGCGCGGATCGCAGACGGCCTGCGGCTGCTGCGAGCCGGCCGGACCACTGTGGTGTTCACCTCCAGCCCGCTGATGCTGGACCGCGCGGAGCGGGTCGTGTTCGTGCCGGACGGCCGGGTCGATGCCGTCGGCACCCACCACGAGCTGGTGCACACCAACCCGCGCTACCGCGCGGTCGTCACCCGTGAAGACGAGACAACCCTCGAGGAGATGGCGTGAAGCGCCCTCACTACGACCCGGCAGCGCCGCAGGAGGCGGCGCGACTGCCGGTAGCAGGTAGTGCCACCGTGCGCGCCTACCTGAAGACGCTGTTCCGCCGGCACCGCCGTGCGTTCGCCTGGCTGACCCTGGTGAACGCGGCGGCGGCGCTGAGCGGCATGGTCGGGCCCTGGCTGCTCGGCAACGTGGTGGAGAAGCTGTCCCGCGGCGAGCGCGACGTCGACCTGCCGTATGTCGTGATCGGCTTCGTCATCGCGCTCGCGGTGCAGACGGTGTTCGTCCGGCTGACCCGGCTGCGCGGCGCCGTACTGGGTGAGGAGATGCTCGCGGACCTGCGTGAGGACTTCCTGATCCGGGCGGTCGGCCTGCCGCCGGGTGTGCTGGAGCGGGCCGGGACGGGTGACCTGCTGTCCCGGATCACCACCGACGTCGACCGGCTCTCGCACGCGATGCGGGACGCCGTGCCGCAGCTGACCATCGCGATCATCTGGGCGTCGCTGCTGATCGGCGCGTTGATCGTGACCGCGCCGGAGCTGGCGGTGGCCGTGGTGATCGCGGCGCCGATCCTGATCATCGGCGGCCGCTGGTACTTCCGCCGGGCGCCGGCGGCGTACCGGTCGGAGGCCGCCGGGTACGCCGCGGTGGCCTCGGCGCTGGCCGAGACCGTCGACGCCGGCCGGACCGTCGAGTCGCACCGGCTGGGCGGTCGCCGGATCAAGCTGGGCGACACCCGGATCGGCCAGTGGGTGGCGTGGGAGCGGTACACGCTCTACCTGCGGATGGTGCTGTTCCCGGTGATCAACATGACCCACACGATCGCGCTGGCGGCGGTGCTGGTGATCGGTGGCGGCTTCGCCATCCAGGGCTGGCTGACCGTCGGCGCGCTCACCACGGGCGCGCTGTACATCCAAATGCTGGTCGAGCCGGTCAACATGATGATCCGTTGGTACGACGAGCTCCAGGTCGCGCAGGTGTCACTGGCGCGACTGGTCGGGGTGCGTGAGGTCGAGGAGGCCGAGTCCGCTGAGCAGAGCGAGCCGGAAGGCCGAACCGTCCTCGCGGACGACGTGCGGTTCGGCTACCTGGAAGGCCGGGACGTGCTGCACGGTGTCACGCTGACTGTGCAGCCAGGTGCCCGGGTTGCGCTCGTAGGCCCTTCTGGCGCAGGGAAATCGACGCTGGGCCGGTTGCTGGCCGGCATCTACTCGCCGCGGGTCGGTGACATCACCTTGGGTGGCGCGGCCCTCGACAAGATGTCGGCAGAGCAGGTCCGGAGCCACGTTGCCCTGGTCAACCAGGAGCACCACGTGTTCGTGGGCAGCGTCCGGGACAACCTGCGGCTGGCGCGGCCGGACGCGGCGGACGCCGACCTGTGGGCGGCGTTGCGCTCGGTCGACGCTGACGGCTGGGTCGCCGGATTCGACAACGGGCTCGACACCGAGGTGGGCTCCGGCGGGGTCTCGCTGACGCCTGCACAGGCCCAGCAGGTCGCGCTGGCCCGGCTGGTGCTGGCGGACCCGCACACGCTGGTCCTGGACGAGGCGACCTCGTTGATGGACCCGCGGGCAGCTCGTCACCTGGAGCGGTCGCTGGCCGGCGTGCTGGAGGGCCGGACCGTGGTGGCGATCGCCCACCGCCTGCACACCGCGCACGACGCGGACGTGATCGCAGTGGTCGAGGACGGCAAGATCGTCGAGCTGGGCGGCCACGACGAGCTGGTCGGCGCCCAGGGACCCTACGCCGCGCTCTGGCACTCCTGGCACGGCGACCGCTGACACACGGTGGGGCAGACTCGAGAGGTCTGCCCCACCAAGTCATGTGAGGATGCAGGGTGTGCTGCTGACGACGCTGCTCGCGCTGCCCACCGCTCTCGCCCTCGACGTGAACGACGAGGGCGGTCTGCTGGTTCTCTACGACGAGACCGGCACCCGTGAGGTCAACGAGGTGACCCCCGACGGCACCTGGCGGGCTCTCACCGACCTGGGCGAGACCTGCCGGAACGCGCGCTTCGTCCTCGGCAGCCGCCAAGTGGTCGTCCAGCACGACAGCGGCGGCGACGAACGCGGACAGCTGTCCCTCGTCGACCTGGACGACCGGACCCTGACGCCACTCGTCCACGACCCGGCGTTCAAGCACAACCTGGTCCAGGCGACCGGCGGTCGCGTGCTGTTCACTACCAACCGACGCAACGGCGTCGACTTCGACCTGGTCTCCCACGACCTCGCGACCGGCGAGGAGTCCGTGCTGTACGACGGCGGCGGCTGGGCGATGGCGGTCGACGCCTCCCCGGACGGCAAGTGGGTCGTGCTGTCCCTGGCCAGCGCCCCGGCCAACTCGATGCAGCTGCTGCTCGTCGACACGACGACCCGAGCAGTCACCGCGCTGACGGCGCCAGACGCGCACAACGATCAGAAGGTCGTGTCCTGGCTGCCGAGCTCGTCCGGGTTCGTCGTAGCGAGCGATGCCGACCGAGACCGGATGGCGATCCGGCAGTACGACGTGAGCGACGGGACCTGGTCGGACCTGATGGTCGACGACGAGCACGACCTGGCCGGCTGGGTCTGTCCCGACGGAGAGCATCTGCTCGTCGCGACGATCGACGACGGCCTGGTGCCGCTGGCGCTGCACAAGCTGGAGGACGGTGCGCTGGTCGCACCGCTCGACCTGCCCCCGCTCGGCTGTGGAGCGCAGGCGGTCATGCTGCCGGACCCGGTCTGGTCTCCCGACGGCACGTACGCCCTGATCACCTACCACTCACCGATCGAACCGCCCACGGTCTACCGCTACACCCTGGCGACCAGGGAGATCGTCCCGATGCGTCCGCCGGCGACGCCCGAGGTCCCTGCCGAGGTGGCACATCCCGAGAGCCATCGCGTGCCGTCGTTCGACGGTGAGCAGGTCCCGGTCTTCGTCTACCGTCCGACCGGACCCGACCTCGGCTCGACGGTCATCCACGTCCACGGTGGTCCCGAGGGCGCAGCCATGCGGGGCTGGGTCCCGGTGGTCTCCGGACTCGCAGCGGCCGGCCACACGGTCGTCGTACCGAACGTGCGGGGCTCGGCGGCGTACGGGAAGCGCTGGTACTCGCTGGACGATCGCGAGCTGCGGCTGGACTCGGTGAAGGATCTGGCCGCGATCCACGCCTGGCTGCCGTCGATCGGCTGCGATCCGACCCGGGCAGCCCTGTGGGGTGGGTCGTACGGCGGCTACATGGTGCTGGCCGGGTTGGCCTTCCAGCCGTCGTTGTGGGCGGCCGGTGTGGACATCGTAGGGATCGCTTCGCTGGTGACGTTCCTGGAGAACACGTCCGACTACCGGCGGGCGACGCGGGAGCGGGAGTACGGCTACCTGGCGACCGACCGGGAGTTCCTGCAGTCGGCGAGTCCGTTGAGCCGCGTCGACGACCTGCGAGCGCCGCTGCTGGTCATCCACGGCGCCAACGACCCGCGCGTACCGCTGTCGGAGGCCGAGCAGATCACCGACGCGCTGACGGCTCGCGGCGTACCCTGCCAGCTCCTCGTCTACCCCGACGAGGGCCATGGCCTGGCCAAGCTGACCGACAAGCTCGACGCCTATCCACAAGCCCTGGCGTTCCTCGCCGAACACCTCAGCTGAGTCGCTCGAGCGTCCCCGCGGTCGCGTCCAGCCGCACCGGCAGTCCCAGTGGTACGGCGAGGTTCAGGTCCTCATGCCCGATCGCAGCGCCCTCCACCATCGGCAGACCCAGCGGGTCGAGCCGATCGTGGACCACGGCGCTGACCAGTCCGGAGTCGTCGGCGCCGCTGAAGTCGCCGACGACTACTCCAGTGACCTCTGCGAACCAGTTGGCCCGCAGCAACTGAGTCAGCAGCCGGTCCACCCGGTACGCGTCCTCGCTGACGTCCTCCATCACGACGATCCCGGTCGGCGGCGCGTAGGTCGGCGTACCGACGCTTGCTGCAAGCATTGCCAGGTTGCCGCCACGCAGCGGGCCCTCAGCAACGCCACCGACCACAGTCCGCGCGCCTGCTGGTGCGAGTAGATCCGTGACGCTGTCCGGCTCGAACAGCAGGTCGCGCAGCCGCTGCCGCCCTACCTCCGACCCGAGCTGCTCGACCGCAGCAGCCATCGGCCCGTGCATGGTGACCAGACCGCGTGCGTTGAGCGGCTCGTGCAGCGCAGTGATGTCACTGAACCCGATGAACCACTTCGGTACGGCGGCCAGCTCGTCGAAGTCGACGTACTCGAGCATGCGCTGCACGCCGTACCCACCACGTGCACAGAACACGGCCGCGAAGGTGGAGTCCAGCCACGCGTTCCGCAGGTCCTCGGCCCGAGCCTTGTCGTCCGCAGCCAGGTAGTTAAGCCGTTCGTGCCCAGCAAGCACCGACGGCAGCACCTCGACCTCGAGCCCCCACGCCTTCAGGTGCTCGATCCCAGTCGCCAGCCGCTCCGCCCGCACCGGTCCCGACGGCGCAACCACCGCCACCCGATCCCCAACCGACAACCGCTCCGGCACCTTCACGTCAGTCACTCCGTGACGCTACCAATCCACCGTGATCGTCGCGCTCTTGGAGGTGCCGTTGACGGTCACGCCCAGCTGAGCCGTGCCCGGACGCAGCCCGGTGAGTTGACCGGTCGCCGGGTCGTACGACGCCACCGCCCAGAACGGCGCGGTCTGCGCCGGACCGATGTGCAGGGCGCGCGAACCCCACCAGTCGGCCGACACCGGGAACGCCACCGGCACCCGCCGGCTCTCCTGTACGACGGTCGCCCCCGCACTACCCGTCTCACCACGACGCAACGCTGCCGGCGCGGTCAGCTCGAGCGAGTCGACGTGCGGCCGGAACTCGACCTTGAGCCAGGACCGCTCCGGCGCCGACCACTTGCGCTCACCGGCGGCCGCCGCCTGCGCGTTGGGGTCGACACCGACCATCGCCCAGCCGGTGAATCCACCGTCGTTCGGCGCGGACGACGGACCCTTGCCGGAGTTGCCGGTCAGCGGCAGCAGGACGCCGTCGGTGCGGGAGGCCGCGAAGGTCCCGGCGTGGGCAGCCATGTACGCGGCGCCCTTCCCGGTCGACGCCCGGAACCCGGCCAGCCAGTCGACGATCATCCGGGCCTCCTTCCGGTCACCCAGCTGCGAGTTGGCGGTCGGCGACGGGTCGTCGATCGGGTGGTGCGCCATCACCACCACGTTGCGGATCGACTTGTTCGTGGCCGCGTCGTCCAGCTGCGCGCGAAGGTCGAGGATCTGCGCGAACCCGCCCGCCCGCAGCGAGCCGAGCGACGAGTCCCGAAGGATGAAGCGCGTCCCCTTGTGGTCGAACGTGCTGCTCGGCGGCCCGAACACCTTGGACCACTCGGACAGGTCACCCGGGCCGTAGCTCTCGTGGTTGCCCGGCACGTAGTGCACCGGCACCTGGCCGGCGACCTCCTCGTCGATGATCTGCTTCGCCAACGCGATGTCCTGAGCGAAGCCCCGGTCGACGAAGTCGCCGTTGATCACCAGGAAGTCCGGGTGCTGCGCGAGCGCCTCGCGGATCGTCCGCCGGGCCTGCTTGACGAAGTCGGAGTTCGGGTCGTCGGCGGTGAACTGCGCGTCCGACATCACCGCGAACCGCCACCGGCCGTCGGTCGCCACGGTCCCGTCGGTGACCACCAGCGGGTCGACCACCTTCGCCGGCGGCGCCATGTCCACCGGCGGCGCACCGCGCAGGGTCAGGTCGTCGACGATGATCCGGCCCGAGTACTGCCGGGTCGGCACGGTCTCGACGACGTAGATCCGCCAGAACCGCAGCGGCATCGCCAGCCCCGGCGGGATGTCCGCCTCGACGTACTTCCAGCCGACCCAGTCCACCGCGGCCGCGACGTTCAGCGTCTGCGGCGATCCACCGGCCGCGGTGTAGGCGTTCGCCCGCAACCACGCGCCCTTGCCGTCGCCGTACACCCACGCGCCGAGCTTCTGCGGCTGCCCGGGCAACGTCAGCTGCGGCGTCACCGAGAGGTACGCCGCTCGCGTCGCCGTCGTGCCAGTGAGGGAGTAGTCGAGCGCGATCGCCTGCCCGCCGTCATGGCCCTCGGCCTCCGACCGCGCCGCCGTCGCTGCACCGGCTGGTACGGCGTTCGCCGCCCAGCGGGACAGGTCGTCGACCTCGTCGATCACGGTGCTGCTCAGGCCGGACGTGACACTGAGCTGCGTGGTCAGGGTGCCGGCCTTCGCGGTGATCACGGTCGACACCGCGTCGTCGCTGAGCGCGTTCACCTCGAACCCATTGCCTTTGGCAACCACCTTGACGAGAGTGGCATCGTACGACAGCTCGAGGTTACGCGGCTCGATCCAGGTGCCGAAGCCGTCTGCGTCGTACCCGTCGATCTCGAAGAAGCCCTTGGAGGTCGAGTCGGTCAGCGACACCTGCCGGGTCGACGGCGCGAGCCGGGTCGGCGCGCCGAGGACGGTCAGCTGGATGCGGCCGTGCGCCTTGCCGCGGGCCGCGGTGACGATCGCGTCACCGGCCTTCCGACCGGTCACCACACCCTTTTGGTCGACGCGAACATTGCCCCCGGCGAACCAGTACGGCGTACCTGTGGCCGGAGCGTAGGTCTCGTCGTGTCCGGTCGCGGTCAGGACCCGGCTGAGGCCGGTCAGGACCCGGGAGCTGCGGGAGACATCGGTGTCCGCGTCCTCGGCCGCGGTGCCCTGGGCCTCGACGCGGTAGCCGGTCAGCTGGCCGGAACCCTTGACCGGTAGCAGGCCGAGGCCATTGGGGATCACGCGCTCGCCGCCGTCGGACGGGTCGTTCACCACCTGCGGCGCTGCCTCACCGGGCGATCGCGCGAGCATCGTCGACGAGCCGCCGCCGTCCAGGTTCAGCGCGTCGTCGGCGCCCAGGCCGATCATCAGCTCGCCCATCTCCTTCAGCGACAGCCCGCGGGAGCCGGTCGCGCGACCGTCGACGGTGAGCAGCAGCATCCGGCTGCCGTCCGCGTCGAACCCGATCGCGGTCCGGGGCGCCAGGTCCGCGTCCGGGACGTCGGCCGGGACCTGACCGTCCTTGGCGAGCTGGTGGTTGCCGCTGATGCCGACGGCGACGTCGGCCGCGTCGGGGCGCAGGCCGTACTGCACGTCGACCTTGTCGCCGGCCTCGAAGGCGGCGAGCGCGGCCGCACCGGCTTCGCGGCCGATCAGCGCCTGCTCGTTCGCGGCCAGCGGAGTGGTGCCCGGAGTGGCGGCGGACGAGACGACCACGCCGTCGCGAAGGATCGCTTCGCGCACGGTCGGCAGGCCGTCGACGGTCCTGGTGCGGGCCGCGTCGCCCCACTCCGGTGTGTAAAGGCCGATTCCGCCGGAGTTGACGGTCGGCGAGTTGAGGTTGGTCAGCTCGAGCTTGGTGGCGTCGTCGTCGGTCGCGCTGCCCTGCAGGAACAGCTCCGCGATCCGGCCGAGGCCGTCCTTGCCGATCACGGCGGTGTCGTTGTGCCCGGCCGCGGGCGCGTTGACCAGCCGGCCGCTCTCGACGCCGACGCCCAGCGGCGCGGTGGTGTCGTTGATGTCGAAGAAGTCGCCGTTGACGCCGGCGATCGCGCCCTTCCGGGCCAGCTGCTGGCTGAGCGGCGTGCCGCCGGAGACCTTGCCGGTGTTGACGTAGTCGACCGTCACCCCGTGCTTGTCCAGGTCGGCCGCGAGGATGTCACCGCGGAGCCAGCCCTTCGGGTCGAGACGCTCGAACGACGTGTAGTTCACGCCCGGCGCGACCGGGCTGTCCTCGCGCGTCGTCAGCACACCGTCGCCGGCGATCGCGGAGTCCGGGATGCCACCGGGGGCGGGCTGCGCGACAGCCGGCACGACGACGGCGCCGGCCAGCAGGCCGCCCATGCCGAGCGCTGCGGTCAAGGGACGGAAGAGCGACACAGGAGCCTCCCCAACGTGGACGGACGCGGCCATCCGACGTGGTGCGCTCTACCGCCACATGAGGCACAGGTGTACGCCGGTCAACCGACCGGTGACAAAGTAACGTCTCCAGAGCCCGACCGGAAGGTTTTCTCCTCGGCAGGAATCGGTCAGCCCGGCGTCGACTGGTCGGCGGGACTGTGTCAGCCGACGGCTACCGGGCGGCCGGAGGTCTGCCAGGCGTGCATGCCGCCGTCCAGGTTGATCGCCTCGCGGCCGAGCTGGTTCAGGAACTGGGTGGCCATCCCGGACCGGCCGCCGACCGCGCACACGCACAGCACCTTCTGGTCCATCGGCACCTCGCCCACGCGCTCCTGCAACTCACCGAGCGGGATGTGGTTCGCCCCCTCGATGTGCCCGCGGTCCCACTCGTCCGGCTCACGCACATCCAAAACGAACGCCTCGGCCAGCAAAGCGTCGTCCAACTCGGCCACCACGACCGAGGGAATCTCCTGGTTCTGGAACATGCTCTCGATCATCTCAGGCCACTGGTCGACACGCGTCTTCCGCCTCTAGGGCAGTGGACGGCCTCCGGTGGCGCCGATGCGTTCGCCGGTGATGTAGGTCGAGTCGTCCGAGGCGAGGAAGACGTACGCGGGTGCCATCTCGGCCGGTTGCCCCGGTCGGCCGAGCGGAGTGTCCGCGCCGAACTCGTCCACCTTCTCGGGCGGGAGCGTCGCCGGGATCAACGGCGTCCACACCGGACCCGGTGCGACCGCGTTCACCCGGATGCCTTTCGGAGCCAGCTCCTGCGCGAGCGCCTTGGTGAAGTTCAGGATCGCCGCCTTGCTGGTCGCGTAGTCGAGCAGCTGCGGCGACGGCTGGTACGCCTGGATCGAGGTCGTGTTGATGATCGCCGACCCGGGTCTCATCACGGGTACGGCGGCCTTGCACAACCAGAACATGGCGTACACGTTGGTCTTCATCACCTGGTCGAACTGCTCGGTGCTGATCCCGGCGATCCCCTCCTGCGACATCTGGTACGCCGCGTTGTTCACGAGGACGTCGAGGCCGCCGAGGTCGGACACGCACTGGTTGACCAGCTTGCGGCAGTGGTTCTCCTCCTGGATGTCACCAGGCACCGCGACGGCCCTGCAGCCCGCCTCCTCGACCAGCCGGCAGGTCTCGCGGGCGTCCTTCTCCTCGCTCTCGAGGTAGGACACGAGTACGTCGGCTCCCTCGCGGGCGAACGCCAACGCGACGGCGCGCCCGATCCCGGAGTCCCCGCCGGTGATCAGCGCCCGCTTCCCGTTGAGCTTGCCGCTGCCCTTGTACGTGTCCTCGCCGTAGTCGGGCTGCCGCTCCATGTCCGCGCTGCGGCCGGGGTGCTCGAGTTGCTCCGGACCTTGGGCCTCCGCGCCCGCGTACCGCTCGGTGGGGTCTGCCATGGTTCCGCAGTACCCGTGGGGAAACTACTTGAGCAGTTTGGAGAGGCGGCGGTCGGCCAGCGGTTTGCCGCCGGTCTGGCAGGTGGCGCAGTACTGCAGGGAGGAGTCGTGGAAGCTGACCTCGCGGACGATGTCGCCGCAGACCGGGCACTTCTGGCCCTTGCGGCCGTGCACGCGCAGGCCCGACTTCTTCTCCGACTTCAGATCCTGTACGGCGAGGCCGGCCGAGCGGTCGACCGCGTCCTGGAGGGTCTCGAGCATGGCGTCATACAGCAGCTTGAGCTCGTCCTCGGTCAGGTTCGACGCGGGTTTGAAGGGGCTCATCTTCGCGACGTGCAGGATCTCGTCGGAGTAGGCGTTGCCGATACCGGCGATCACCGACTGGTTGCGCAGCACACCCTTCAGCTGCACCCGGCCCTCGCGTTTCAGGATCGCGCCGAAGTCGTCGAGGGACAGCGTGAACGGATCCGGCCCGAGCCGGGCGATCCCGGGCACCTCGGCCGGGTCTCGGACGACGTACACCGCGAGCTTCTTCTGGGTGCCGGCCTCGGTCAGGTCGAAGCCGGAGCCGTCGTCGAACACCGTCCGCAACGCGATCGGGCCCTTGCCGGGCCGCACCAGCGCGGTGGACTGCTCATCCTTCCACCGCAGCCAGCCCGCGCGGGCCAAGTGGATGACCAGGTGCACGCCCTGGGCCTCGATATCGAGGAACTTCCCGTGCCTCCGGACGTCGTCGATCAGCAGCCCGACCAGGCTCGTGATCGGCGGGTCGTAGGTCTTCAGCGCGCTGATCGCGGTGATGTCGGCGCGCACGAACGCGTGGCCGACGGCGCGCTCGCGCAGGAACGCCGCCAGCGACTCGACCTCCGGCAACTCAGGCACCGTCCCAGTGTGCCTTACGGCGGGGACAGTTTGCCGGGTTCAGGGTGGGAACAGGGGATCGGTGGGGTGAACCCGCAAGAGTTTGTTGGCCAAGGACGGTAGCGTCTTAGGGCAAGAGAGTAGGGAGGCCCTGATGGGGTTTGTGAAGACGTTGGTCAAGGGTGCGGTCGTCGCCAAGCTGGCGCAGATCGCGCAGCGCGAGCTCAGCAAGCCTGAGAACCAGCGCAAGCTGAAGGATGCGTTCACCAAGGTGCAGCAGCGCCGCGGCGGCGCCCACTAAGCCATTCTGACTTCGGCCCGGCTGCTTGTGCACGACTTGTGCACAGCCGGGCCTGAAGTATGCGCTCAGGCGGGTTTGTGCGCCTGCAGCGTGTACGTGGCAGGCAGCCGGTGCGGGTTGTCGGTCAGCCGCCACTCGCCGGACGCGTCCTCGGTCATCAGCCCGGGCAGGGCGTTCCAGGGCGCGCTGTCGTGCTCGGCGAGCGAGTCGAAGACCAGGCCGGCCTGCTGAAGCGCGGTGATGATCTCGGACAGGCCGTGGTTCCACTCGTGCGTGACGGTGTGCGAGAACTCCACGTCGGTCTCGACGTACGTCCCGCCCTCGTCCCACACGATCGGCTCGGCGGTCTCGAAGTACGGGTACCGCAGCACCGGACTCGTGTCCCCGGGCTCGGCGTCGAGCGCCCACAGCATCGGGTGACCCTCGCGGATGAACAGCCGCCCAGCTGGCTTCAGCAGTCCCGCGACCGTGTCTGCCCACCGCGTGATGCTCGGCAGCCAGCCCAGCGCGCCGATCCCGGTGAAGACCAGGTCGTACGACGATGCGCCGAGCACGTCGACCGCGTCGTACACATCCGAGACATGGAAGTCCGCCTCCAAGCCGAGCCGGTCGGCCAGCGCCTGCGCGTGCTCGACCGCGGGCGCAGAGAAGTCCAGTCCGCTCATCCGGGCGCCGAGCCGTGCAAGGGACACCGTGTCGGTGCCGATATGGCACTGCAGATGCACCCCGCGCAGCCCGGAGATGTCACCGAGCCGCGGCAAGTCGAACCGGACCACTTCACTGAGGTACTGCGGATCCGCCTCGAAATGCGCCACGTTGTACCCCGGCGACGCGGCGTGCGCCGGCACCCGCTCGTCCCAGTTGGCCCGATTCACATCCCGGTAGTCGCTCACGCCGCGACCATGCCACATGGCCGACGGACGCGTCACAACAATTAGTGGAGATAAGTCCACCTTCATGGGAGGTTCAGGCCGACTGTGTGACGTACGGCGCACTGGTGTGCTGGAGGTCATGAGCCAGGTACTGAGCCGGACCCGCATCCAGGACGTCGATGCGTTGCGTGGATTCGCCCTGCTGGGCATCGTGGTCGTGAACATCACCTTCGCCGCCTCGGGGTTCCCGATTCATCTGGCGGAGGATCCGGCGTACCAGTCGTGGCTCGACCAGGCCGTGCACTGGATGTCCTCGACGTTCGTGGACATGAAGTTCTACCTGCTGTTCTCGTTCCTGTTCGGGTACAGCTTCCAGTTGCAGATCGAGGCGGCGCAGCGCGCGGGCGCGGCGTTCAAGCCGCGGATGCTGCGCCGGCTGGCTGGTCTCTTCGCGATCGGCGCGCTGCACGCGATCTTCCTGATCACCGGCGACATCCTCAGCGTCTACGCGCTGATCGGCCTGATCCTGCTGGCGATGCGGCGGGTGAAGGAACGGACCGCACTGATCGTGGTGGTCGCGATCTACGCCTACCTCTTCGTCTCACTGGGCTCGACCGCGCTCTTCTTGGACACCTTGGCGTTCCTCGACCCGGCCGGCGCGGTCGCCGCGGCTCAGCAGACGACCGCGAACGTCGGCGGCTCGTTCGGCGACATCATCGGCGAGCACGTCGCGGCGCTACCGACGTACGGCCTGTCTCTGCTCACTGTGCAAGGACCGACGACGCTCGCCGCCTTCCTGCTCGGCCTAGTCGCCGGCCGACGTCGACTGCTCGCGAACCTCAACGGTCAAGAGGCTGTACTGCGGCTGATCCAGCTGGTCGGGTTCGTCGTCGGCATCACCGGCGGCATGATGTACGCGGCCGGCGGGAACGGCGACACCGGTTCCGTCCTGGCCAGCGTGCTCACCGCACCATTCCTCGCTGCGGCGTACGTCGCGACGCTGCTGCGGATCATGCACTCCGACAAGGGGCGGGACGTGCGGCGCGTGCTCGCACCGGCCGGGCAGATGGCGTTGTCGAACTACCTGGGCCAGTCGGTCGCGACGATGCTGATCTTCACCGGGATCGGGTTCGGCCTGGTCGGCCAGGTGTCTCCGCTGCAGACGATGGGGATCGCCGTCGCGATCTTCGCGGTACAGGTCGTGCTGAGCCACGTCTGGATGAGCCGCTACGGCTACGGGCCGGTGGAAGGTGTGCTGCGGGCCGTCACCAACGCGACCGCTCCCACCTGGCAGCGCAAAACCGCCGGGTGAGATCCCGGCGGTCTGCGGTGGTGTCAGGCCGCGTGGTGGCCGTGGTGGGTGAGGATGCGGGCCCGGCGGATGCTGTGCACGGTGCCTGCGGTCGTTGCGGGCTTGTGGTTGAAGGGCTCGGCCGCGCCACCGAGGGCGAGCAGGTCGAGTTTGGTCCGGGCCTGGTCACGGTCGTCAGTCACCCAGGAGCCGTTCGGACCGGTGGTGAGACCGGTCGAGTGACGCCTGTTGCTGATCTCCAGAGCCGCGATCACGGCCAGCGCGAGTACTGCGAGAAGAATGATTCCGGTCATGGCATAGATTTTGCTACCTACTAGATTCTGCCACCACTGGCACTATTGACATAGTTCCACAAATTCCTGCCATACTGGCGGCATGCTCCAGAAGATCGCTGTCGTCCTCATGGAGGACGTCGCCATGTTCGAGTTCGGCGTGGTGTCCGAGGTGTTCGGGATCGACCGGACCGACGACGGTGTGCCCGCATTCGACTTCAAGGTGTGCTCGACCCGGCCGGGCGAGCCCCTGCGCAGCAGCAGCCACTCCGCGGTGATCGCGCCGTACGGGCTGGAGGAGCTCGAGGACGCCGACCTGGTCGCGCTCCCGGCGACGACCTGGCGGGAGGCGTACGACGAGCGGATCCTGGACGCGCTGCGCCGGGCCGAGGCCCGCGGGGCGATCCTGCTGACGGTCTGCTCGGGCGCCTTCGTGCTCGGCAAGGCCGGGCTGCTGGACGGCCGGCCGTGCACCACGCACTGGCGCTACGAGAAGCTCTTCCAGGAGACGTTCCCGCTGGCCAAGCTGGACGCCGACGTGCTGTTCGTTGACGACGGCAACATCATCACCAGCGCCGGCACCGCGGCCGGGATCGACGCCTGCCTGCACCTGGTCCGGCGTGAGCTCGGCAGCGCGGTCGCCACCCGGATCGCGCGCCGGATGGTCGTCCCGCCGCAGCGCGACGGCGGTCAGCGGCAGTACGTCGAAGTACCCGTGCCGGAGTCGTCGGGCGAGAGCCTGCAGCCGGTGCTCGACTGGATGGTCGACAACCTCACGATCGAGCACACCGTGCCGGCGCTGGCCCGGCGGGCGCAGATGTCGGAGCGTACGTTCGCGCGGCGGTTCGTCGCGGAGACCGGGACGACACCGCTGAAGTGGGTCACCACCCAGCGCGTGCTGCGGGCACGCACGCTGCTCGAGCAGACCCGGATGGGCATCGAGCAGATCGCCGCCGAGTCAGGCTTCGGCACGGCCGCCCTCCTGCGGCACCACTTCCGCAGGGTCGTAGGCGTGCCACCCCAGGACTACCGCCGAACCTTCCGCACCGCCAACTGACGGTCTTCGGCTACGCTGCGCATTCCGGCTGATCGCATTGAGTGAGGCCGCTCTGCCCTGCGCGGGCAGCGTGAGACCGCCCACAGAATTTGCGGTGCCCCCACCTGGGCCTTCTAGGATCCTTCGAGTGTCACAGGGGGGTAACGGCCGAACAGATCGGCGAGCCGAGAGAAGTTGGAGCGACTGTGGCAACGCCGGACCCGTCCCGGGCCAGCACCTCCCGACGTCTGAGCTGGGACGTCGTCCGTGTCCTCGCCGTCCTCGCAGTGGTCTTCACCCACACGACGTACCAAGGCCCGGTGCTGCACCCCGAGCTCGGTGCGCCGCTGGGCAAGTACCCGTTCCAGGTCGGTGCCAGCGTCCTGCTGGTGATCAGCGCGTACTTCGTCTGTGTGACGATCCGGAAGGGTCCGACGGCGCGGTGGTTGTGGCGCCGGGTCTGCCGGGTGCTGCCGCCGTACCTGGCCGCCGTGATGGTCACCTACACGGCATTGATCCTGCTCGGGCCTGACAACTGGAAGCTGCCCACGCCGCACGACCTGTGGGGCAACCTGACGCTCGTCGCCTCGTTCGACCCGTCGGTGCACCTCATCGACGGCTCCTACTGGACGCTGCCGCTGCAGCTGATGGCGTTCGCCGCCGCTGCACTGCTCTGGCCGCGCGGCATGGGGTCGGCCGGGCGCATCACCGGACTGCTCTGGGTGATGATCCTGGCGCCGGTGATCCTGGACTGGAACGACCGGATCGTGCACAGCCCGTTCTGGGTCCAGCAGGCCTGGAACGGACTCGGGCTGCATCGGCTGCAGCTGTTCGCGATCGGTATCGCGATCTGGCTCTGGGCCCAGCGCCGGATCAACGTGATGCACCTGGGCGCGCTGCTCGTCGCGACCGTCTTCGCTCAGCACGCGCACACGGCCGACCTGCCGTCGTCGCTCGGCATCGGCGTCCTGCTGGTGGTCGTGGCGATGGCCGCGCGGGGCCCGGACTGGCGGGTCTTCGCTCCGATCCGGCGGCCGATCCAATTCCTGGCGCGGATCTCGTTCGCGATCTACCTCCTCAACCAGGAGCTCGGGTACCTGATCGCCTACCACCTGATGTCGATCGGCGCGGGACGCCTGGCGCAGATCGCCGGCGCGGTTGCCGGGGTGATCGCGCTGGCTTGGCTGTTGACGACGTACGTCGAACGACCCGTGTACCGCGCACTGGCCAACACCCCGATCCGGCCGCCACTGCGCCGCCTGGGGTTCCGCGCGCTGGTCTGGCTGACTACTTGACGCCGGATACCCGGAGCGTGATACTCGATTTCGAGTAATCGAGCTCGAGGGGGCGTGATGGCGCGACGGAAGGTCGGCAACCCGCTCGCGTTCGCCATCCTCGGCAGCCTGGCCGAGCGCCCGATGCACCCGTACGAGATCTCGACGATCCTGCGGGCCCGAGGCAAGGACCAGAGCATCAAGCTCAACTACGGCTCGCTGTACTCCGTCGTCACGGCCCTGGAGAAGAACGGCTTCGTCGAAGCCCGGGAGACGATCCGCGAGGGCAACCGGCCGGAGCGCACCGTCTACCAGATCACCGAGGCCGGCCAGGAGGAGTTCCGCGACTGGCTGACCGAGTTGCTCGGCACGCCGAGTCGCGAGTTCCACCCGCTCGAGGCCGGCCTCGCGTACCTGCCCGGCCTGCCACCCGGCCGGGTCGCCGAGCTCCTGGAGCAGCGGGCGAAGGCGATCGACGCGGAGATCGAGCAGGTCGTCGCCGCCCACGAACAGATGGCGTCGATGGAGTTCCCGCGCTTGTTCTGGGTCGAGTCGGAGTTCCGGCTGGCGCTGCTCAGGGCCGAGTCGGCGTACGTTCACGAGCTCACAGAGGCGATCCGGAGCGACACCCTCGACGGGTCGGCGTTCTGGCACAAGGCCTGGAAACTGTTCGAAGAGGAGGGCATCAGCCCGGTCGACCAACTGAAGGACCCCGTCAAGTACTTCGGCGCCGACTTCGCCTGGCTGCAGGCGATGCCGCCGGAGGCCAAGTAGCAAGCAGGACGGCCCCCGACCGAGGTGCGGCAACACCACAGGTCGAGGGCCGCAGTTCCTCGAGCCGGTCCGAAGACCTGGTCCCAAGGCGCACTCATCAGGATAGCCAGCAGCGGACCGGCTCCCCTCACCACAAGGGAGTCACCACCTCATGGCTACGCATGCCCTGGAAGCGATCGACCTGGTCAAGACGTACCCGGCCGGGCGCAAGAACCCACCGTTGCGCGCGCTCGACGGTCTCACCTTCAGCGTTCCGGAAGGCGTCGTACTGGGCCTGCTCGGCCCGAACGGCGCCGGCAAGTCCACCACGGTCAAGATCCTCACCACCCTGTCCCGCGCCGACTCCGGCGCGGCCCGCGTGGCCGGGTACGACGTCGACGCCGAGCAGGACCAGGTACGGCGGGCGATCGGCTACGTACCGCAGAAGTCCAGCTCCGCCCCACAGGCCACCGGGGTCGAGAACCTCGTCCTGGGCGGCCGGATCTACGGCCTGACCCGTGCGGAGGCGGTACGCCGAGCAACGGAACTGCTGGCGCGGTTCGGCCTGACCGAGGCGGGTGGCCGCCAGGTCAGGACGTACTCCGGCGGCATGCAGCGCAAGCTCGACGTCGCCCTCGGGTTGGTCCACCGGCCGCAGGTGCTGTTCCTGGACGAACCGACGACAGGTCTCGATCCTGAAGCGCGGGCCGACCTGTGGGACGAGGTCGGCCGGCTGTCGGACCAGGAAGGGCTGACCGTGCTGCTCACCACGCACTACCTCGAGGAGGCGGACCGGCTGGCCGACCAGCTCGCCATCGTCGACCACGGCAAGATCGTTGCCTCCGGCACCCCGGAGGCGTTGAAGGCCGAGCTCCGGGGCGACTCCGTCAACGTCGAGCTGCTGGCTCCGGACAGCTCACTGAGCGTGCGGGCGCTGCTCGGGGAGTTGCCGGGGGTCGGGGAGATTGTTGTCGAGGGCAACACGTTGCGGCTCCGGGTCGACCACGGCGCGACCGCTGTTCCCGCCGTACTGGGAACCCTTGAGGACAAGGCGATTCCGGTGACCGCGGTGACGGTGTCGCGGCCGTCGCTGGACGACGTCTATCTGCGCTACACCGGGCGGTCGTTCCGCTCCGGCGAGGGCGAGGCGGCGTGATGAGCACCGTCGAGTTTCTCGGGCACACCCGGTTCATCACGGGTCGCTGGCTGCGGGCGCAGTACCGGCAGCCGGCGCTGATCGCGTTCACGTTGATCCAGCCGGCGATCTGGCTGCTGCTGTTCGGGCAGTTGTTCCAGGGGGTCGTGAACCTCCCCGGCTTCGACGACTCGTCGTACATCGCCTTCCTCACGCCGGGAATCGTGATGATGACCGCGCTGATGAACAGCGGCTGGAACGGCACCACGTTCATCGCGGACATGGAACGCGGGGTGATGGACCGGCTGCTCGCGTCGCCGGTCAGCCGCGGCGGCCTGATGGCCGGGCAACTCGTCAGCAACGCGACCACGACATTCCTCCAGACCGTGCTGGTGTTCGCGATCGGCCTGGCAGCCGGCGCCCGGTACGACGGCAGCGTCGCAGGCTACGCGGTCACGGCCGGCGCCGCGATCCTCGTCGGCACCGCCTTCGGCTCGCTGTCCAACGCCGTCGCCTTGCTGACCCGCCAGCAGGAGGCGCTGATCGCCATCTTCCAGTTCGTGTCGCTCCCCCTGACCTTCATGTCCTCGATCATGATCGACCCCGACGTCGCCCCCCACTGGCTCACCGTCGCCGCCCGCTACAACCCCGTCGACTGGGCGGCCACCGCAGCCCGCGAAGCCCTCTCCGCCACCCCGGACTGGCCCTCGGTAGCCCGTTACAGCGCCTACCTACTCGCCTTCACCCTCCTGGTCGCCTGGCTCTCCACCCGAGCCTTCCGCACGTACCAACGGTCGGTCTGAGACCTTGCATTCCATAGCTTGCTATGTAAAACTCATAGCAAGCTATGGAATTGAGGTGAGGTCGTCATGACTGTCATCACCGCCCGCCGGGTCGGCGGGGGTAAGAAGGTTCGCGATCGGCAGCGGCTGGCTCATCTGGTCGCCGGGATCGCGGTGGTCGCCTACGTCTACGCACCGGGCGCGCCCGCGCTCGAAGCCGCGGTTCGCTGGGTGATCCTGCCGCTCCTGGCTGCGTCCGGCGTGCTGATGTGGCAGTGGCCGAAGGTGCGGCGGCTGGCTCGCAAGCTGAGGACTCAGGCGTGACGGACGGGCTGTTTCGCGGGGAGTCGCTTGGTTACCAGGTCAACCACCTTGCTCGGTTGCTTGCGCAGACGCTGGCGGCTCGGATCGCGCCGTACGGCGTTGTGCCTGGGCAGTTCGCGCAGTTGCTCGTGCTGTTCGAGGAGGACGGGCTGACGCAACGCGAGCTGTGTGACCGGGTGCGGATCGAGCAGGCCACGATGGCGAAGACCTTGCAGCGCATGCAGCGCGACGGTCTGGTTCGCTGCGATCCCGACCCTGCCGACAAGCGCCGGATCCGGGTCTACCTGACCGATCACGCGCGGGAACTCCAGCCTGACCTCGTCGCCGCGGCACAGTCGGTGAACGCCTTGGCCGTCGAGGGGCTGACCGAGGCCGAGGCCGCCGGCTACCTGGAGGTCACCGCCCGGCTGATCGGCAACCTGGAGTCAGCGCGCTAGGGCGTCGGCGTACCAGGGTTTGATGGTGTTGTCGATGATGGTGAGGCGTTCGTCGAAGGGGATGAAGGCGGACTTCATCGCGTTGATGGCGAACCAGCGGAAGTCGGCGAGGTCGTAGTCGAAGGCTTCGGCGAGCAGGGTGAGCTCGCGGCTCATCGACGTACCGCTCATCAGGCGGTTGTCGGTGTTGACGGTGACCCGGAAGCGGAGCTTGGCGAGCAGGCCGATCGGGTGGTCGGCGATCGACTCGGCGGCGCCGGTCTGCAGGTTGGAGCTCGGGCACATCTCCAGCGGGATCCGCCGGTCCCGGACGTACGCCGCGAGCCGCCCGAGCTCGGCCTTGTCGCCGGCCGGGTCGTAGTCGATGTCGTCGATGATCCGGACGCCGTGCCCGAGCCGGTCCGCGCCGCACCACTGGATCGCCTGCCAGATCGACGGCAGCCCGAACGCCTCGCCGGCGTGGATGGTGAAGTGCGCGTTCTCCCGCTGCAGATACTCGAACGCGTCCAGGTGCCGGGTGGGCGGGTAGCCGGCCTCCGCGCCGGCGATGTCGAACCCGACCACCCCGGCGTCGCGGTACGCGACCGCCAGCTCGGCGATCTCCATCGACCGCGCCTTGTGCCGCATCGCGGTCAGCAACTGCCGGGCGACGATCGGCCGCTCCGCGGTCGCCATCCCGTGCTCGAACCCCTCGCGGACGGCGTCCACGACCTGCTCGAGCGTCAATCCCCGGGTCAAGTGCTGCTCGGGCGCGTACCGGACCTCGGCGTACACCACGCCGTCCGCGGCCAGATCCTGCACGCACTCACTGGCCACCCGCTTGATCGCCTCAGCGTTCTGCATCACCGCGACGGTGTGGTCGAACGTCTCCAGGTACCGCTCCAGCGACCCCGAGTCCGCCGACTCGACGAACCACGCGCCCAGCTCCTCGGCGTCGTTCCGCGGCACCTGGTGCCCGATCTCCCGAGCCAGCTCCAGCACCGTCCCCGGCCGCAGCCCGCCGTCCAGATGGTCGTGCAACAGAACCTTCGGCGCCGCGTTCAACTGCTCGGGGGTGATCATGGCGCCATCCTGCCAGCCGCCCCGGATCCGGCAAATGTTCAAGAATTCCGTCGGCGCCGCGTGTCATGGTGAGGAAATGGTGAGCCGGCTGCGTGGTCGCCCCGAATGGCAGTTCTTCGCCGTTCTGCCCCGGGCAGATCCGGTGCTGGCCACCCTCTGGTGGGTCCTGCTGCTGGTGCGCGGCGCGCTGCCGGCGCTGTTCGCGATCTCGATGGGCCGGCTGATCGGCGCGGTCCAGAACGGGTCCGAGCTGGCCGGGCCGCTGAGCCTGATGGGAATCACGTTCGTGCTACTGCAGGTGCTGGCCCCTGTGCATCAGGCAGTCAGCGCCAATCTCGGCAGCCGCGTGGCCGCCTGGCTGAACGACGTACTCACCAGGACCTGTGTGGAGCCGCCGGGGATCGGTCACCTCGAGGATCCGGAGCTCAGTGAGGACCTGACCGTGGCCCGCGAGTTCGACCGCGGCCAGACCGGCCCGCCGATGTACCTGAACGTCGACTTCGTCGCGGGCAGCCTCGTCGAGCTCGTCGGCGGCATCGCGTCCGCCGTGGTGCTGTTCGGATTCAGCTGGTGGGCGCCGCTGGTGCTCGTCGTCGCCTGGACGGCGACGCACTGGCTGCTCCGGGAGAGCGGTGTCTGGAAGGACCGGAACACGGCCGAGGTCCGGTCGGCGCAGCGGCACGCGGACTACGCCTACCAGCTCGCGGTCGAGCCGGAAGCCGCGAAGGAGCTGCGGCTGTTCGGCCTGGCCGGCTGGACCGTGCAGCGGTTCACCGATCGGCGCCGGCGGCTGTTCGAGCTGCAGTACGCCGCCACGCGGCTGCGCGAGCGTCCGATGGTCTGGAGCCTGGTGATCGTGGTCGTGGCCAACGGTCTGGTCTTCTGGGCGCTCGGAGCGGCTGCGATCGACGGTCGGCTGGAGCTCGATCGGCTGGTGACGTTCGCCCAGGTCGCGGTCGGGGTCAGCATGATCGCGTTCGGCGGGCTGAACTGGGCGCTCGACGGTGCGTCGGCGCCGGTGGCCGCCGTACATCGACTGAAGCCCGCGATGGAGCCGGCCGGCGCCTTGACGTCCGGCCGGCGGATGCCGCGTCCGCGCGGCGCTGTCGCGATCGAGATCCGGGATCTGCGGTTCCGGTATCCACAGGCTGCGGAGCCGGTGTTCGACGGCCTCGACCTGACCATTCCGGCCGGCTCGTCGCTGGCCGTCGTCGGTCAGAACGGCGCCGGCAAGACGACGCTGGCCAAGCTGCTGTGCCGGTTGTACGACGCCGACGCCGGATCGATCCGAGTCGACGGGACCGACCTGCACGACCTCGACGTCGACGCGTGGCGGACCCGGGTCGCTGCCGTCTTCCAGGACTTCCTGCGACTCGAGCTTCCGTTGCGGGACAACGTGGCCCCGGCCGGTGCCCCGGACGCGGACATCCTCGCCGCGCTCGCGGACGCCGGCGCCAACGACCTGGCGAGCCTCGACACCCGCTTGGCGACCGGGTACGGCGACGGCACCGACCTGTCCGGTGGTCAGTGGCAACGTGTCGCGCTGGCGCGGGCGTTGTGCGCCGTACGGCAGGGTGCCGGGTTGGTGCTGCTCGACGAGCCGACGGCGCAGCTGGACGTCCGTGGTGAGGCGGCGATCTTCGACCGGATCCTGACCGCGACCCGCGATGTCACCACGATCCTGATCTCGCATCGCTTCTCCACGGTCCGGCACGCCGACCGGATCTGTGTGCTCGAGCACGGCCGGGTCGTCGAGCTCGGCAGCCACGACGAGCTGATGGCGCTCGGCGGGCGGTACCGGACGATGTTCGACCTGCAGGCCGAGCGGTTCGCGGAGGTCGACGAGGAAGGAGTCAGCTATGACACGCTCTGACGTCGACGACCTGCCCAGGGCGTTGCCGGCGATGTGGCGGCTGTGCAAGCTCGGTTATCAGCACGAGCCGCGACTGCTGGTCTTCGCCTTCGCGATGACGCTGCTGGCCGCGCTGCCGGACGCGCTGCTCGCGTTGTGGCTCAAGGTCCTTGCCGACGGCGTGCTGGAGAACGACGGGCGCGCCGTACTGCTCGCTGCGGGCGGCCTCGCGCTGTCTGTCACAGCGACCTGGTTCCTGCGCACGGTGTCGACCCGGATCACCCGGCGGTTCCGGGATCGCGTGACGATCATGCTCGAGGCGCACGTCGCCCAGCTGCAGGCGTCGGTCGCGACCATCGAGCACCAGGAACGACGCGACTTCCTGGACCGGTTGTCCGTGCTGCGCAAGCAGGTGTTCGTGCTCGACCACATGTACATGTCGCTGTTCTCGACCTGCGGCTGGCTGCTGCGGCTCGGGGTGACTGTCGCGCTGCTGATGTCGATCGATCCGGCGCTGATCCTGCTACTGGTGTTCGCCCTTCCGACCGTCGTCAGCTCCAGCTGGCGCCCGGGCGTCGAGCGTGCTGTCGAGGAGCAGTACGCCGCCCACAGCCGGCTGGCCGACCATCTCTTCCGGACCGCCACCACCGCCGCGCCCGGCAAGGAGGTCCGCGTTGTCGGCATCGGCCAGGATCTCGTGGTGAACCGCCGCCGCGAGTGGGAGAAGTGGTACGGCGCCATCGCAAGCGCCCGGTGGACGAGCGCGGGGTGGCATGCGGTTGCTTGGGCGATCTTCGGCGCGGCGTACGTCGGCGCCGTACTGTTCGTCGTCTCCGGGCCGAACGACTCGGTCGGCAACGTGCTGCTGATTCTGGCCGCGGGTGCGCGGCTGTCGGCGTACATCGGAGCGACGGTCGGCGAGATCGGGTTCCTGCGGGGGATCTGGCTGGACGGGTCGCGGCGGTTGGTCTGGCTGGAGAACTACGCGGCGTCGTTCGACGACTCCGCGGATCTCCCGGCGCCCGAGCGTCTCACCGACGGCATCCGGCTGGAGCACGTTTCCTTCACCTACGCCGGAGCGTCGCGGCCGGCACTGGAGGATGTGGAGCTGCACCTGCCGGCCGGGCGGGTGGTCGCGGTCGTCGGCGAGAACGGCGCGGGCAAGTCGACCCTGGTGAAGCTGATCTGCAAGCTCTACGAGCCGACCGGCGGACGGATCCTGGTCGACGGGCAGCCACTGGACCGGATCCCGGCCGAGGCGTGGCGGCTCACGACCGCCGGCGCGTTCCAGGACTTCTTCCGGTTCGAGTTCCGGGCTGGCCACAGCGTCGGGCTCGGGGACCTGCCACGACTGGACGACGAGCCGGCCGTCACCACCGCGGTCGGACGGGCCGGCGCCGAGGACGTCGTCGAGCGGCTCGAGGCCGGGCTGGACACCCAGCTCGGCGCCACCTGGCCGAGCGGGGCGGAGATCAGCTTCGGGCAGTGGCAGAAGCTGGCGCTGGCCCGCGGCTTCATGCGGAACCGGCCGTTGCTGCTGGTCCTCGACGAGCCGACCGCCGCACTGGACGCCGAGACCGAGCACGCCCTGTTCGAGCGGTACGCGGCCGCGGCCAGGGACAGCGCGGACGGGCGGATCACGATCCTGGTCTCACACCGGTTCTCGACGGTCCGGATGGCCGATCTGATCGTGGTGCTGGACGGCTCCCGGGTGGTGGAGACCGGGACGCACGACGAGCTGATGGCGAGCGACGGACACTACGCCGAGCTCTACCGGATCCAGGCCGCCGCGTATCACTGAGCGTGGATCTTGAAGACCGGGACGCCCGGGGCGATGTGGCGAAGCACCTCGTCGGGCGAGTTCTTGTCGACGTCACCGCTGAAGAAGGTGCCGACCTCCCAGGCCCACTTCTTCAGGTACAGGCGCAGCATCGGCGTCTTGTCGGCGTCGGCGATCTCCTCGGCCCGGAAGGTCTGGATCTTCCGGCCGAGCTGGAGCCGGCCCTCGGGGTTCACCCGCAGGTTGCGCACCCACTGGGTGTGACCGCGCGGGGCGACCAGGTACTGCTGGCCGTCGACGACCAGTAGGTTGACCGGCGTGCTCCGCCAGTCGCCGGTCTTCCGGCCGCGGACCGAGAGCACCCGGCTGCCCATCAGGCTCAGGCCGAGCTTGGTCAGGCGGGCGACGATCCGGTTGAAGACCCGCATGCTGCCCTCGGCGGCGGTGATCACGCGCTTGCTGTCGTAGGTCTGGTTGTACTGCGGCATCGTCGTACCTCTCCTGGTTTGCGAGAGCGGTGCTCTCTGTTGTGATCAGTGAACACGAAAGCAGTGCTCACTGTCAAGAGCAGTGCTCTCGGTTTTGTGGCAGACTGCTGTCATGAACGCCGGACGCACCGCACGTGAGAGAGCCAGGGCCGAGCTGACCGAGGAGATCAAGACGATCGCCCGCCGGCAGCTGGCGACCGACGGCGCCGCCGACCTGTCGCTGCGCGCCATCTCGCGTGAGCTCGGCATGGTGTCGTCCGCGATCTACCGCTACTTCCCGAGCCGGGACGACCTGCTGACCGCGCTGATCATCGACGCGTACGACGCCCTCGGCGAGGCAGCCGAGGCCGCGGTCGAACCGGACTACGACCGGCCGCTCGACGCCTGGCTCGCGGTCTGCGCAGCGGTCCGGGACTGGGCGCGGGCCAATCCGCACGAGTACGCGCTGATCTACGGGTCGCCGATTAGCGGGTACCAGGCGCCGCAGACGACAGTGCAGCCGGCCAGCCGGGTCCCGATCCTCCTGCTCGGCCTGCTCGACCGCGCCCAGGCCGACGGGCAGCTCGTCGTACCAGGGGATGCTCCGGAGCCGGACGGCGTACTGGCGGAGCAGGTGCAGGTGCTGGTGGCGTTGGCGCCTGGGGTTCCGCCGCCGGTGCTGGTGCGGACGGTGATCGTGTGGACGCAGCTGTTCGGGATGATCAGCTTCGAGCTGTTCGGTCAACTGGTCGGGTCGATGGATCCGGCGGACGCGTTCTTCGACTCGACGACGCGGCAGATGGCCGCGTTCGTCGGCCTCAGCTGAAGGCCTTCGGAAGCGGCAGGTGCACGGCGGCCGACACTCGGCGGACGTAGGTCTCGCGGGGGATGGAGACGGCTCCGAGCGTCGCCAGGTGGTCGGTGACCCACTGGATGTCGAGCACCCGCTGGTCGGCGTACTCGTCGTCGAGCAGCTCGATCAGGCCGGCCACAGCTGCCTTCGAGCCGTCGGTCTTGTGGTGGAACATCGACTCGCCGGCGAACAGTCCGCCGATCGCGACGCCGTACAGGCCGCCGGCCAGCTCGTCGCCGTCCCACGCCTCGACCGAGTGCACCCAGCCGAGACGGTGCAGCTCGGTGTACGACGCGATGATCCCGCGGTCGATCCAGGACCCGGGCCGGCGCGGGTCGGCGCACGCGCGGATGACCTGGTCGAAGGCGGTGTTCACCCTGATCTCGAACTTGTTCCGCGCCCGCCGTACCGACCGTGACGGCCGGTAACCCGCGACCTCGATCACGCCGCGGTCGACCGGCGACCACCACAGCAGCGATCCGCGGTGGTCCGGCATCGGGAACAGCCCCCGCCGGTACGCCGCCAGCACGGTCCCCGGCTGCAGATCCGCCCCACCGGCGACGATGTCACTCGCCCCGGCAACCGCCACCGGCGGAAAGTCCCACACAGAAGCAGCAGGCTCGACAGGCACACCCCAATCCTGGACCACCCGCGCACCCGCCGCGGGGTCGGGGGACACCGGGGGTTTCTCCCGAGTGGCGGGAGTCGTGAGGGCACGTAGAGTTGAAGCACGCCCAGGACTCGGACGCGGGGAGGGCGGGAAGGAGCACCGTGGCCGGAGTAGCCAGGTTCGTCGCCAGCAGTCTCGCGCCCGCCGCGCAGCGATTCGCACCTCAGGCAGCGGCGGGTGTGCTGCGCCAGATCCTCGAGGTCGCGATCGACGGGTACCAACGGTTCCCGGGCGCCGAGGCGATCGCCGACGCGAAACTGTCCAGGACCGGCGGTGACGCGCAACTGGCGATCGACGCGGTGATCGACCAGCACATCCGGCTGGCCGGGTTCCAGGGGTTCGTCACCAGCATCGGCGGGCTCGTCACCCTCCCGGTCGCGCTACCCGCCAACCTGACCGGCCTGGCGATCGTGCAGGCCCGGATGGTGGCCGCGATCGCGCACCTGCGCGGGTACGACCTGGACGATCCGCGGGTTCGTACGGCGGTGATCACGTGCATGCTCGGCGAGGACGGCGTACTGGACCGGCTGAAGAAGTCGAGCCTGCCGACGTCCCCGCTGGCGATCGCGACCGCGCCGGTGTTCGACCCGGAGCTGGACCGCCAGGTCGCGGGTGAGGTGGTCGCCGAGCTGATCGCCCGGATCAGCGGCAAGCGGATGGCGCTCACCGTGACCCGCCGGATCCCGCTGCTCGGTGGCGCGGTCGGGGCCGGTGTCGACGGGTTCGCGACGTGGCGAATCGCCGAGTACGCCGACAAGAGCCTGGTCCGCCGCATCCGCCGCCCGATCGAGCCCTGACACCGCCTGGTTCAGGAGTGGTCCGAGAGGGCGGCGATGAGTCGGCGCTCCTGCTCGTCGGACCAGGTGGTGCGGAGGACCTGCGGTGACAGGGGTTTGAGCTGGTCGATCGCCTTGTCGCCGTCGACCACGTTCCGGACGACCAGGAGCAGGGCCGCGCGGCCGGGCTCGAGGGTCTGCCGGAGGCCGCGGACGAACTGTGCGTTGAGGATGCCTGCCGACACTGTGCCGCCGACTGCACCCGCTGCGGCGCCCACCGCGGCCGAGAGCAGTGGGACGAGCAGCATCAGACCGATCAGCCCACCGCCGGCCGCGCCGGCGACGGCTCCGGTGGCGGTCAGCCGGAGCGGCTGGACGAGCTCGACCTCGCCGTCCTCGTGGCGGCAGGCGACCGCGAGGCCGCTGAGCTCGAGGGCCTCGGTCGCCTCCAGCTCGGTGAGCCGCTGCCGGGCCTCCTCGGCGAGGTCACGGCTCGGGAATCCGAGGACGATCAGGTCGGTCATGGTTCCTCTCCCTCCGGTTGTCGAGCGGTCACCGCGGCCTGGACGCGGTAGTCGTTGATCGGGCGGTAGCGGTCGTAGAGCATCGTCAGGATGCTGAACAGGAAGATGAAGAACAGCGTGGTGACCAGCGGCAGGCCCTCGTCGTCCCGGCCCAGCACCAGGTCGCCGATCGTGACCAGTACGACGTTCGTCGCGAACACGACCGCGAACGACATCGTCGCGGACTCCCACGACCGGCCCCGCCGGGCCGACCACAGCCCGAGCGCGGAGTTGATCACCGCGAAGATCGCGATGCTGATGAAGATCTCCATGCTGCTCGCCTGCACGGCCGGCAGCACGTTGCCGAAGATCACACTGATCAGCCCGATCAGGAAGATCTTCTCCACGGCCTCCCAGTCGAAGACCTTGCGGTGCGCGGCCTGGAACGCGGCACGCTCGCTGGCCTCGTCGATCGCGGTCGGCAGCGGGTCGGCCTCGAGCTTCCAGGTCCAGTCGGGCTGCGGCAACCGCGGGCGGACGACCAGGAGCAGCACCGCGACCAGCCCGAGTACGGCGACCAGCAGCAACGGACCGAACCAGCTCGTGTCCGCGATCAGGTCGGTGACGTCCAGTTGCGCGATGTGGATCCAGTACTCCTGCGGCAGCTTGACGAACACCCAGATGCCGCCGGCGACCAGCGCCCAGAACCGGAACCCGAACTTCGCCGGATTCCACCGGGACCGGATCGCCTCGTAGGCGATGAAGAAGTACTCGAACGTGTTCGGGAACAGCAGCAGCAGGGCCCGCAGACCGGTCAGCTCGAACGCGACCACGCCGACCTGCCGGAAGAAGAACAGGAACCGGCTGATGCCGACCGCCGCCTGACTGGTCCAGTTCCGCAGGCTCGCCAGGTACGCCACCGACAGGTAGAAGACGTCCATCGCCTTGTCGTAGCTCTGGTAGAACGGCGGGTCGTACCCGAACGCCTGGAAGATCGTCTGGTCGACCCCGTCGAGCACCAGACACCCCACGATGGCGGGCAACGGATACCGCGGAATCAACAACGGCAACCCGAACCGCGCCAGCACCACCGCCCAAAAAACCACGTCAGCGCCCATAGAACCCCCGCCCATCTCCCCGACCGTAGCCCACACCCGCACCCCAGGTCTGTGGATAACTTCAGGTCGGTTACGGCTCTCGCCGATAGACTCGAAGCGGAAGGACAGCAGGCGAGGGGTGGGGGTCAGCCAGCCAGGGCTTGGACGGCTCGGCTGGGGGACGGCTTGCCTAGTTGGGCGGACATCCAGGTGCTGGTGGCGACCAGCTTTTGCAGGTCTACGCCGGTGTGGATGCCCAGGCCGTCCAGTTGCCAGAGGAGGTCTTCGGTGGCGAGGTTGCCGGTGGCGCTTTCGGCGTACGGGCAGCCGCCGAGGCCGCCGGCGGAGCTGTCGACGGTGGTGACGCCTTCGCGGAGGGCGGTGAGGGTGTTGGCGAGCGCCTGGCCGTAGGTGTCGTGGAAGTGGACGGCGAGCTTGTCCACGCCGACGCCGGCTGCGGCGAAGGCGGCGAGCAGCGCGCTCACCTGGCCGGGAGTCGCGACCCCGATCGTGTCGCCGAGGGAGAGCTCGTGGCAGCCGAGGTCGATCAGCCGCGCGCCGACCTTCACCACCTGGTCGATCGGTACGTCGCCCTCCCACGGGTCGCCGTAACACATCGACACGTACCCGCGCACCGAGAGCCCTTCGGCCAGCGCCCGCTGCACCGTCGGCGTGAACATCGCGAACTGCTCGTCCAGCGTCGAGTTCAGGTTCTTCGCGGCGAACGTCTCGGTCGCACTCGCGAAGATCGCGATCTCCCGGACGCCCGCGGCCAGCGCGCGGTCGAGGCCGCGTTCGTTCGGCACCAGGACCGGCGCCCGTACGGCGTCCGGCAGGTCCAACGACTCCAGGAGCTCGGCGGCGTCGGCGAGCTGCGGGACCCACTTCGGGTGCACGAAGCTGGTCGTCTCGACCGTGGTCAGGCCGGCGTCGACCAGCCGGCGGATGAACTCGGCCTTGACCGCGACGTCGACGATCGCCGACTCGTTCTGCAGTCCGTCCCGCGGGCCGACCTCGTAGATCGTCACCCGGTCGGGCAGTCCGTCCGCTCGCACCAGTTGCGGCTTCCGCATGTGTGTCGCCTCCGTCGCGTCCATGGATCGAGCCTGGGGAGGGGTCTCCTCCACAATGGCTCGTGATGACATCTCTGGCTGACATTCTGCGCGGCATCGAACGCGGCGTCTTCCCCACCCCGGACCTCGGCATCACCGTCGTACCGGCGCCCTCGCCGCGCGAAGCCGCCGTGGTCGCCTTCACCGGGCACATCGTGATCGCCGCGGACGTCGACCCGGCCTGGGTGGCCGATCGGATCCCGCCGGGCGATCTGGCGGCGCCGACCAACCCGCCGTTCCTGTCCGCGCTCGAGGAAGCGACCGGCCGCCGGGTCAACGCGATCGACGGGATGCTGCTGGCGCCGGCGCTGACCGACCCCACCGACCGCTCTGTGGCCGTCGAGGGTCTGACGGAGCTCACCGACCACGCCCACCCGCGCGTCGAGCGGGCTTGGCGGTATCGGGACGACGTCCGGGTGTACGGCGACGCGTACGGCGGACTGGTGCTGACGGGCCGCGGTCTGGCGGGTCGGATCGAGTGTGCGATCGAAGTCCCCGAAGGTGATCGGGGGAAGGGGCACGGGCGTCGGCTGGCGCGGGCCGCCCGGGCGCTGATCCCAGTGGACGCGCACATCTGGGCCCAGGTGACCCCGGGCAACGCGGCTTCTCTCCGCACCTTCCTCGCGGCCGGTTACAAGCCGGTCGGCTCCGAAGCTCTGCTGGTCCGCTGAAAGCTCGTTGCTTCCGGCATCTAGTTCGCCGGTGGCTGCGGGAACAACTTCCACAGTTGTGGAAAACCTGGGGATAGTTGCCTCTAGCCCCGAACTCGGCGGTGGTAGGTGTGCGGTTCGCCGGCGTAGTGGTTGCCGCGGTAGAGGCCGTGGATGATCTCGGCCTCGTAGCCGTCGAGCTGCGGCATGCCGAGCCGGCGGGCGATCTCGAGCTCGCCGCGGGCGTCGTACGGGACCCGGACGAACTGGATCGAGAACGGGGCCGGATCGCGGGTGTCCGGGACGCCTTCGAGGATGACGTACACCGGGGTCGGGTCGTTCAGGCTGTTGCCGACCGAGCCGATGTTGAACAGGGTGCGGCCGAGGTCGACCTCGTAGAACGGATCGTGGGTGTCGGCGTACCCGACGACGGTCGGGATCGGGCCGTCGCCGGTGGCCTCGGTGTTCTCGAACATGCCGAGGTACTCCGCTTCGTCGTGGTCGAACCGCACCCGCCGGTGCACGCTCGTCGACGACGCGTGGAACAGCCGGATCTGCCGCCCGCTGAACAGGAAGTCGTGGCAGAACGGGAGCCCGCGCAACCACGCCAACTGGTCCTCGCGGAGCTCCTTCTTCCACCAGCGCAGGGCGTCGCTGTCGTGCTCGCGGTCCGGGTCCGGCAGGAAGTCGTCCCAGTTGCCGAGGATGTTCACCTCGCACACCTGCCGGCACAGGTCGACCGCCGCCTGGCCGCGCGGCCCCTTCCCGACGTAGTCGCCCAGGTTGAAGATCCGCTCGATCCCCCGCCCCGCGATATCCGCCAGCACCGCCTCCAGCGCGGTCAGATTCCCGTGCACGTCCGAGATCAACGCAATCCGTTCCAACCCCATACCCGCCATGCTTTCATCTCCCACCGACAACAGGTTTCCCACCACCCGCTGGTGGTTCCGGCGAACCCGGGAAGGGTGAGGTGGGGACGGGACGGGCTGGGGCCGGGACCGGGTGGGACCGGGACCGGGTGGGACCGGGACCGGGTGGGGGTTCGGTTAGCGGCTGCCGGTTGGGCCGGTGGGTTCGGGGGTGCGTTGATGGGCGGTGGTGGATTTGGGGGTGGACTGGCGTGGGGGGCGGCGGGCTATCGGGCCGACGGATGCGGTTGGGGTCACGGAGCCGCCTCCTGACTCGCCGGCTGAATGGGCCGCGGCGCCGGCGACCCCGCCGGCGACCTTGCGTGCGCCGTTGACGGCAGCTCCGGCGGCAACCAGTCCGGCGCTGGCCGCGGCACCAACACCGACGGCACCCGACGCTCCACCACCCGAGCCACCGCCCGAACCACCACCGGAGCCGCCAGAACCGCCGGAGCCGCGGCCCATGAACGACCGGCCGACGTTGATGGCGCCGGTGGCCGCGCCACCCGGGTCTGCCACCGAGCTGCCCATGCCAGCGCTCCCGCCGGCAACCGCGGCCGTCACCGGGACCATGAACCGGAGTAGGGCGGGCAACGCGAAGATGGCCAGGAACAACATCATCAGACCGGTCGTGGTCTGCACGAAGCTGTTGGCGGACTGGCCCACACCGAGCTCGTTCATCTTCATCGCGGCGGCGTAGATCAGGGCAGCAGCCGGCTTGTACGCGATGAAGGCCAAGGCCCAGCCGCAGTACTTCTTGAACCAGGTCCGCCCCAGCTCCGTGTTCGTCGCCGCAGCGGCCAGCGGGAACGTCCCGGCCAGCAGGATCAGCATCGCCGAACGGATGACCATCAGCACGACCTGGATCAGCGCAGCCATGATCACTGCCACGCCGGCGAACATCATGATGAGGCTCGCGGCGTGGTCGCCGCTCATCATTCCAAGGCTTCCCTGCATCACCAGCGCGCCGAGAGCGCTCGACAGGGTGGACTCGTCCGGATGCGCCGACCGGATGATGGCGAGGGACACTTCGTCCGACCACTCGACGAGCAGCTGCATGGTCGCCGTACCCGCGGCACTCACCGCGACGAAGGTCAGCATCGCCTTCAGCAGGTCCTGGAGCGGTTGGGCGCGCTGTTCCCAGGCGAGCCGCATGCCGGCGATCAGTACGGCGACGGTGAAGACGGCCGCCGAGATCCACAGGACGTTGCCCTGCAGGAAGTCGACCATCGCACTGTTCTGCGGCGACCCGTCACCGGCGCCGACCACCAGCGTCGGGCTGGGCTCCTTGATCCAGAACGTCGCGATGGCGTGGATCCCCTCCATCGCGGCGTCGCCGATGCTCTCGCTCACCTGTTTGAGGGCGTTGTTGGTCGCAGCCTCGAAGCCGCCGGTGACGTGGCAGGTGACGTCCGTGGGTCCGCACATCAGATACCGGTCCAGGCGACGAAATCGGAGAGGTTCTGGTGCTGGGCGAACGGGATGCCTACGGGATCGCCGGGTGGGGGTGGTTGGAGGCGCCAGTCGTCGTCGTGCCAGACGAGGGTGAGAGTGATGCTCATGTACGCCGACTCGACGGGGAGCGCGAGCATGATCGTGGCGCGGTCCTGGTCGGCGTCGAGGACCCGGTAGCCGGCTGGTTGGCTGACGTTCGGATTGGCGGGCGGCCGCTCGGTGCTGAGCTCGCGGATCAGCGCTTGGGTGTTGGGGCCGGGGAGCATGAGTTTGCGGACCGTGGGGATGGATTGGCGCTGGTCGGCGAGGGCTGCGACGACGTTGTAGGCCGCGAAGACGGCGCCGGTCGGGGAGTGGGCGAAGCACCGGCGGAAGCCGTCGGGGTCGGTCTTGACCGGACCGGCCGCAGTCGATCGAGGTACGACGACGCGGCGGCTGACATCCCACCCGTCGACGGCCGGCGGTTTGAGGGGAATGGCCTGGTCGCCGGCGGGCAGCGCGCAGCCGGAGCCGGGATGCGCCGGCGCCGGAGTGCTAGCGCCAGGCTGGGCCGGAGTGCTGGCGCCAGGCTGGGCCGGAGTCTCGGTGCCGGGTTGGGTCGAGCTGTCGGCGGTGGATGCGGCCGGGGTGGACTGGACCGGATTGCTTGCGGTCGCGGGGTTCGCCGTACTGCGGGGGCCCGAGATCAGGAGGAGGGCGCCGCAGAGGAGGACTGCGGCGACGACGATGCAGGCGGCGATGAAGCCGCGGCCGTAGGGTGATTTCTCGTTCATCGCACTCCCCGATCCGGTGGTGAGAACCTCGCGGACCAAGGCTGGCAAAAATCGGCCGACCGCCGCGGAAGTTATCCACAGGCACCGGGGTTACGCTACGTATCCTTACGGTTGTGGGTCGATCTGTAGCCGAAGGGTCACCCCGTGTAGCGAAGTGACCTAGTCAGCTAATAGAGTCCGCGCATGACCATCGCGCCTTCGCTTTGCTCGCCCCTAGCGCTCGCCGATGCAGAACCCACTCGTGCCGTCGAACCCTGGGAAAGCGACGTGATCACCGCGTACGGCCTGCTGCGTGAAGCAGCGGCCGAGCTCGATCACCTGATGCGCCATTCCCTCAAGCGCAGTGGTCTGCAAATGGCAATGTTCGAACTGTTGCTGCGGCTCGCCCGCAGCCACGGTGAGAAGCAGCGTCTCACGTCCCTCGCCCGGGAGCTGACCGTCACCACCGGCGGCATCACCCGGCTGGTCGACCGCGCCGAGAACCTCGGTCTGGTACGCCGGGAGCCCTGTCCCGACGATGCCCGCGGTTCGTTCGCGGTCCTCACCGAGGAGGGGAAGCGGCGGCTGCGCGAAGCACTGCCGGACCACCTCCTGGAGATCGACAGCCTGTGGATGTCGCAGCTGTCCGACGAGCGGGAGGTCGTGCTCGGCAAGCTTCGCCGGGTCCGCGACAACGCTCGCCGCTGGCCGAACGGACGGCCGAACCTGGGGCCGATCACTCCCGACCGGATCCGCACAACCGACAACTGAACACCTTGCATTACCCGCGACTAACGGATGGGGCGCTCGACTGGTGTCGAGCGCCCCGCCGCGTAATCGTTGAGAGGTGAACCAAGGCGACCAGGGGACCACGCGCAGCCGAACCGAAGCTCGCGGGTACGACGCTGTCGGACAGCCCTACGGCGTTGACCCCGGCAAGCGCGCGGGCGGGGACAGCAGCCGGGGCGAGAGCTGGTGGCGGGGCGCGGTCGGCGGAGTGCTTGCCGCCCTGGCCGGCTTGGCGGCAGGGAGCGTGGTCGCCGGGTTGCTCGGCACTCAGCTGACGCCGGTAGTGGCGATCGGGTCCGCGTTCATCGACAGGGTGCCGCCGTGGCTGAAGGACCTCGCGATCGCGTGGTTCGGGACCAACGACAAGACCGCGCTCCAAGTCGGCATCCTGATCGTCCTGCTGGTCCTCGCCGCACTGGGAGGCGTCCTCGCAGTACGGCGCTACTGGGTCGGCGCGACCGTGGTCGTCGTACTGGTCGGACTGGCTGTGATCGCGGCCGCGACCAGGCCGGACAGCGGGCAGACCGGATTCGTGCCGTCCGTGGTCGCCGGTGTCACCGCCTTGTTCGTCCTCAGACTGTTCTCCCGGCGACTTGAGCCACTGCTCGATGCACCCGACGACAGCGTCAGCCGCCGCGGCTTCCTGCAGCTGTCGGCCGGCGTGGCGATCGGCTCAGCTGCAATCGCTGCGCTCGGACGAGTCCTCGGCGGCAACCGCGCCGCCGTCGCCGAAGCCCGCGAGGGCCTCAACCTGCCGAAGCCACCCACTGTGGACGCTCCCGCCGGTGTCCAGGCCGACGGCGCGACGTCCTGGGTGACCTCGAACGCGGATTTCTACCGCATCGACACCGCCCTCTCGGTGCCGCAGATCCTGCCGGCGGACTGGAAGCTGCGCATCCACGGCATGGTCGATCGCGAGCTGAACCTGACGTTCGACGACCTGCTGAAGCGCGAGGTCGTGCACAAGTGGGTCACCCTCACGTGCGTCAGCAACGAGGTCGGCGGCGACCTGATCGGCAATGCGCTGTGGTCCGGCGTACTCCTCAAGGACCTGCTGCAGGAGGCGGGGCCGGCCAAAGACGCGGACGCGATCCAGTCGACGTCGAAGGACGGGTTCACCGCCGGTACGCCGCTCAGCACCCTGCTCGACGACCGGCAGTCGATGCTCGCGTTCGCGATGAACGGTGAGCCGTTGCCGGTGGAGCACGGGTTCCCGGTGCGGATCGTCGTACCCGGGTTGTACGGGTATGTGTCGGCGACCAAGTGGCTGACGGATATCGAGGTGACCCGGTTCGACCGGTTCGAGGCGTACTGGACGCCGCGCGGGTGGTCGGAGCTCGGGCCGATCAAGTTGTCGTCGCGGATCGACGTGCCGCGGTCGAAGGCGGAACCGGGTCAGGTCACCGTGGCCGGGGTGGCGTGGGACCAGCACGTCGGGGTGTCGAAGGTCGAGGTCCGCGTCGATGGGGGCCCTTGGCAACAAGCGACGCTGGCGGCGGACGCGTCGATCGACACCTGGCGGCAGTGGCACTGGACCTGGGACGCGCCGCGCGGCAACCACGTCCTGCAGGTACGGGCGTTCGACGCCAAGGGCAACCCGCAGATCGAGGCGTCCGCACCGCCGGCGCCGAACGGCTCGACCGGCCTGCACACCGTGGACGTGAAGGTCGGCTAACGCGTCACGGCCTCGAGGACCATCGGCAGGAACGTGTGCTCCAGCGACCCGGCCGGAACCTTGCGAGGCTCCAGCAGGCTCTGTGACCGGGCACTCTCGTGCAGCGCCATCACCATCCGGACGAAACTGCTCGGCCGGCACGCTGAACTCCAGCCCGTTGGTCTCGGCGATCTCCTCGACCAGTTGAGTCAGCCGCGACCGGAACATCTCCCGCTGCTCGTTCAGCGCCCGCGCGGCCTCCGGGCTGCGCAGCGCGTGCAACGTGAACTCCGTGGAGATGAGGTGCCACCGCCGCTGGTCCGGCGCAGCCTCGTCGAGCAGCCCGAGTACGGCGTCCACCCTGGCCGCCCGCCACCAACGGGTCTGGCCCGCCAAGAAGCTCCAACCCGAGCTAGCGCTCTAGGCGTTGATGAAGGCCGCGGTTTCGGTGAGGAGGTGGTTGGTGGCGCGTTGGTCGAAGAAGGTGATGAGGGCTTCGTAGGCGCCGGACTCGGCGGCGGAGGGGTCGACGATGTAGCCGTAGTAGCCGTCGGTGTAGCCGACGACGCGAGTGATCGGGTGGGTGCTGTCGGCCTGCAGGCAGGCGCCGTGCAGGGCGAACAGCTCGACCGGCAGGTTGGCCCAGCACACCTCGCCCAACGTCACCACGCTGATCGGCAGCTCCAGCGACTCTGGCAACGATGCCGCAGCCATCAGCGCTTGGCCGCGTGCGCCATCCAGCCGCGTCTGCGCGATCCGCATCGACGGATGGTCGGCGCCACCGCGGACCGCACTCTCGGCCGCCGCGACGGTGACTGCCGCCTCCTCGGCCGGCGGCACGTGCCGGACCGGCAGGTCGATCGTCGTACGGCGGATGGCCGGCGCCGACTGCGGTAGCTCCAGCCCAGGGCCGGCCAGCGCCTCACGGACGCGTGCAGCGAGCAGACCGCCCAACCGCGCGACCTCCTCGGCGCCGCGACCCCGCCGCGTGAACCGTGGACTGACATCGCCCGCAGCCCCCTGCAGATAGCCGACTACCGCAGGAGCAAGCGCTGCCCGGGCAGCTCCCGGCCAATCGGCGGACCACTGCAGGTTCTCTGGGCCGTACGTGGTCGGGTGGCAGGCGAAGTCGAGCAGCAACGCCTCCAGCGATCCCTCCAGCGAGTGCAGAGCCAGCACTCCCGCGGTGTTGTCGTGCGGGCCGTTCTTGCGGTGCCGGTTCGCCCCGACGCCGATCACCTCGACCGAACGCCACGACGCGGTGACCGGCTGGCGGGGCAGCGATGCATTGGCGACTGCTGCGACCAGCGGCTGGTACAGAGCGGGCTCGCGCTCGGCCGGTATGACCGGGTGGATCTCACCGGTCCAGCCCGACGGTCCGGAATGCGTGTGCGACGCGGACACCACGACGCGCGTGGCCGGGATGCCGGCCGCGGACGCGGCCGCGGCGGACAGCTCGGCGACGAGGTCCCTGCCGACGGCGATGGCGTCGAGACTCAGCCAGAGCACGCCGGGGTCGTCCGCCGTACTGAGCCAGATCAGGGTGGCACGCAGCGGGTCCGCGGTGCCGGTCGCGGTGGCAGTGCGGGCCGCGTATCCGTCCAGGCGGTGGCCGGGCGGTGGCGTGACGTCCAGAGAGGTCGCGGCCAGGAGGAGTCTGCTCACTTACTTACACGCTCCAACGGTCGTGCCGGTGAAAACTTTCCGGTCCAGTCAAGATAGCTCGCAAGGGCCGACGGAATCGAGGGGCGTCTCCAGGATCGAGCGGTCACGGGTGAGGTCGAGTAGACCACTTCGGCGGTAAGGCGCTCGCCAGGTGGGCGGTGATGTGGGTGGGGTTGGTGATTGCGGAGCCGACGACGACGGCGTGCGCACCGGCGTCGAAGACGGCGCGAACGTCTTCGGGCGTCCTGATCCTGCCCTCGGCGACCACGGGGCAATCCACCGCGGCGGCAAGTCGCCGGACCAGGTCGACGTCCGGTCCGGTCGGCGTACTGCCGTCGGTGTAGCCGGACAGGGTGGTCGCGACCAGGTCGGCGCCGGCTGCGCGGGCAGCGACGCCTGCGCCGAAGGTGTCCACGTCGGCCAGGATTGGTACACCCAGCTCGGTGTGGATGCGGCCGATCTGATTGCTCAGCGACCGGCCGTCCGGCCGCGGTCGGAGGGTCGCATCCAGCGCGATCAGGTCGGCGCCGGCTGCCACGACTCCCGCAGCTGCTTCGAACGTCGGGGTGATGAACACGCCCGACGGGTCGCCGACCTTGTGGATGCCGATGATCGGCAGCGTCGTGACGGCCCGGATCGCGGCGATGTGCTCGGGACCGTTGGCGCGGATCGCAGCCGCGCCGCCCAACTCGGCGGCTCGCGCCATCAGGGCCATCAGCTCCGCGGAGTCGAACGGGTCTCCCGGGATGGACTGGCACGACACCACCAGGCTGCCGGGCGGCAGCGCCCTCACGAGCGGTGGGTGATGATCAGGTCGGCGTACGGGCCGGGCGGGCTGGCCGCCAGGCGCTCGGCGCCGTCGAGGGACGTGCCGGCGGCCGGGACGAGCTGCACCCGGCCGGGCACGGCTGCGCGGACCGGACCGAGCAGCTGGTCGCCCGCACCGGCGAACAGGCCGCCTACGCACGCCACTGGGACTTCATCCCGTCCCGCGAGCGTTGCGACGGCCGCGTCGATCGTCTCTGCGATGTCCCGTGCGGCCAGTACGACGAGGTCCGTCGCGACCGGATCACCTTCGGCGGCACAACGCAGTACCTCCGGAGCGAACCGGGCGACGTCGTCCACCAGAGTGGCGGACTTGTAGAGCGTCACCGGATCCAGTGTGGTGTCCGCGAGCTTCGTGGCCGGTCCACGACCGTCCCGAGCCCGCTGTACGGCGACCAGCCCGGCGCGACCGATTGCGAAGGCGCTCCCGGCGTCGCCGAACAGGTACCCGTGGCCGTCCACCTTGTGCCAGGAGCCGTCCCGGTCGACGGCGAGACAGACCAGTCCGGTGCCGGCAGCAACCACTACGCCGTACCCGTCCGCCAGAGCGCCTGCATGCGCGGTCACCATGTCCTGCGTCAGCCGCACCTCACCGGCGTCCAGCAGCTCGGCTACCTGCGCAGCAAGCTCCTGTGCGACCTCGCGGACGGGCGGGAACCCGGTCAGCCCGAGTGCGACGACCTCGACAGGTCCAGCAAGGTCTGCAGCGGCTGCGGCGGTCCGAATTGCCTCCAGCAACCGCGGGATGCTGTCCGGTCCGTGCACGTAGCCCGGGCCGGTGCCGACCTGCCCGGTGGGGAGCACTCGCAGTCTGAGGGCGGACTGCCCACCGTCGATGGCAACGCTCGTCATACCGGTCTTCCTCTTGGCCTGTCCTCGCGCCCTACTCTGGCGCGAACCGGGCGCCCAGGTAAAGGACCTCGATTAGACCACTCAGCCACGGCCTAAGGCTCGATGTTCGACATGACGTGCTTGATCCTCGTGTAATCCTCGAGGCCGTACATCGAGAGGTCCTTGCCGTAGCCGGAGTGCTTGAAGCCGCCGTGCGGCATCTCGGCGACGATCGGGATGTGGGTGTTGATCCAGACGCAGCCGAAGTCGAGGCGGCGGGCCATCCGCAGCGCGCGGCCGTGGTCGCGGGTGAACACCGACGAGGCCAGGCCGTACTCGACGCCGTTCGCCCAGCGCAGCGCCTCGTCCTCGTCGGTGAACTGCTGGACGGTGACGACTGGTCCGAAGATCTCCTGCTGGATCGCCTCGTCGTCCTGCCGCAGTCCGGAGACCACGGTCGGCGCGTAGAAGTAGCCACGGTCACCGACTGCCTGCCCGCCGGTGCGCAGCGTCGCGTGGTCGGGCAGCCGGTCGATGAAGCCGCTGACCCGGCTGAGCTGGTTGGCGTTGTTCAGGGCGCCGTACGTGACGTCCGGATCGTCGGGCTGCCCGGTCTTGATGTCGCGCGCGAGGTCGGAGATGGCGTCGACGAAATCGTCATGGATCCGCGGTCCGGCCAGCACCCGAGTGGCCGCGGTGCAGTCCTGGCCGGCGTTGAAGTAGCCCGCGTCCGCGATCGCCTGGGCCGCCTTCTCCAGATCGGCGTCGTCGAAGACCACGACCGGAGCCTTGCCGCCGAGCTCGAGGTGCGTGCGCTTCAGCTGCCGGGACGCGGCGGACGCGACCTCCATCCCGGCCCGGACCGATCCGGTGATCGCGACGAGCTGTGGGATCTCGTGATCGACCAGCGCGCGACCGGTGTCCCGGTCGCCGCACACGACGTTGAACACACCAGGCGGCAGGAACTCACCGCACAGCTCGGCCAGCAGCACAGTCGACGCCGGTGTGGTGTCACTCGGCTTCAGGACGACGGTGTTGCCGGCCGCGAGCGCCGGTGCGATCTTCCAGATCGCCATCATCAACGGGTAGTTCCACGGCGTGACCTGCCCGACGACGCCGATCGGCTCCCGCCGGATCCACGAAGTGTGGCCGGCCAGGTACTCACCGGCCGACCGGCCCTCCAGCACCCGGGCAGCGCCGGCGAAGAACCGCAACTGGTCCACACTGGGCGGCACCTCGTCGCTCGCGGTCAGCGACAGCGGCTTGCCCGTGTTCCGGCTCTCCACCTGCACGAACTCGTCCGCGCGCTGCTCCATCGCGTCGGCGATCTTCAGCAGCGCCAGCTGCCGCTCGGCCGGCGTGGTGTCCCGCCAGGTCTCGAACGCACGGGCCGCCGCGGTGATCGCCTGGTCGACGTCCTCGGGTCCGGACAGCGGCGCCTGCGTGTAGACCGCGCCGGTCGCCGGCTCGATGACGTTGTACGTCGCTCCACTGAGCGCACCCACCGACTTGCCGTCCACGAAGTTCCTGAGCTCAGCCATGTCAGTCCCTATCTCGTCGATCGATCACCGAAGACGCGGACGCCTTCGACGTAGGTGGCCCGCACCCGGGCCTCGGCAATCTCCGCGACCGGTCCGGCGAACGGATCCCGGTCGAGGACGGCCAGGTCCGCGAGCGCGCCGGCCTGGATCCGTCCGGTCTCGTCCTCGTGGTTCAGCCACGCGCTCCCCGAGGTGTACGCCGCCAACGCGGTCGCCAGGTCCAGCGCCTGCTCGGGCAGGAACGGGTCGGTGTCGTCAGGCGAGCTCCGATACACCGCGACATGTACGGCGGCCAGCGGATCCGGACTCGACACCGGCCAGTCGGAACCGGCCGCGAGCCGTGCGCCCGACCGGGCGAGGTCGCCGAACGGGTACTGCCACCCGGACCGCTCCGGCCCGAGGAACGGAAGCGTGAGGTCGACCATCTGCGCGTCCCGGACTGCCCACAACGCCTGCAGGTTCGCCGTGACGCCGAGCTGGGCGAACCGGGCGATGTCCTCGGGATGCACCACCTGCAAGTGCGCGATGTGGTGCCGCAGGTCGCGGTCGCCGTTCGCGTTCAGTGCGGCTTCGAACGCGTCCAGCGCCTCGCGGACCGCGCGGTCGCCGATCGCGTGCACATGGACCTGGAAGCCTTCGGCGTCGAGCTTGGTGATGTTGTCTCGCAGCTCGATCGGATCCACGAACGACAGGCCGGCGTTGGCGGTGCGGCAACCACATCCGTCGAAGTACGGCTCGAGCATTCCGGCGGTGAAGTTCTCGGCCACGCCGTCCTGCATGATCTTCACGCTGCGGGCGCGGAACCGGCCGACGCTCAGGGCGTCGCGCCGTACCGTCAGGTCGGAGATTTGCTCGGGGCCACGGTCGCGTTGCCACCACAGCGCGCCGACCACGCGTGCTGTCAGGCGGCCTGCGGCCGCCAGCTCGGCGTACGCCGGACCTGGGTCGCTCATGTTCGCGTAGTCGCCGACGATCGCGTCCTGCCAGCCGGTGATGCCGAGCGAGTGCAGGTACGCCTGCGCGTCGGTCAGCGCATCGACGAGCTCTTGGTGAGTCGTGGGTGGGACGTGGCGGCCGACGAGGTCCATAGCGCCCTCGTGCAGGGTGCCGGTCGGCACGCCGTCCGGTCCGCGTTCGATCCGTCCGTCGGGTGGGTCCGGGGTCTGCGCGTCGATGCCGGCGAGCTTGAGCGCGCGGGTGTTGACCCAGGCGCCGTGGTGGTCGGCGTTCACCAGGAAGGCGGGGCGGTCCGGGACCACGGTGTCGAGATCGGCCGCGGCGGGCGCTCCGTTGGCGAAGTCCGGCTGGTGCCAGCCGCCGCCGAGGATCCACGGGACGTCCGGGTGACTTCCGGCGTACGTCGAGATCCGTTCGAGGTACGCCGGGAGGCCGGACGCCGGCGAGAGGTCGCAGCGGGCGCGTTCGAGGCCGCCCTGGACCGGGTGAACGTGGGCGTCCACGAAACCGGGCAGCAGCAAGCCGCCGTCGAGGTCGACCACGTCGGTCGCCGGGCCGATCAGCCTCGTCAGGTCCGGCGCGACCGCGACGATCCGGCCGGACCGAACGCCGACCGACAGGCCGGGCCGGTGCCGGTGGCCGTCGAAGACCGCGCCGTTGACGAACACTGTGTCCACCCGACCACCTCCCACGCAGTACGGATTCCGCATCAGATCGCGTCGTCAGCCACTGACATCGACACCATATCGGTTTGTTTGGCACGAAATCACTTGCCTGCGCGCGTTACGGGGGGCAGGATGTGGGAACGGCAAACCACCTGACGAAGGGACCGACATGCCGTCCGACATGCTCGACGACGCCGGCTTCGCCCACCTGCAGCAGTCGGCGCGCGACCACCTGTGGATGCACTTCACCAGGTTGTCGAGCTACCAGCAGGCCGACGTACCGGTGATCGTCCGGGGCGACGGCGTGCACGTGTACGACGCCCGCGGCAAGCGCTACCTGGACGGTCTGGCCGGGCTGTTCGTCAGCCAACTGGGCCACGGCCGCACCGAGCTCGCCGAGGCGGCGGCCAAGCAGGCCGCGGAGCTGGCGTTCTTCCCGCTCTGGTCGTACGCGCACCCCAAGTCGATCGAGCTGGCCGAACGCATCGCCGGCTACGCGCCCGGTGACCTGAACCGGGTCTTCTTCACCAGTGGCGGCGGCGAGGCGGTCGAGTCCGCCTGGAAGCTGGCCAAGCAGTACTTCAAGCTCACCGGCAAACCCGGTAAGCACAAGGTCATCAGCCGCGCGATCGCCTACCACGGCACCCCGCATGGCGCGCTGTCGATCACCGGACTACCGGAGCTGAAGGCGCCGTTCGAGCCACTGGTGCCGAGCACGTTCCGGGTCCCGAACACCAACATCTACCGGGCCCCGGTGCACGGCGACGAGCCGGCCGCGTTCGGCCGCTGGGCCGCAGACCAGATCGCGGTCGCCATCGAGAACGAGGGCCCGAGCACCGTCGCCGCCGTCTTCCTCGAACCGGTCCAGAACGCCGGCGGCTGCTTCCCGCCGCCGCCCGGCTACTTCGACCGGGTCCGCGAGATCTGCGACGAGTACGACGTACTGCTCGTCAGCGACGAGGTGATCTGCGCCTTCGGCCGGCTCGGCCACATGTTCGGCGCAGAACGCTACGGCTACCAGCCCGACATCATCACCTGCGCGAAAGGCCTCACCTCCGGCTACGCACCGCTCGGCGCGATGATCGCGACCGACCGGCTGGCCGAACCGTTCCTGCACGGCGACACCACGTTCGCCCATGGCTACACCTTCGGTGGCCACCCCGTATCCGCCGCGGTCGCGCTGACCAATCTGGACATCTTCGAGCGCGAAGGCATCAACGAGCACGTCCGGGCCCGGGAGGGGGAGTTCCGGGCGACGCTCGAGAAGCTGCTCGATTTGCCCTTGGTCGGCGACGTCCGCGGCGACGGATACTTTTACGGCATCGAACTGGTCAAGGACAAGGCCACCAAGGAAACCTTCGACGACGAGGAGTCCGAACGGCTCCTCCGCGGCTTCCTCTCCAAGGCGCTGTTCGACGCCGGCCTCTACTGCCGAGCCGACGACCGCGGCGACCCCGTCATCCAACTCTCCCCACCCCTGATCTGCGACCAACCCCACTTCGACGAAATGGAACAAATCCTCAGCTCAGTCCTCACCGAAGCGGAATCCAAGCTGTAGTAGATCTTCCCCACGCGTGCTACGCGCGCTCCCACCCACCCGATTCCATGCAGGCTGCCGCCCGCGTCGGCGGGCTTATCGCCCGCGCTCGACCACTGACCACCGTCCGTCAGCAAGACGACTCCTATCGTGGCGACCGCTCCCCTGAACCGTCAGCCCATCGATCGAGGATGTGCTCAGCGGAGTCGCGCCACGTCGCGTCCGGGCGAAGAGAGTCGACCACAAACTCTCAAGGCCCTCATCACACCGACAGCACATGCGCGCCAAGGCGCCCGTTTGCCTTACGACGTGCTCACTCGCTGTCTGGAGTCGACGCGGACAATTCCTCCAGCAGATCGCCCTGACCTTCCGGGGCTGGTTCGATACAGCGCATGCCGCCAAGCGCTTCGTGTCCGTCGAGCTTCAACAGGTCGTTGTCCCACGTGTAAAGCGTGGTGCATCCTGCCCGCAGAGCGCTGGCGAGATGAATTGCGTCAGGTCCTCTTAGTTGATGAGCGACTGCGAGTTGGGCTGCCTCCAGCCCTAGGAACTGATCCAGTTCGACGAACAAGAAGTCGTTGTCGTGAAAATAGGCTCGCACGCTAGCTACCTTTCCTGCCCGGTCGTCAGGCGGAACGTGTGAGCCACGGATGTTTCCATTGCCAAGAACTTCGGCGATCACCAGCGGACTTAACGTCAGCCTGAGCAGTCCGCGTTGTCCCGCCGAGAGGACCCAGAGACTCGGCCGAAGTCGGTCTTGATCCGCAACACTTGCACTCGGTGCGAAGACATTGATGATCACGCACGAGTCAACGTACACATTCGGCTTGTCAACCACGCTGCGCCCGAATGAAGTCGACCGAGTCCAGGCCACCAGTCCAGTCATCACCCAAAATACCTACGAGTTGTTCGACTGGTCGCGGTGGTTGCTTCGCCAGGGAGGCTATCGTGCGCGCTCGCATTGTTACCTTCTGGCCTGTCGCGTTGCGGGACAAGGTGCCAGTGACAACAACCGGAGTGTCGATCGACTGCTTGACGGCCTCATCCAACTCTGGTCCGAACGTCACCCTCATCGCGGCACCAGTCCGCTCATCAATCAACCCGAACTCGCGAACCTTCCGGAAGTTCACTTTGTCGAGGATTCCTTGCACCGAACCTATGCTGACGACCTTGCTGGCGACGGCCTCCTCGGCGTTTCGCGCAAGCACCTCGTCGATCTTCACAAGAGTGGCTCCCACAGATACTGAGATCTCGGTGATCCCACCCTTGCCCCTCACCCCAGCCAACTGCTGGGCGTAGCTCATCATGGGCAACGTAAACCCGTGAGGGATGGTCGACGACTCGTGAAGCGTGGCGAGTCCGCGCAGGACCGTATCCACTGCTTGCTCAGGATCACCACTGTCACCCGACCGCGATGCCACCAGCCCGATGCGAAGACTCCCCTCCGCGAGGGTCGAGACCTGCCAAGCAACCTTTTCTCGCGACGCGCCATCGAGCAGTTTCAGCATCGCCTGTGCGGCAGTTAGAAAGCAGCTCGCCGCCATCTCACCCCTTGGGCCTTCCAAGGAGAGCTGAAGCTCGTCCATTGTGCCTCCTCCGGCGTGCGCTCGCAGGTTGCTGACAATTGTGCCTGCCCACACCCCCAGTTTGCCACCACCTCACGGCGTATCCACGATCTTGCGAGCGATCGAGTAAGTTGCCGGCGCTCTGAGGTGCCGAACAAGTGTGACCTGTCGCCGTTTGCACCTCCGCCTCGCGAGATACGGTCGCCACCCGTGGCGGACTGCATTCGGAGTCGATGCTCGCAGCAACAGAATCGCATCGCGAGACTCAGCAGCTCAGGCTGGCTACGACAACCTGCACCCCGACTCGCGCGGAAATTCCTAGACACTGTCGCTGTTCACGACCTCGCCCGCCGTCGCGTTGCGGTGCAAGTCTGCCTGCGACTTGAAGTAGCTGACGTGGACATGCGTGCAGGCTGGCGGCAACTGAGCGTCGTCGTGTCGTGATGGCGTGACCACAGTGCTCCGGCGGATGGGGCCGCGTTGGTGGTCGATGGCGCGCGGCAGCGCGCGGGGGGCGGCGGTAGCCGCAGGTGCGGGCGGTAGCACGCAGAGCCATGGGTGGGTGGGAGCGGGCGTAGCGGGGGCGACGTAGGAGCCCTTGCGTAGCTCGCGTGGGTCGACTACATGCGCGTGGGGTCGACCAGAGCTAGAAGTCGAAGCCGAGGCCTAGGCGGTCCAGGGTTTGGAGCCAGGGGTTTCGGTGGCCGGCGTTCTTGTCGGCTTGGGACATCGACCAGCGGGTCAGGTGGATGGCGGCTGCGCGGAGGGGTTCGGGTGGGAAGGGGAGGGGGCGTTCGCGGACCATGCGGAGCGCAGTGCGGTCGGTGGATTCGCCGTACAGGAGGTCGAGCATGACGTCGGCGCCGAAGCGGGTGGCGGCTACGCCCAGGCCGGTGTAGCCGATGGGCGTAGCTGAGGCGACCCGAGTGTGCGGTGCCGAAGAAGGCGCAGAACCGGGTGCTGGTGTTGATGACGCCGCCCCAGCGGTGGGTGAAGCGGAGGCCTTCCAGCTGGGGGAAGGTCTGGAAGAAGTGCCGCGCGAGCATGAGGTGGATGTCGTCGCGCTGTTCCAGGGCGGGGTTGATGCGGCTGCCGTAGTAGTAGAGCGGTGTGTAGCCGCCCCACAGGATGCGGTCGTCGCGGGTAAGGCGGTAGTAGTGGAAGAGGTTCGACGCGTCACCGACACCCTGCCGCCGTTGCCAGCCGATGGAGGCAAGCTGAGCCGAGGACAGCGGCTCGGTGACGAGCACGAGGTCGTAGACGGGCACCGTGTAGAGCCGCAGTCGTCGAAGCAACGACGGGAAGGCGTTGGTGGCCAACGCGATCCGGTCCGCGCGGACCGAACCCATTGCCGTCGACAACCACCCGGACCGCAGGTGACGCACGCGAGTGTTCTCGTAGATCCGTACGCCGAGCCCCAGGCATGCCGCACGCAGTCCCCAAGCCAGTCGCGCCGGCTCGACCAGAGCAGTGTTCGTCACGTCGAGCAGTCCGCCGAGATAGGTAGGTGAGTTCACCTCAGCGCGTACGGCGTCCTGGTCCAGCAACGTCACGTCATCGCGCACAGCAGCTTCCGCAGCCATCTCCGCAACATGATGGGGCGCGGTCGCGACGGTGAGCTCTCCGGTACGGCGCCAGTCGCAGTCGATCCCGAGTCGCTCGATGGTGTCGCCGATCGCGTCCAGGTTCTCCCGGCCGAGTCGTTCGATGACGGGCATCTCGTCCGGCCAGCGGGCCTGGCCGTTCGCGAACCCGTGGGTCAGGCTGGCGTCGCAGAATCCACCGTTGCGTCCACTCGCGGCGGACCCGCAGGTGTACGCCTCGAGCAGCACGATGTCGAGCTCCGGGTAGCGCTCCTTCGCCCGGAGCGCCGTCCACAGGCCGGTGTAGCCGCCACCGACGACGGCCAGACCCGCGACCTCGTCGCCACGCAGCGGCGGCAGCGCCTCCGGGGCCGACTTGTCGTCGAGCCAGAAGACCAGCGGTTCTGCCTCGCTGAGAGGCGACGTCATCGGGTCCTTCGCCGGCGGGCGAGCTCGCCGCCGAGCACGAGGACGAGGGCGAGCACGAACATCGCCGTACCGACGACGTTGATCTGTGGTGGGAGGTCGCGTTGCGCCGAGCCCCAGACGAACATCGGGAACGTCACCGTGGTCCCGGCGTTCAGGTTGGTGATGATGAAGTCGTCGAAGGACAGCGAGAAGCTCAGCAGGGCGGCGGCCAGGATGCCGGGGAAGACCATCGGGAAGGTGATCCGCCAGAACGTCTGCCACTCGTTGGCGTAGAGGTCCATCGCGGCCTGTTCCAGCCGGGCGTCCATCCCGGTCAGCCGGGCCTTCACGGTCACCACCACGAAGGACAGGCAGAACATCACGTGTGCGATCAGCACGGTCCAGAACCCGAGCTGTCCGCCGAAGCCGCTGGACACGAACAGCGCGAGCAGGGCCGAGCCGAGCACGATCTCCGGCGAGGCCATCGGCAGGAAGATGAACAGGTTCGTCGCGGACCGGCCGCGGAACCGGTGCCGCACCATCGCGAATGCCATCAGCGTGCCCAGCGCGGTGGCGATGACGGTGGCCAGCAGGCCGATCCGCAGGCTGGTGCTGACCGCTTCGCACATGCCGAGCGGCCGGCACGGGTTCAGCCAGTTGTCCCAGGTGAAGCCGTCGAACGTGTACGACAGCTTGCTCTCCGGCGCGTTGAACGACATCAGGATCACGACGGCGATCGGCGCGAACAGGTACAGCAGAACGAGCACCGCGAACACCATGATCAGGTGGCGTCCGACGAACCGGCCGGCTCTGGTCATACCAGGTCCTCCGTCCCGGCCCGCCGTACGTAGAAGAGCACGAGTACGACGATCGCGGCCATCAGCGTCACCGACAACGCGGCGGCGGTCGGGTAGGCGCCGGCGGCGAACAGGCGCTGGATGTCGTTGCCGATCATCCGCTGCTTCGGCGTGCCGAGCAGCTGGGCGTTGATGTAGTCACCCGCCGCCGGGATGAAGGTCAGCAGCGTGCCCGCGACCACCCCCGGCATCGACAGCGGCAGCGTGACCGTGCGGAAGGTCGTGAACGGCCCGGCGAACAGATCGCCGCCGGCCTCGATCAGCCGGCGGTCGATCCGCTCCAGGCTGGCGTACAGCGGCAGCACCATGAAAGGCAGGAAGTTGTACACCAGGCCGGTGACCACAGCGGCCGTTGTCGCCAGCAACCGCCCGTCCGGCCCGAGGATGCGGATCGTCTGCAGGAAGTCGACCACGAACCCGTTGTCGCTGAGCAGCAGCTTCCAGGACAGCGTCCGGATCAGGAAGCTGGTGAAGAACGGCGCGATTACCAGTGCCAGCATCAGGTTCTTCCACCGGCCGGCCTTGATCGCTATCGCATACGCGAGTGGGTACCCGATCAGCAGGCAGAGCGCGGTGGTGAGCAGCGCGTACCAGAGCGACCGGCCGAACGGGCGCGCGTAGTCGGCCATCGCGTCGACGAAGTTCTGCCAGTGCCAGGTCATCGCGAACCCGGTCTCGATCGAGCCGTTCGGGTCGTACAGGCTGGCGGCCAGCAGCGACACCAGCGGTACGGCGAAGAACAGGAGCAGCCAGAGTCCGCCCGGAAGCAGCAGCAGGTACGCCGTCAGCCGCCGGCCGGACCGCTGCGGTTTGCCGGCCGGGGGCGGCGCGGTCGCCCCCAACTGACCGACCGCGCTCACCCGGCACCGCCCGGATCGTCGATGTCCTCGACTCCGGCCAGCGCGTCCTGCCTGGCATCCAGCACGAACGTGTGCGACGGCTGCCAGTGCAAATCCACCTGGTCTCCGACCGCGAGCGTCTCCCGCGCCCCGGTGTTCTGCTCGAAGACCGTCAGCTCCTGGTCCCACGGCAGACGGGTCAGGTACTGCGTGCTCACACCGACGTAGCTGACGTCGGTCACGACTCCTCCGCGCAACTGGTTCACGCCGTTGCTCTGCTCCGTACCTGCCGGAGCCAGGAACACCTTCTCGGGCCGGATCCCCATCCAGACCTCGCCCTCGGTGACCCGGCACCGTGGCAGCGGCACAGTCACCTTGCGACCCTGGACGTCGAGGATCAGGTTCCCGTCGGACTTGCCGATGATCGCGGCCCGGATCAGGTTCGACTGCCCGAGGAAGTTGGCCACGAACGTAGTGGCCGGCAGGTCGTACAGCTCGGCGGGGGTGCCGAGCTGCTCGATCAGGCCGCCGTTCATCACCGCGATGGTGTCGGCCATCGTCATGGCCTCTTCCTGGTCGTGCGTGACGTGCACGAAGGTGATGCCGACCTCGGTCTGGATCCGTTTCAGCTCGAGCTGCATCTGCCGGCGCAGCTTCAGGTCGAGCGCGCCCAGAGGCTCGTCCAGCAGCAGCACCTGCGGCCGGTTGATCAGTGCCCGGGCGAGCGCGACCCGTTGCTGCTGGCCACCGGACAGCTGGGCCGGCTTTCGCTTGCCGAAGGCACCGAGCTCGACCAGCTCGAGCATCTGCTCGACCTGCGGTTTCACGTCCTTGACGCCCCGGCGGCGCAGCCCGAACGCGACGTTCTCGAAGATGCTCAGGTGCGGGAACAGCGCGTAGTTCTGGAACACCGTGTTGACCGGGCGTTTGTACGGGCGCAGTCCGGTGATGTCCTGCTCACCCAGCTGGATGGTTCCGGTGCTCGGTTCCTCCAGGCCGGCGATCATCCGCAGGGTGGTGGTCTTGCCGCAGCCGGACGGTCCGAGCAACGCGAAGAACGCGCCGGACGGGACGGTCAGCTCGACCTGGTCGACCGCGCGCTGACCGCCGTACAGCTTGCTGAGGCCGGTGAGGACTAGGTCACCTGACCGGGGTGGTGGGGCGGGGCCGGTATCCGGTGCAGTCATGGGCTCAGCCCCCGATCGCGAGGTTGAAGTCGGTTTCGTAGAGCTTCGCCTGGGCCGTGTCCAGCGGCATGAAGGCGAACGTCTTGGCGAGCATCTCCTGGTCGGGGAAGATCAGCGGGTCCTCGACCAGCTCCGGGTCGATCGCCTCCATCGCCTCCTGGGCGCCCTCGACCGGGCAGATGTAGTTCACCCAGGCCGCCAGCGTGGCCGCGACCTCCGGGTCGTAGTAGTAATTCATCAACGCTTCGGCGTTCGCCTTGTGGTCGGCCTTGTTCGGCACCATCAGGTTGTCCGACCACAGGTTGAGGCCCTCTTCGGGGACGACGAACTTGATGTCGGGGTTGTCCGCCTGCATCGCGATCACGTCGCCCGACCAGGCCTCGCAGGCGGCGATGTTGCCGGCGTTCAGGTCCTGCACGTAGTCGTTGCCGGTGAAGCGGCGGATCTGCCCGGAGGCGACCTTGTCCTGGAGCAGCTCGAGGGCCCTGCTCCACTCCGCGTCGTTGAAGTCGCCCGGGTCCGCGCCGGTCAGGCGCAGCATGAAGCCCATCGTGTCGGGCATCTCGGACAGCATCGTGATCCGGCCCTTGAGGTCCTCGCGGTTCAGCAGGTCGGCCATGCTGCCTACCTCCGAGGTGACCTTGGCGTTGTAGGCGATCCCGGTCAGCCCGCTCTGCCAGGGTGCGCTGTGGTCGCGGTTCGGGTCCCAGCTCGGCGCCTTGAGCGTCGCCAGCAGGTTGGCGTCGACGTTCGGGATGTTGGCGTGGTCGAGCTTCTGGATCCAGCCCAGCCCGATCATCCGGGCCGCCATCCAGTCGGTCAGCGCGAACAGGTCGCGGCCGCACGGCTCACAGGTCCCGAGCTGGTCGCGGACCTTGCCGTAGAAATCGGCGTTGTCGTTGACGTCGGCGGTGTAGGTGACCTTGATGCCGGTCGCGGCGTGGAACGCGGCCAGCGTGGGCGGCTCGGCCTTGCTGTCCTCCTCGTCCTCGTCGATGTAGCCCGGCCAGTTCGAGAAGATCAGCGCCTTCTGCTCCGCGGACAGGTCGGTACTGACGCACTCCCCTGCGGCCTGCGTGGCCGGCGGGATGCCACACCCGGTCAGCAGACCACCGCCGGCCAGCCCGAGGGCGGACAACGACATCCCCCGCAGCACGGTCCGGCGGCCGACAAGACGCTGATGACGCTGACTCATCGGACCCTCTAAAAGGCAGCTTCCGCGGGCGATACTGTCAAACCGATCTGATCTAGACAAGGGATTCCGTAGCAATTCGGCTATCTTGCAACGAATTCCGCTGCGCCGACTTGCTTACGCCCCGTGACACTGAGAGGATCTCGGCGTGGCAGTGCGAACGGGGAATCCCGACAAGAACCAGGCGTTGCTGGACGACACCTCGAAGGCGATCATCGAGCAGCTCCAGCGGGACGGGCGCCGCTCGTACGCCGCCATCGGCAAGGCCGTCGGGCTGTCCGAGGCGGCGGTCCGGCAGCGGGTGCAGCGGCTGACCGACGCCGGCGTGATGCAGGTGGTCGCGGTCACCGATCCGCTCGAGCTCGGCTTCGATCGGCAGGCGATGATCGGGATCAAGGCGGAGGGCTCGCTGGAGCCGATCGCGGACGAGCTCGCGAAGATGGACGAGGTCGAGTACGTCGTGATCACGGCCGGCTCGTTCGACCTGCTGGCCGAGGTACTCTGCGAGAGCGACGAGCACCTGCTGCAGGTGCTGTCCGAGCGGATCCGGCAGATCGAGGGCGTGAAGGCGACCGAGACCTTCGTCTACCTCAAGTTGGTGAAACAGACCTATTCCTGGGGTGTGCGCTGATCCTTTGGGGGGACACCGGAGAGCCCGCGGAGCAGGCCGCCGGGCGGCCGAGGCTCGCGGCCGACCAGGACGCCGACGTGGCGATCGTCGGCGCCGGCTACACCGGCCTGTGGACCGCGTATTACCTGGCGAAGGCCGATCCGGCGTTGCGCATCGTCGTCCTCGAGGCCGAGACGGCCGGGTTCGGGGCGTCAGGTCGCAACGGTGGTTGGTGTTCCGCGTTCTTCCCGGCCTCGTCGCGCAAGCTGGCGGCGCTGCCCGGATCGAGTCGCGAGGCCGCGATCGAGATGCACCGGGCGATGCAGGCCACGGTCAACGAGGTCAACCTGGTCAGCCAGGCCGAGGGCATCGACTGCGACTACCACAAGGGCGGCATGGTCGCGCTGGCGCGCAGCCCGGCCCAGCTCGCCCGCGCCCGCGCGATGGTTGCCGACGCCCACGAGTGGGGCCCTGGCGACCTGCACTTCCTCGATGCCGCTGAGGCGGTCCGCAAAGTGCACGCGACGAATGTGCTCGGGGCGGTCTTCACTCCACATTGCGCCGCCATCCATCCGGGCAAACTGGTGCGCGGGCTGGCGGACGTCGTCGAGCGCCTCGGCGTGACGATCCACGAGCAGACGCCGGTGACCAGGATCGGGCCGGGCGGTGCGGTCACGCCGTACGGCGTTGTGCGGGCCGATGTCGTGGTCCGGGCGACCGAGGGGTTCACGCCGGCGCTGAAAGGACACACGCGGACGTTGCTGCCGGTCTACTCGCTGATGGTCGCCACCGAGCCGCTCGACGACGCGACCTGGGCGCGGATCGGGCTGGCGGACCGGCCGACGTTCAGCGACCTTCGGCACCTGATCATCTACGGGCAGCGGACGGCCGACGGTCGGATCGCGTTCGGCGGCCGGGGTGCGCCGTACCACCTCGGTTCCCGGGTCAAGCCGTCGTACGACGAGGTGCCCCGGGTCTTCGCGTCGCTGCGGACAACCGTGCGGGAGCTGTTCGAGGGACTCGACGAGGTCCGGTTCACGCATGCTTGGGGCGGGCCGGTCGGTGTCGCGCGGGACTGGTGCGCATCGGTCGGTCTCGACCGTGAGTCCGGGCTGGCCTGGGCTGGTGGGTACGTCGGGGACGGCGTGAGTACGGCGAACCTCGCCGGGCGGACCCTGACCGATCTGATCCTGCGCCGGGACACCGCGATCACCCGGCTGCCCTGGGTCGGGCATCAATCCCGCCGGTGGGAGCCGGAACCGCTGCGGTGGCTCGGGATCAACGCCGCCCGGCGTGCCGTGACGGTCGCGGACGCCGAGGAACAACTGACCGGCCGCAACAGCCAGATCGCCCGCCTGCTCGCCCCGCTGCTCGGGGACTAACGCACGGCGAGGTGCGCGGAGTCGGCCATCAGCGATTCGAGCGGCAGGCCGGACAGCGGGATGCTCGGCCGCATCCAGTCGTTGAGGATCGGCTCCTCGGTCACGTGACCGATCAGCTCGGTGCGGCTGAGCTCGAAGACGTGCGCCGGGTTGCCGGTCAGGTCGACGACGGTCCGCATCAGCCGCGCGGCCTGGTCCTCCCAGAGGATGTCGCCCTGGTCGATCTGGTCCGGGCGGATCAGCAGCACGTCGACGTCGCTCTCGAGGTCACCGCCGCCGCGTGCGATCGCGCCGTACAGGCTGGCGTGCACCGGCGGGATCCGCCAGGCGCTGATCTCGTCCGCGAGCCGGCCGGTGAGGGTGCTGCGCAGATCCGCGAGGAACTCCACGGCCGGGGCGACGAGGTGCTTGCGATTGAGGTGGTACAGCAACGAGTTGCCGACGTCGTCGACGTGCACCAGGCCGGTCGTGGCCAGTCGTTGCAGCACCAGCCGGACGCCGGCGACGCTGCCGGTCCCGGCGAGCTTGTGGATCTGCCGCCCGGACAGGCCGCCTTCGCTGCGCGCGAGTACCTGCAACACGGGGCCGTCCAACGACGGGATGACGGTGCTGATCGGGCTTCTGAGATCCATGGCGGCACCCACGATAATTAGCAGTTGCCCACCGAGAGTAATCATCGTGACAGGACAGCAACTCTTGCTCAGGGCAACTACAGGCCCTGGGCGGTGGACCGGAGGGTGGGCGTGGTGCGGAGCTCGGTGGTGAACGCGTAGCGGTCACCGCGATAGAGGGCGGAGGTGTACTCGAAGACGCGGTCGCGGCGGTCGAAGCTGATGCCGTGCACGGCGAGGCAGGGCTGGCTGGTCGGGATGCCGAGCCAGCCGGCGGTCTTGGCGTCCGGCATGACCGGCTCGATTCGGGAGGTGCCGCTGACGTGGTCGATGCCGTACCGCGTCTCGAGCACCTCGTACAGCGAGCCGCTCAGGTCACCGGCCTGCAGACCGGGGACGTACCCGGCCGGGAGCGTGGTGCGCTCGACCACCATCGGCACGTCGTCGGCGAGCCGGAGCCGGGTGAACGTGATGATCGGGTCGCCGACCGGGATCCGCAGCCGGCGCGCGGCGGCCCGCTCGGCCTTCTGGTGCCGGAACTCGATCATCGTGCTGCCCGGCCGCATCCCGCGCCGCCGGACGTCCTCGGAGAAGCCGATCATGCCCAGCCACTTCGCCACCTTCGGCCGGGTCGTGTAGGTCCCGCTGCCGTGCCGGCGCACGAGCAGTTCCTCGATCACCAGCTCGTCGACGGCCCGGCGCAGCGTCATCCGAGCCACGTTCCAGCGCACCGCGAGCTCGCGCTCCGGCGGCAGCGCGGCGCCTTCGGGCAACGAGTCGATCAAGCTGAGCAGCAACGCCCGGATCTCGGCAGCCTTCCCGGGCAGCGAACCATGCATTGGTCTTGGGTAGCACCGGCACCGGGTCGTCAGAAAGCTCTTCCACACCGATCGAAACGTTTGATTCCGGCAACGAACCTGGTAGACCACTTCCGCCGGCGATCCCGCGAAGAAGTAACCTCCGAGGCATGGGGACGCGTGAACAAGCTTCGACCGCGGTCGTCATCGGGGCCGGGATCGGCGGCCTGGCGGCCGCGGTGGGACTGCAGCGGATCGGCTGGTCGGTCACCGTGCTCGAGCGGGCGCCGATCATCGCCGAGGTCGGTGCGGGCCTGACGGTCTGGCCGAACGCGGAGCGGGCGCTGGACGCGCTGGGCGTCGAGATCCGGTCCCGGTCGATCCCGACCATCTCCCGCGGCAACCTCCGGGCGCCGTCCGGCCGCTGGCTGCGGCACCGTCACCCCGAGGATGTCGGCGTACTCGCGATCCATCGGGCCGACCTGCACGACGTACTGCGCAAGGAGCTGCCGGACGAGGCGCTGCACACCGACGCCGAGGTGGTGTCGGTGTCGCCCGAGGGCACCGTGGTCTGTGCGGACGGCCAGGAGTTCACCGCCGACCTGGTGGTCGCGGCCGACGGGGTCAACAGCGTGACCCGGCGCAGCCTGTGGTCCGGCGATCCCGTGTTCCAGCATCGGAGTGTCTGGCGAGGGGTGACGCCTCCCGGATCCGTGTGGCCGGTGCAGGAGACGATGACGCTCGGCCGTGGGGTGCAGGCCGGCGTACTCCCACTCCCGGACGAGCGCGTCTACTGGTTCCTGATGGTCAACGCCGCTCAGCCGAACCAGATGTACGGCGACGATCGCGCCGAGGTGCTGCGTCGGGTCCGGCACTGGCACCGCCCGATCCCGGAGCTCGTCGCGGCGACGCCCGAGGACCAGGTGCTGCACAACGACATCGTCGACCTCGACCCACTGCCGACGTACGTGAAGGATCGCGTCGTGCTGCTCGGCGACGCGGCGCACGCGATGTCGCCGGACCTCGGTCAAGGTGCCTGCCAGGCGATCGAGGACGCCGTCGTCCTGGCCGCAGTCCTCGCCGCCGACAAGCTGCCCGAGGCGTTGAAGCGGTACGACGAGCAGCGCCGGGCGCGACTGGGGCCGATGAAGGAGGCGGCCCGTGCGTCCTTGAAGCGGACCTCGAACACTGGCCTGGTCGCTCATCTGGCGGTCTCGCTCGCCGCCCGGCTGATCCCGCCTGCGGCCTGGCGGAAGGCGACCGCGCAGTGGTCCGAGTGGACGCCGCCCGAGCTGCCGAAATGAAAAACAAGCACGCTTGATTCTTTTTCCCGGGCGTGCAACGCTCGGCTGCACACCATCCCTACCGCGGGGAGTGCAGCGTGCAACTGGACGAAGTGCTGGCCGACCTGTGGGCCGAGAGCGCTGAGCTGGACCGGCTGGTCGGTGGCCTGCCGGCGGAGGACTGGGCGACGCCGACACCGGCCGAGGGCTGGACGATCGCGCACCAGATCGCCCACCTGGCCTGGACCGACGAGGCCGCACACCTCGCCGTCACCGATCCGGACGGCTTCCAGGTGTCCCTCGAGAAGGCGGCCGCGAGCCCGGCGACGTACGTCGACGAGGGCGCCAACGAGACCGCCGCGCTGCCGCCGGACCAACTGCTGACCTACTGGCGGGAGACTCGGGCCGAGCTGGCCGAGGCGCTCAAGAAGGTCCCGGCCGGGCAGAAGGTGCCGTGGTACGGGCCGCCGATGAGCCCGACCTCGATGGCGACGGCCCGGTTGATGGAGACCTGGGCGCACGGCCAGGACGTGGTCGACGCGATGCAGGTCACCCGCCCGCCGTCGAACCGGCTGCGGCACGTCGCCCACCTGGCGGTCCGGACCCGCGACTTCGCGTACTTGCTGAACAACCGCACCCCGCCGGCCGAACCGTTCCACGTGGAACTCACCGGCCCGGACGGCGACACCTGGACCTGGGGTCCCGACGACGCCGGGCAGCGGGTCACCGGTCCGGCGCTCGACTTCTGCCTGCTGGCGACCCAACGCCGGCATCGCGACGATCTCGCCGTACACAGTGAGGGTCCGGACGCGGAGGAGTGGCTCGGCATCATCCAGGTGTTCGCCGGGCTGCCGGGCAAGGGTCGGACGGCGGGGCAGTTCGGATGACCGCGCCGATCAGGATCGGGAACGCGTCCGGGTTCTACGGCGACCGGTTCAGCGCGGTCCAGGAGATGCTCACCGGTGGCCCGCTCGACGTGCTGACCGGTGACTACCTGGCCGAGCTGACCATGCTGATCCTCGGGCGGGACCGGCTGAAGGACCCGTCGCTCGGGTACGCGCGGACGTTCCTCAAGCAGCTCGAGACCGGGCTCGGCGAGGCGCTCGACCGCGGCGTCAAGCTCGTCAGCAACGCCGGCGGCCTGAACCCGTCGGGACTCGCAGCCGCGATTCAGGCGCTGGCGGACAAGCTCGGGCTGCAGCCGAAGATCGCGTTCGTCGAAGGCGACGACCTGCTCGCCCGGGCGGACGAGCTCGGCCTCGGCACCCCGCTGACCGCCAACGCCTACCTCGGCGCCTGGGGAATTGCGGAAGCCCTGCAGGCCGGCGCGGACGTGGTCGTCACCGGCCGGGTCACCGACGCGTCGGTGATCGTCGGGCCGGCCGCCGCCCACCACGGCTGGAAGCGGACCCAGTACGACGAGCTGGCGGGCGCGGTCGCCGCCGGTCACGTGATCGAGTGCGGCTGCCAGGCGACCGGCGGGAACTACGCGTTCTTCGGCGAGATCCGGGATCTCGGCCGGCCCGGGTTCCCGATCGCCGAGATCCACGCCGACGGCAGCAGCGTGATCACCAAGCACGACGACACCGGCGGTGCGGTCACGATCGACACGGTCAAAGCACAACTGCTGTACGAGATCGTCGGCGAGCGGTACGCCGGTCCGGACGTCACCACGCGCCTCGACTCGATCGAGCTGAGCGACGACGGGCCCGACCGGGTCCGGATCAGCGGCGTCCGCGGTGAGCCGCCACCACCGACGTACAAGGTGTCGCTGAACAGCGTCGGCGGGTTCCGCAACGAGGTCGACTTCGTGCTGACCGGGCTGCAACTGGAGGAGAAGGCCGAGCTGGTCAGGGCCCAGCTCGAGCGGGCGCTCCCGAAGCGGCCCGCCGAACTGCGCTGGTCGCTGACCTGGACCGAGAAGCCGAACGCGGACACCGAAGAGGAGGCCAGCGTCTTCCTGCGCTGCGCGGCGAAGGACCCGGACCCGAAGGTCGTCGGCCGGGCGTTCTCGAACGCCGCGATCGAGCTGGCGCTGGCGAGCTACCCCGGTTTCCACGTCACCGCGCCGCCGGGCGACGGATCGCCGTACGGCGTGTTCCGGGCCGGGTACGTCGACATCCGGGAGGTCGACCAGGTCGTCGTACTGCCCGATGGGACGCGGAAGGTGGTCGAGCCGGCGGCGGAGACGCAGCCGCTGGCACCGGTCGAGGACACCGAGCTGCCGATGCCGTTGCCGCAGCTCGCGTCGAGCGGACGTCCGCGGACGCGGGAAGTCCCGCTCGGCCGGATCGCCGGAGCGCGGTCGGGTGACAAGGGCGGTGATGCGAACGTCGGCGTGTGGGTTCGGCAGGAGAAGGCGTGGCGTTGGCTCGCGCACACGCTGACGGTCGAGCTGTTCCAGGAGCTGCTGCCGGAGACGAAGAACCTCGCGGTCACGCGGTACGTGCTGCCCAACCTGTGGGCGGTCAACTTCGTCGTCGAGGGGCTGCTGGGTGAGGGCGTCGCATCGCAGGCTCGCTTCGATCCGCAGGCGAAGGCAGTCGGCGAGTGGTTGCGGTCCCGGTACGTCGACGTACCGGAGGTGCTGCTGTGAACGACTTCCGGGAGTCCGTACGGCGGTTCATGGCCGCCGAGGTCCTGCCTTACCTGGACGAGTGGGAGCGGGCCGGCGAGCTGCCGCGGGAGTTGCACGAGAAGGCGGGGAAGCTCGGACTGCTCGGGGTTGGGTTTCCGGAGGCGGTCGGCGGTGGTGGCGGCTCGCTGGCAGATGCGATCGCGGTGGTCGAGGAGATGCACTACGCGGGCGGATCCGGTGGGCTGGTCGCGTCGCTGCTGACCTGTGGGATCGCACTGCCGCACATCGTTGCTGCGGGCAATCAGGAGCAGATCGACAGGTGGGTGCGGCCGACGCTCGAGGGCAGGTTGATCGGAGCGCTGGCGATCACCGAGCCTGATGGTGGCTCGGACGTGGCGTCGCTGCGGACCACCGCGCGGCGCGAGGGCGAGCACTTCGTTGTGAATGGCGCGAAGACGTACATCACATCGGGGTGCCGTGCGGACTTCGTGACCACTGCGGTGCGGACCGACGGGCCGGGTGCGCGCGGGATCAGCCTGCTGGTGATCGAGAAGGACACGCCTGGGTTCGTGGTGTCGCGGAAGCTCGACAAGATGGGGTGGTTGTGCTCCGACACGGCTGAGCTTTCGTTCACCGACGTACGTGTTCCGGCCGGGAACCTGGTGGGGGCCCAGGGCACCGGGTTCGTGCAGCTTGCGGTGAACTTCGTGGCCGAGCGGCTGACGCTGGCCGTGCAGGCGTACGCCGGAGCGCAGCGGGCGCTCGACCTCACCGTGGAGTGGTGCCGGGTGCGGGAGACGTTCGGGCGGCCGTTGATCTCCCGGCAGACCGTGCAGCACACGCTGACCGAGATGGCCCGCCGGATCGAGGTCGCCCGCGTCTACGTGCATTCGGTCGCCGAGCGGGCCGCGCGGGGTGAGGACGTGATCGCGGAGACGTGCTTCGCCAAGAACACCGCGGTCGAGGCTGGGCAGTGGGTCTGCGACCAGGCCCTGCAGCTGCACGGCGGTCTCGGCTACATGCGGGAGGCCGAGGTCGAGCGCCAGTACCGCGACCAGAAGATCCTCGCCATCGGCGGCGGCACCACCGAGATCCTGACCGGCCTGGCCGCAAAACGACTGGGGTACAGCACATGACGAGCAATCGCGAGGCGATGCTGGAGAAGCTCGTCGCGCTGCACGCCGAGCATGCGAAGGCGCTGGCCGGCGGCGGCGAGAAGTACGTCGACCGGCACCACAAGCGCGGCAAGCTGCTGGCGCGCGAGCGGATCGAGTTGCTGCTCGACCCGGACACGGCCTTCCTGGAGTTGTCACCGCTGGCCGGCTGGGGTTCGGACTTCACGGTCGGCGCGAGCCTGGTCACCGGGATCGGCGTGGTCGAGGGTGTCGAGTGCCTGATCACCGCGAACGACCCGACCGTCAAGGGCGGCGCGAGCAACCCGTGGACGCTCAAGAAGGCGCTGCGGGCCGACGAGATCGCACGGGCGAACCGGTTGCCGGTGATCAGCCTGGTCGAGTCCGGTGGCGCGGACCTGCCGACGCAGAAGGAGATCTTCATCCCGGGCGGCGCGATGTTCCGCAACCTGACCCGGTTGTCGGCCGAGGGCATCCCAACCATCGCGCTGGTGTTCGGCAACTCGACCGCGGGCGGCGCGTACATCCCCGGCATGAGCGACTACGTGGTGATGGTCGACGGTGGCGCGAAGGTGTTCCTGGCCGGTCCCCCGCTGGTGAAGATGGCGACCGGTGAAGACGCCGACGACGAGTCGCTCGGCGGCGCCTCGATGCATGCGCGGACCTCGGGACTGGCCGACTACTTCGCCGTCGACGAGCAGGACGCCATCCGGCTCGGCCGCCAGATCGTGTCCCGGCTGAACTGGCGCAAGCTCGGTCCGCCGCCGGCATCGTCGTACGACGAACCGCTCTTCGACGCCGACGAGCTGCTCGGGATCGTGCCGGGTGACCTGAAGGTCCCGTTCGATCCGCGGGACGTGATCGCCCGGGTGGTGGACGGGTCGGTGTTCGACGAGTTCAAGCCGCTGTACGGGTCGTCGCTGGCGACCGGGTGGGCGTCGGTGCACGGGTATCCGGTCGGCATCCTGGCGAACGCGCGGGGAGTGCTGTTCAGCGAGGAGTCGCAGAAGGCGGCGCAGTTCATCCAGCTGGCGAACCGGGCGAACACGCCGCTGATCTTCCTGCACAACACCACCGGCTACATGGTCGGGCAGGAGTACGAGCAGGGCGGGATCATCAAGCACGGCGCCCAGATGATCAACGCGGTGTCGAACTCCAAGGTGCCGCACATCTCGATCCTGATGGGCGCGTCGTACGGCGCCGGGCACTACGGGATGTGCGGCCGGGCCTTCGACCCGCGGTTCCTGTTCGCCTGGCCGTCGGCGAAGTCGGCGGTGATGGGACCGCAGCAACTCGCCGGGGTGCTGTCGATCGTGGCGCGGGCGGCCGCGGCGGCGAAGGGCCAGCCGTACGACGAGGACGGCGACGCCGCGATGCGCGCGTACGTCGAAGGCCAGATCGAGGCGGAGTCGCTGCCGATGTTCCTGTCCGGGCGCTTGTACGACGACGGCGTGATCGACCCGCGGGACACCAGGACCGTGCTCGGGATCTGCCTATCCGCCATCCACTCCGCCCCGGTCGAAGGTACGTCGTCCTTCGGCGTCTTCAGGATGTGAGACGCATGATCACGTCAGTACTGGTGGCCAACCGGGGCGAGATCGCCCGGCGGATCTTCCGCACGGCCCGGTCACTCGGCCTGTCGACGGTCGCCGTCCACTCGACCGCCGACGCCGGATCGCCGCATGTGGCCGAGGCCGACGCGGCGGTCCACCTGCCCGGGAACGCCCCCGGCGAGACCTACCTGCGCGCCGACCTCGTCATCGAGGCGGCCGTACGGGCGGGCGCCGACGCGATCCATCCCGGGTACGGCTTCCTGTCCGAGAACGCCGGGTTCGCGCAGGCGGTGCTCGACGCCGGGCTGACCTGGATCGGGCCGCCGGTGGACGCGATCTCGTCGATGGGCTCGAAGATCGAGGCGAAGAAGCTGATGGCGGCGGCCGGGGTGCCGGTGCTGGCGGAGCTCACGCCTGCTGAGGTGTCGGCTGCCGACCTGCCGGTGCTGGTGAAGGCATCGGCCGGTGGTGGAGGGCGCGGGATGCGGGTCGTGTCGCGGCTGGAAGATCTGCCCGCGGAGATCGAGGCTGCCTCGGCGGAGGCGTTGTCGGCCTTCGGCGACGGGACGGTGTTCTGCGAGCGCTACCTCGCGGCCGGCCGGCACATCGAAGTGCAGATCATGGCCGACCAGCAGGGCACGATCTGGGCGGTCGGCGAGCGCGAATGCTCCATCCAGCGTCGCCACCAGAAGGTCGTCGAGGAAGCCCCGTCGCCGCTCGTCGAACGCATCCCGGCCATGCGGGCCCACCTCTTCGACGCCGCCCGCAAAGCAGCCGCGGCGATCAACTACGTCGGCGCGGGCACAGTCGAGTTCCTGGCCGACAACACCGGCAACTTCTACTTCCTCGAGATGAACACCCGCCTCCAGGTGGAACACCCCGTCACCGAGGAGACGACCGGCCTGGACCTGGTCGCGTGCCAGTTCGCGGTCGCGTCAGGTGAACGACTCCCGGCCGACCCACCACCCACAGTCGGTCATGCGATCGAGGTCCGGTTGTACGCCGAGGACCCGGCCCGCGACTGGCAACCCCAAACCGGACGCCTGCACCGGTTCGCGGTCGGGGCCGAGCGGCTTTCCGGAACAAAAGCGGCACCTGGCGACCACAATCTTCCGGAAAGCGGCGCGCCTCGGGTGCGGGTGGACTCGGGAGTGGTGAGCGGGTCGGAGGTGTCGCCGTACTACGACGCGATGCTGGCCAAGGCGGTCGTCTGGGCGCCCACCCGGACGGCGGCGGCGAGGCGGCTCGCGGCTGAGGTGGACCGGGCCACGATCCACGGCGTGCGGACGAACCGCGACCTGCTCGCCTGGATCCTGCGGCATCCGGCGTTTCTCGCCGGGAACACCGACACCGGGTTCTTCGCGCGGCACGGGATCGGGGCGCCTGTCGATCCACAGGTCAGCCGGGTGTCGGCGCTGGCGGCGGCGCTGGCTGATGCGGCTGGTCGGGTGCCGCCGGTCCGGGTGCCCAGTGGGTGGCGGAACTTGGGTTCGCAGCCGCAGCGGAAGGCGTATCGGGTTGGAGATGAGGTGCACGAGGTTGCGTACCGGCTGACCCGGGACGGGTTGGTTGTGGAGGGCAACGTGCAGCTCGTCTCGCATGCGCCGGACCACGTGGTGCTCGAGGTAGGCGGCGTACGGCGGGCGTTCGACGTGGCGGCGTACGGCGGCTTGGTGTGTGTGGACTCGCCGCTGGGCAGCGTGACGCTGGAGAAGGTGGAGCGGTTCACGGATCCGTCGCGGCAGGTGGCGGCGGGGTCGTTGGTGGCGCCGATGCCGGGGACGGTGATCCGGGTCGGCGTGCAGGTGGGCGACAAGGTCGAGCAAGGGCAGCCGTTGCTGTGGCTGGAGGCGATGAAGATGGAGCACACGATCGCCAGTCCGGCGAGCGGTGTGGTGAGTGAGCTCAAGGTCGAGGCAGGTCAACAGGTCGAGGTCGGCGCCGTACTGGCCGTGGTTGGGGAGGATGCATGAACTTCGTCGAGTCCGAGGAACGCCAGGCTTTGCGGAAGGCAGTCGGCGAGCTGGGCAAGAAGTACGGCTACGAGTGGTTCAACCGGCAGGCGCGCAGCGGCGGGCACACCACCGAGCTGTGGCTGGAGGCGGGCAAGCTCGGGTACCTCGGCGTCAACCTCCCCGAGGAGTACGGCGGCGGAGGCGGCGGCATGGCCGATCTGTCGATCGTGCTGGAGGAGCTCGGCGCCGCGGGCTGCCCGCTGCTGATGATGGTCGTCTCGCCGTCGATCTGCGGCACGGTGATCGCCCGGTTCGGCACCGACGAGCAGAAGCGGCACTGGCTGCCCGGCCTGGCCGACGGCACCACGATCATGGCGTTCGCGATCACCGAGCCCGACGCCGGCTCGAACTCGCACGAGATCACCACGACGGCCCGCCGTAGCGACGGCGGCTGGTCGCTGACCGGGCGCAAGGTCTTCATCTCCGGCCTCGACGTCGCCGATGCCGTGCTGGTCGTCGGCCGGACCGAGGACGCCCGCACCGGGAAGCTCAGGCCGGCCCTGTTCATCGTGCCGGTGGACGCGCCCGGCGTGGAGTTCACCCAGATCGAGATGGACCTGATCAGCCCGGACAAGCAGTTCGCGCTCTATCTGGACGACGTACAGCTGCCGCGCGAGGCGTTGGTCGGCGCCGAGGACGCGGCCCTGCTGCAGCTGTTCGCCGGGCTCAACCCGGAGCGGATCATGGCGTCCGCGTTCGCGATCGGCATCGCCCGGCACGCGCTCGGCAAAGCAACGGCCTACGTCAAGGACCGCCAGGTCTGGAAGACCCCGATCGGCGCGCACCAGGGCCTCGCGCACCCGCTCGCGCAGATCAAGATCGAGCTCGAGCTGGCGCGGCTGATGCTGCAGAAGGCCGCCGCCCTGTACGACGCCGGCGACGACCTCGGCGCCGGCGAAGCGGCGAACATGGCGAAGTACGCCGCCGGCGAGGTCGCGGTCCGGGCCACCGACCAGGCCGTCCAGTCGCTCGGCGGCAACGGCATGACCAAGGAGTACGGCGTCGCCTCGCTGGTCGCCGCCGCCCGCGCGACCCGGATCGCGCCGGTCAGCCGGGAGATGATCCTGAACTTCGTCGCCCAGCACTCACTCGGTCTACCCAAGTCGTACTGAGAGGATTCCCGATGATCATCAGCAGTGAGTTCCCACCCGTCGAGATCCTCGACGTCCCGATCCACGACGCCGTCCTCGGGAGAGCCCAGGAGTACGGCGACCGGCCGGCCCTCGTGGACGGCGTGACCGGCAAGGAGATCAGCTACGCGCAGCTCGACGGGATGAGCCGCCGGGTGGCCGCCGGGTTCGCGGAGCTGGGCATCAGGCACGGCGACACGATCGCGCTCTACAGCCCGAACACGATCCTGTACCCGGTCGTCTTCTACGGCGCCACCCGCGTGGGCGCGACCGTGACGACGGTGAACGCGCTCTACACCGCGGACGAGCTGCACAAGCAACTGGTCGACTCCAAGGCGAAGCTGCTGGTCACGATCTCGCTGTTCCTCCCGGTGGCGACCGCCGCGATCGAGGGCACCGACGTGACCGAGATCTTCGTCTGCGACAGCGCCGAGGGCTACCGCTCGGTGATGGAGCTGGTCGCCTCGACCGGCCCCGAGCCGGAGGTGACCATCGACCCGGCCGACGACGTCGCCGTACTGCCGTACTCCAGTGGTACGACGGGCGCCGCGAAAGGCGTGATGCTGACGCACCGGAACATCGCGACCAACATCGCGCAGGCCGAGGTGATGATCAGGCTGGACGAGGGCGAGCGGATCATCGCGATCCTGCCGTTCTTCCACATCTACGGGCTGACCGTGCTGATGAACCTGCCGCTCCGGCTCGGCGCGACGGTCGTCGTGCTGCCGAAGTTCGACCTGGAGCAGTTCCTCACCACGCTCGACCAGCAGAAGATCACCCGGGCGTTCGTCGCACCGCCGGTCGTGCTCGCGCTGGCGAAGCACCCGGCCGTGGACGGGGTGGACCTGTCGGCGCTGAAGTACGTGATGTCGGCCGCGGCGCCGCTGGACGGCGAGCTGGCCGAGGCGTGCGCGAAGCGGCTCGGGTTGCACGCCGTGCTGCAGGCCTACGGGATGACCGAGCTGTCGCCGGGCACGCACTCGGTGCCGCAGGACGACCAGGAGCCGCCGCCGGGCGCCGTGGGCAAGCTGTTCCCGTCCACCGAAATGCGGCTGGTTGGTGCTGACGGCAACGATGCGGACGAGGGCGAGATCTGGATCCGCGGGCCGCAGGTGATGAAGGGGTATCTGGGCCGGCCGGCCGAGACCGACGCGACCATCGATCCGGACGGCTGGCTGCACACCGGTGACATCGGGCGGATGGACGAGCGCGGGTACCTGTACGTCATCGACCGGGTGAAGGAGCTGATCAAGTACCACGGCTACCAGGTGCCGCCGGCCGAGCTCGAGGCGGTGCTGCTGACGGACGACCGGATCGCGGATGCGGCGGTGATCGGGGTGCAGGCCGAGGGCAACGAGGTGCCGAAGGCGTTTGTGGTCCCGATGCCGGGGGTGGAGCTGACCGAGGCGGACGTGATCGAGTACGTGTCCGCGCGGGTGGCGCCGTACAAGAAGGTCCGGCAGGTGGAGTTCATCGAGGCCGTGCCGAAGGCTGCCTCGGGCAAGATCCTGCGGCGTGAGCTGAGAGCCCGCGAGGCCGCCCGTGAGTGAGGCCCTCAAAGAACCCCAGCAGGACCGCAGCCGGGCCACCCGGCAGCGGCTGCTCGAGGCGGCCGTGGAGTCACTGGCCGAGGTCGGGTACGCCGCGACGACGGTGTCGGTCGTCGCGGCGCGGGCCGGGGTTTCGCGAGGTGCGGCGCAGCACCATTTCCCGACGCGGGCGGACCTGTTCGCGGCCGCCGTCGAGTACATGACCGAGGTGCGGCTGGCGGAGATCCGCGCACAGGCCGCGGCGCTGCCCAGTGGGCCGGGGCGGACCGAGGCGATCGTTGGGATGCTCGCTGATGTCTACACCGGCCCGCTGTTCCGGGCGGCACTGCACCTGTGGGTGGCGGCGTCGACCGAGGAGGCGCTGCGGAAGCAGATCGTCGGACTGGAGGCGCATGTCGGGCGGCAGGCGCACCGGGCGCTGCTCGAAGTGCTCGAGGTGAGTGAACGGACGCCTGGGGTGCGGGAGACCGTGCAGGGGGTGCTGGACATGGCACGAGGTCTTGGGCTGGCTGATCTGCTGTCGGATGACAGTGCTCGGCGGCGCGGGATCGTGCGGCAGTGGAGCCGGATCCTCGATCAGGCGCTGCGGGCGCCGGGGGTGTGACCGAAGGCGCGGCGGAAGGTGTCGATGAACGCACTGGTCGACGCCCAACCGCACTGGTGAGCCACCCGCGTCACGGAGTCGCCACCCGCTAGCAATCGCAGCGCCAGGTGCAGCCTGAGCTCGGTGCGCCACTGCGGGAACGTCATGCCGAGGTCCGTCTTGCACAGTCGGCTCAGGGTGCGTTCACTGGCGCCGATCTCCCGGCCGAGTTCTGTGAGCGTCCGGTTGTCGGCCGGGTCGTCCTGCAACAACTGGCAGACCGCTGCCAGTCGTGGGTCGCGTGGAGTGGGGAGATATGTCGGCCGCTGTGGTGAGCGTCGCAGCTGATCCAGCAGCACCAGGTACAACCGGTGTTGTTCAGTGGGATCTGTTTCGAGGGTTGTGTACGCGAGGATCAGCTCTCTCAGCAGCGGACTGACCACGAGAGCCGACGGGGCGTTCAGAGCGAGTGGGTTCTCGGTGAGTCCTACGGTGTGGAGGGCGGTCTCGCCGTACGCGCGGTGTTGGTGGAGGGTGCCGGAGGGGACCCAGATCGCTCGGTTGGCCGGGGCGATCCAGCTGCCGGCTTCGGTGGTCACCGAGAGGACGCCGCGGCCGGCGTAGACGATCTGGTGCTGCTCGTGCCAGTGCGGGTCGATGCCGCCACCCGCCGGGATCTCGAGGGACCCGGTGTTGGCTGGACGGCGTTGGCGGATTTCCGGCATAGATTGGCATTTTATCGGAAGCCGGACAGGCGGTCCGCGGCCGAGGATCGAGAGTGTGCGGAGACTTCGACCGATCGGGCTGATGGCGATCGGGCATGGCTGCGTGGACGTGTACCAGGGCGCCGTACCTGCGCTCGTTCCGTTCCTGGTCGCCGAGCGCGGCCTCGGGTACGTCGCCGTGTCGGGCATCACGCTGGCCGCGACGCTGCTGTCGTCGGTGGTGCAGCCGGTGTTCGGTGTGCTGACCGATCGGCGGCCGCTGGCCTGGCTGATCCCGATCAGCATGACGACTGCAGGGCTCGGAATCGCGCTGCTCGGGATCGGTGATTCGTATCTGCTGAGTTGGCTGGCGGCGGCGCTGTCCGGGCTCGGGGTCGCGGCCTATCACCCGGAGGCGGCGCGGATGGCGCGAGCAGTGAGTGGGGGCAGCCATGTCGGGATGAGCTGGTTCTCGGTCGGCGGAAACGTCGGTTTCGCGCTCGCGCCGGTGCTGGTCACGCCGATCATGGCGGTCGGCGGGCTGGCCCTGACGCCTGTGCTCGTTGTACCTGCTCTGGTCGGTGCGGTGATCACCACGGTGGCCGTTCGAGCTGGGGTGTCGCGGGTGGCCGCGAGCCGGATGGAACGTCCTGGGAGTGACGACTGGTCTTCGTTCCTGCGGTTGTCGGCGATCATGGTGTGCCGGTCGATCGTCTTCGTCGGGCTCGGCACCTTCATTGCGCTGTACGCGGGTGAGCGGGTCGGCGGCGGTACGACGACCGGCGGGGCGGCGTTGTTCGTGCTGTTCGCCGCCGGCGCCTTCGGCACGCTGCTCGGCGGACGGTTCGCGACCCAGTACGGCCGGGTCCGGACGATGCGGACGTCGTACGGCGTCGCGGTGCCGGCGATCGCCGGTCTGGTGTTCGTCCCCGGTCCCTTGTTCTTCGTCTTCCTCGCGCTGACCGCGATCGCGATGTCGATCCCGTTCTCGCTGCACGTCACGCTCGGCCAGGACTTCCTGCCCGGCCGCGTCGGCACGGCCGGCGGGATGACCCTCGGTCTGGCGGTCAGCATCGGCGGCGTCGCAACGCCCATCCTCGGCACGATCGCCGAGCACTCCTCCCTACGCCTGGCCCTGTCCACCCTCATCGCACTGGCCCTGACCAGCTGCCTGATCGGCTACTTTCTCAACGAACCTGCCCGGTGACGCCCGGGCACGTGCTCGGGATCTGACCGCGTCTCGTTTCCAACGATGGTCCAGGTTGTGGTCAGGGGCTCTGTAAAGGTTTGCTCATGACGTAGGTTGGCGTTTGTCATGACTACTGAGGGGATCGACCGGGCGGCGGGGGTCGGGCTTCGGTCGGAACGCGGGCCGATCCTGCTCGCGGTGATGCTCAGCATCGGCCTGGTGGCGATCGACGCGACCATCCTCGCGACCGCCGTACCCTCCATCGTCGACGATCTCGGCGGCTTCACCCAGTTCCCGTGGCTGTTCTCGATCTACCTGCTCGCGCAGGCGGTGTCGGTGCCGATCTACGGCAAGCTCGCCGACCTGCGCGGCCGCAAGCCGATCATGCTGCTCGGGGTCGGGCTGTTCGTGCTCGGCTCGATCCTGTGCGGGTTCGCCTGGAGCATGCCGGCGCTGATCGCGTTCCGGCTGATCCAGGGGCTCGGCGCGGGCGCGATCCAGCCGATCGGGATGACGATCGTCGGCGACATCTACACGGTCGCCGAGCGGGCCAAGGTGCAGGGCTACATCGCCAGCGTCTGGGGCATCTCGTCGTTCGTCGGCCCGGCGCTGGGCGGGGTGTTCTCGGACTTCGTCTCCTGGCGCTGGATCTTCTTCGTGAACATCCCGCTCGGTCTGGCCGCGGCCTGGGTGCTGACCCGCCGCTTCGAGGAGAAGGTCGCCCGGCAGGCCAGTCACCAGATCGACTACGCCGGCGCGATCCTGCTCGCGGTCGGCGGTTCGCTGCTGCTGCTCGGCCTGCTCGAGGGCGGCGTGATGTGGGAGTGGGACTCCGCCCCGAGTATCGCGATCCTGGCCGTGTCCGCCGTACTGCTGGTCGCGTTCGTCCTGGTCGAGCGCCGGGCGGCCGAGCCGGTGCTGCCGTTGTGGGTGCTCGGCCAGCGGGTGCTCAACTCCGCGAACTCGGCCGCCCTGCTGATCGGCGTGCTGATGATCGGCCTGTCCACCTACGTCCCGCTCTTCGCGCAGGGCGTGCTGGGTACGTCGGCTCTGGTCGCCGGCTTCGCGTTGGCCGCGATGACGCTGGGCTGGCCGATCGCCGCGTCGCTGGCCGGCCGGATCTACCTGCGTGTCGGGTTCCGTACGACGATGCTGATGGGCTCGCTGATCGTCGTCGTCGGGGCCGCGTTGCTGCTCACGGTCGACTCCGGCAGCGCCGTACTGCACCTGGCCGCGGCCTGCTTCGTGATCGGGCTCGGCCTCGGTTTCTCCGCGTCGCCCTCGGTGGTGGCTGCGCAGTCGTCGGTCGCCTGGCAGACCCGCGGTGTTGTGACCGGCGCCAACATGTTCGCTCGCTCGGTCGGCAGCGCGGTCGGCGTCGCGGCCTTCGGCGCGGTCGCCAACGGAGTCGTCGCATCCCGCCTCGGTGACAGCCACGCCGACCTGGAGACGCTGCCCGGCGAGGTGCTCGCGCCCGCCATCCACGACGTCTACTACGGAGCCGCCGCAGCCGCCGTCCTCCTGGTGGTAGCTGTCGCCTTCATGCCCAACCGCATCACCGAACAACCCCTCGCCAACACAACCGCCGACTGACGGCCCGTCTAGGTTGGGTTCATGCAGGCTGTTGATTGCGTGGGTGGACTGATCCAGGACGAGCAGCATCGCGTCTACGTGCAGCGGCGTACGGCGGAGCGGCGGTTGCTACCGTGGATCTGGGATGTGGTGGGCGGGCACCTGGAGGCGGGCGAGACGCCGGAGGAGGCACTGCGGCGTGAGGTCGAGGAGGAGACCGGCTGGAAGGTCCGGGACATCGTCTGGACCGCCGCCGACTGGGAGTGGGAGTGGGAAGGCCGCGTACGGCGTGAGCTCGACTACCTGATCACCGTCGACGGAGACCTGAGCCGGCCGCGGCTCGAAGAGGGTAAGCACGATGCGGGCGCCTGGGTCGGACCGGACGACCTCGAGCTGATGATGGTGAACCGCACCGACGGCGACCGCAGGCTGCGCGACATCGTGGCGCACGTGGTCCGCACCCGCTTCACCGACCGCCTCCGCCTCGAACCGCTGACCGGTCCAGGCGCGGTCCTGCCAGGACATGCCGCGGACCTGGTCACGCTGTACGCCGACCCCTGGGTCGCCCACTGGTACGCCGAGACCCTGTCCGTGGAGGACGCAGTACGGCGGGCCACCGAGGCGCAGGCCCGCTGGGAGGCCGACGGTGTGCACAAGTGGATGGCATACGAGCGTGACACCGGAGCACTCGCCGGACGAGGCGGCATGTCCCGGATCCCGGCCGACGCCCCGGTGACTGCAGCCATCAGCGACCTGGTCGGACCGGACTGGGCCACCGACCGGCTGGAGCTTGGGTGGGCACTCGCCGCGTCGGCGCGTGGCCGCGGTCTGGCGACCGAGATCGGCCGTGCCGGGCTGGACTTCGCCTTTCGCACACTGAACGCGACGAAGGTGATCGCGTTCACCGAGCGGCACAACCTGGCCTCCCGCGCGGTCATGGAACGCCTAGGCATGACCTACGCCGGCGAGATCACCGCAGAGGGCCTGGTCGAGGGCACCACCGAGGTCCGGCCGGACGCACCCTTCGCTGTCTACGTCACCGGACCTGAAGCGGACAGCTAGCGGTCCAGCGCGGTCACGAAGCGGCTCAGGAGGTCCGCGAACGTCTGCCGCTCGCCGTCGGTCCAGTCCGCCATCGCCTGACCGAACCGCTCCCGCCGGTACTCGTGCACCCACTCCAGCTGGGCCCTGCCGTCCTCGGTGAGCACCAGGTTCGTACGACGGCCGTCCGCCTGGTCCGCCTCCCGTCGTACCAGGCCTGCCGAGACTGCGGCGGCGACCAGCTTGCTGGCCCGCGGCTGGTCCACACCGAGCGCAGCCGCAACCCCGTTGACGCCGATCGGGTCCGGACCGGCCGCCTCGAGCGCGTCGAGGACCTCCTGGACCGGATCCGGTCCACCGGACTGCACGGCGATGGTACGGCGGGTCTGCCGCCGGCGGACCGCGATCATCGCCGCCTCCACCACGGCCACCGGATCCGAGTTGTCCACAGCCAACTCCTTTGTCCACAGCCCTGTCGAGATATATGTTGATTGACATGTATATGTCAGATGACAACAAGCCTATCGGGTGGTGGCTGAAGGAGGTGGACCGCCTGCTGGAGGCGTCGTTCGAGCGGCTGCTCGCCGCGGACGGGCTGAACCGCCGGCAGTGGCAGGCGCTGAACGCGGCCGCGAGCCCGGAGCCGATCGCGGTCGCGCTCGCGCCGTTCCTGACCGGCGGCCCGGAGGAGCTGAGCGCCGCCGTCGACCCGCTGACCGCACGCGGCTGGCTGCAAGACGGGCGCCTGACGGCCGCGGGTCAGGCTGCGCTGGACGGGCTGAGGGGCAAGGTCCAGGCGCAGCGCGAGCGGGTGACGGCGGGCATCACCGGCACGGAGTACGCGGCGACGATCGGCGTACTGCAGAAACTGGCCGGCAATCTGAGTGGATCCACTGTGTGACCGCCCAGGCGCGGCGGTCACACAGTGGAACCGGCCACCTCGGGGGCGGCTCGTGGTGAGGTGTCACGAGCCACGCGGTGTCCTGCCGCCCAGGACACTCCCCGCCTGGCCCGAGGTGTCGGCCAGGAGGTGGTTGGAACGGCCCGCGGGCGCCGCGCCAGGACCGCGCCCAGGTCCATCTCCTCGAACCGGCCGCCCCGGTGGGAGCAGACGGCGCGGGGGACGCGTTCCAGGCCGTCGAGCATCGCCTC
>NZ_JBFAHB010000016.1:0-141466 GCF_040653975.1 Kribbella sp. NPDC050820
CAACCCCCCCTCACAAACCCCCCACACAGCCCCCCCCCCCCCCCCCCCCGGCCCCCCCCCCGCCCCCCCCCCCACACCTTAACCGCGCCGGGGGGGGCCAAACGGGCCCCCCCCCCCCCTCGGTGGTTCAGCTGGTCAGGCTGGGGTGCCTGCCGGGCGGTCCTCCCTTTCGGACCGCCCGCAGGCTTTCGGTCGTGCTGGTGGATCAGACCAGGCGGGCAAGCGCGAGGCGCGCGCGTGCGCTGGCCCTCTCCGCTCGCCGGCTGGCCCGCTCGGCCCGCTTCTGCGCACGCTCCATCGAGAGCGCGAGGTAGAAGCGCCGGTTCTGCTCTGCGTCGTTCAATTTGGAACGACAATGAGCACGGGCAAGATCTTCATTGAGTAAATGCATCTCAGTTCTCCTGGGTGAAGTCTGGTTCGTCATGGTCTGGGGTCTCGATTCGGATCTGGGATCGTCAGGCAGCGGTCACGGTGTCACTCTTGCGGGGACGCCCACGGGGCCGCTTGCGCGGAACCACCACTCCCTGGACGAACAGCTCGCCGCCCCACACTCCCCACGGCTCGGAACGCTCGAGCGCTCCGGCCAGGCACTCGGCCTTCAGCGGGCAGGTGGTGCACAGCGACTTGGCGTACTCGACGTCCGCCGGCGATTCGGCGAAGAAGAGTTCTGGCGCGTAGGACCGACAGGGCAGGTCCTGCGACGAGGCCACCTCGGTGAAGACATCGAGGAAGCTCACGCTCATTCCGGTCACCTCCCAGTGACTTGGTGCTGATCTCTTGTCGTCGGTGACGGTCAACGGTTGATGACCGCCAAAATCAGGGACAAACAAAAGGGCCGCGGGACCCTTTTCGGGTTCCGCGGCCTTGGAGGTGCCGGCTCTGACGTCTGTCAGACCGGTGGACTCCATGCTCGAGAACCCGAACCGCCGTACTTCACATCGCCGACAGCTCCGCCCTTGAACTGGGCAGCGCCGGAAGCCATGAGCACAACGGTCGCGACGTGCAGGCGCGGCGAGGCACCCTGAATCGGGGCGCACGGCAGCGCGGCAGCGTCGCTGAACGGCTTCTTGACCGTGTTGGTGATCATTTCCAGGGCACCTCCTCTCGTTGTGGCGAAGCGGGCGGTTAGCTCGATCGCTATGGTGGTTTGAAGTTTTCGGCCAGGCTTCGACCGCAGAAAGAACAGTACGCCGTCCCCAGCGGAGCCCGCAAACTATTTAACGCCAGTTCGCGAAGTTGGCCGGAAGTTGCCGCCGAGGTGGCCGGAACTGGCTGCCACAGCAGACTTCCAGCACGCTCCGGGACGTCATCCGCACGTTCCGGGATCGTTGCTTCTGTCACCTAAATGCCACGTCTGCCGTGAGCAGAACCCGGCACGTCCTCCACCATGCGCCTTCCCCACCCACTCTGGCAACACATTTCCTTCGACCTGCCCGAACGGGCAGGGCCGGATCGGCAGGTTTTCCACGGCAGCCGCGCGGATACCTGCAGGACGACCTGGGGAGAAGGGTGGGGATCGTGCCGGAACAACGAGCAGCCACGGTGCCGGGGGTCGAGGCGGAGACCCCGAGACAGATTCCGGCGGCCGGCTGGTGGCAGGTGATCAAGCGGGCGTGGAAAGAGGCCAAGGCCGATCAGGTCCCGTTGCTGGCGGCCGGAGTGGCCTTCTTCGGGTTCCTGTCGCTGTTCCCGGCCATCGTCGCCGCGGTGCTGGCCTACGGGCTGATCGCCGACCCGGCGCAGATCCGCACCCAGGCGGAGGAGCTGGGCAAGGCGATGCCGGCTGCGGGACGCGACCTGCTCCTCCAGCAGATCGACGCGCTGACCTCGGCGCCCAGCCGGAGTCTCGGCATCGGCGTGGCCGTCGCGGTAGTCGTCGCGTTGTGGAGCGCCTCCGGCGGCGTCGGCTACCTGGTCACCGCGGTGAACATGGCGTACGACGAGGAGGAGTCGCGGGGCTTCGTCCGCCAGAAGCTGCTCGCGCTCGGCATGACCCTGGGGGCGATCGTCTTCGTCCTGCTGGCCGTCGCGCTGTTCGCCGCCGGCGCTGCGATCGGCGACGACGTACCGGGACCGGTCCGCGTCGGCCTGCAGGTCGCGCGGTTCGCGCTGGCCGTGCTGCTGATCCTCGTCGTGCTGGCGGTCGTCTACCGGGTCGCTCCGTCGCGGGACGCGCCGCGGATGCGCTGGGTGTCCATCGGTGCGGCCGTGGCGATGGTGATCTGGCTGGCCGCCTCGGTCGGGTTCTCGATCTACGTCGAGACGTTCGGCAACTACGCCAAGACCTACGGCAGCCTGGCCGCCGTCGCGATCCTGATGCTCTGGCTGTGGCTCACCGCGTACGCCGTCCTCCTCGGAGCCGAGATCAACGCGGAAGCCGAACAGCAAACAGCCCGCGACACCACCAGGGGTGAACCAATGCCGCTCGGCCGGCGCAATGCAGTGAAGGCCGACTCAGTCCCCGAGTAACCTGCCAAGGTGGCACTCGACGAGCTCCGGGACCTGCTGGTTCGGCATGTCCGCGCGGACGAGTCCACTGCGATCGATGGCTTCTACATCGCGAAGGTCGAGCGGTCCGGGCCACCGGCGCCGTCGATGTCGGGCGTGGTCCTGGCAGTTCTGGTGCAGGGTGCGAAGCGCCTGGTCGTCGGCGACCGTGTGTACCTGTACCGCCCAGGCGACTACCTGGTCGCCTCGGTCGACCTTCCCGTCACCGGCCACTTCGTCGACGCCACCCCGCAGGACCCTGCGCTCGGCCTCGCGCTCACGCTCGAGCCCCCGCTGATCGCCGACCTGCTCCTGCACGCCGCGCCGGGCGATCTGCCCCGCCCGCGCGCAAGCGCCGTACCGGCCATTGCGGTCGGTGCGCTGACCGACGACCTGGTGGACAGCCTGGTCCGGCTCGTTCGGCTGCTGGAGCGCCCGCGGGATCGGGCTGTGCTGGCACCGATGGTCAAGCGGGAGATTCTCTGGCGGCTGGTCACCGGCGAGCAGGGCGTCGCCGTGCGCCAGCTCGGTCTGGCCGACAGCAACCTCAGCCACATCACCCGCGCCGCCCGCTGGATCCGCGACCACTACGCCGAACCGTTCCGCGTCGAGGACCTGGCCCGGCTGACCGGCATGAGCCCGTCCGGGTTCTACCGGCACTTCCAGACAGTCACGGCGCTGAGCCCGATCCAGTTCCAGAAGCAGATCCGGCTGCAGCAGGCGCGGCTGCTGCTCGCATCCCACCCGCGCGACATCACCACCGTCGCTCACGAGGTCGGCTACGACAGTCCGTCCCAGTTCAGCCGCGAGTACCGCCGCCAGTACGGCGTCCCGCCCAGTGAGGACGCAGGCCGTCTGCTCGCGCCCACGCCCTGAGTCAGCGCGTGCAGAGCAGCAGGATCCGCTCGCCGTACTTGGTCAGCTTGGTGTGACCGATGCCGGGGATCCGGCGCAGAGCCTGCTCGTCGGTGGGCCGGGTCTCGGCGATCGCGGTCAGTGTGGCGTCGGTCAGGATGACGAACGCGGGCATGCGCTCGCTCGCCGCCTGCTCGGTCCGCCAGGCGATCAACGCGTCGTACAGCTCCTGGTCGATCGATGACGGGCAGTCCTCGCAGCGGCCGAGCTTCCGCGCACCCGGGTCGAGCAGGCCACGCCCGCAGACCCGGCACTTCGGGATCGGCTTGCCGGCCTTGGTCGATCGCTCGCCTGACGGCTCCCGGGTGGTCGGCCGGGACGGCGTACGCACCCCGATGGGGTCGAGGAAGCGCGTCGGACCGCGCTGACCGCGGCCGCCCGGGGACCGTGAGGTGGACCAGCTGATGAAGAGCTGCTGCTTCGCCCGGGTCACACCGACATAGAACAGCCGCCGCTCCTCCTCCACCTGCGCCGGCGTCTGGGCGTAGCTGATCGGCAGCGTCCCCTCGTGCGCGCCCACGATGAAGACGCAGTCCCACTCCAGCCCCTTGGCCGCGTGCAGCGTCGCCAGCGTGACGCCCTCGGCCAGCGGCGCGTGCTGGATCGACGCCCGCCGGTCCAGCTCCGCCATGAGCTCCGGCAACCGGGCCGACGGGTTCTCGCGGGCGAAGTCCGACGTCATCGTCACCAGGGCGCTCAGCGACTCCCACCGATCCCGCACGGCGCCCGTGCCCGTCGGCGGCTCCGGAGTCCAGCCGGCTCCGCCCAGCACGCCGGTCACCACCTCGACCAGGTCGTCGGACACATCCCCGGCCTTCGCCTGACCCCGCAGCAGTACGGCGGCCTGCCGGATCTCGGCGCGCTCGAAGAAGCGCTCGGCCCCCTTCAGCACGGTCGGGATCTTCCGCTCGGCCAGCGCCTGCTCGAAGTTCTCCGACTGCGCGTTCGTCCGGAACAGTACGGCGATGTCGCGCAACTGCACGTCCTCGTCCTGCAGCCGCGTGACCGCCCGCGCCACCGCATCGGCCTCGGCGACCTCGTCGGAGTACTCGCGGTACACCGGCGCCGGGCCCGCCTCACGCTGCGACCGGAGCGTGACTCGCCCCGGCAGCCCGGCCGGACCGGTCGCGTCGAGGATCTTGTTGGCCACGTCGACGATCTGCGGGGTGGACCGGTAGTCACGCACCAGCTTGATCACCGTCGCGGACGGGTGCCGGGCGGCGAAGCGGACCAGGTTCTCCGGTTCGGCGCCGGCCCAGGAGTAGATGGTCTGCGCCGGGTCGCCGACCACACAGACGTCCTCGCGCCCGCCGAGCCACAGGTCGAGCAAGCTCTGCTGCAGCGGACTCACGTCCTGGTACTCGTCGACGACGAACGTCCGGTACTGCCGCCGGATCTCCGCCGCTACCCGCTCGTCCTCGGCGAGCAGCGCGACCGCGCAGAGCAGCACGTCCTCCAGGTCGATCCGGCCGCGCTCCAGCTTCACATCCTCGTACGCCGCGAACACCCGGGCGATCGTGGCCGGGTCGAACGCGGCCAGCGTCCGGCCCGAGCGGGGCGCCAGCTTCGCGTAGTCGTCCGGCCGGACATTGCTCACCTTGGCCCACTCGACCTCGCCGGCGAGGTCGCGCAGCGCCGGAGTGTCCACGCGGACCCGGCAGCGCGAGGCCGCCTCGGTCAGCAGCGGGAACTTGCGGTCCGCGATCGGTGGCAGCTCCCCGCCGTACACCTTGGGCCAGAACCACTTCGCCTGCCGCAGCGCGGCGGAGTGGAACGTGCGCGCCTGCACGCCCTCGACGCCGAGCTGCGCGAGCCGGCCGCGCATCTCCCCCGCGGCTCGCTGGGTGAAGGTGACCGCGAGCACCCGGAGCGGGTCGAACGTGCCGGTACGCACGCCGTACGCAATCCGGTGGGTGATCGCCCGCGTCTTGCCGGTCCCCGCCCCCGCCATCACCACGACCGGCCCGTTCAGCGCGGTCGCGACCGCCCGCTGCTCAGGGTCGAGCGCCTCCAAGAGGTCATCCGCAGACGCGGAACGTGTGAGATCGCTCACGGACGGGGACATTCGGGAACAGCACCACCTGCGAGCCGGTTCGGATACGTCGAGAGCAACCCTAGACGGGCGGCCCGACAGAAACCCCCTCCCACCGCACGAAGGAGTCAGCCGATGGCGGCTTTCACGATGTACTCGACCCCCTGGTGTGGCTACTGCCACCGCCTCAAGGGCCAGCTCAAGCGAGCCGGGATCGAGTTCACCGAGGTCGACATCGAGCAGGTCCCGGAGGCCGCGAAGATCGTCGAGAAGATCAACAACGGCAACCAGACGGTTCCGACCGTCGTCTTCGAGGACGGCACCGCGATGACGAACCCGTCGCTGGCCCAGGTCGCCGAGAAGCTCGCCGCCTAGGTCCCGCGATCACGGCGCCGTCCCGAGCGGGCGGCGCCGTTTCGTGCTGCCCGCACACTCATAGGGCGCGAGTTATGGACTTTACGGTCATGACCGTTATACCTTCCTCGGAACAACGCCGCAGGGAGCCCGCCCATGATTCCGCGCCGTCATTTCCGCCATGTCCTGATTCGTGCCGCTCTGGCCTGCGCCCTGATGCTGGGCCTCCTCGCCACCGGCGGCCGCACCGCCTCCGCCGGCCCGGACCCGCAGCGGCCGGAGCCGTTCCCGTCCGAGACCGGCCCGATCCGCAAGGACGACAGCCGGATCGGCATCGCCGCCGAGGATCCGGTCCGCGACCTCGGCGCCCCGATCAGCTCGCTCACCGTGATGGAGGGCGCCGTCGGCCGGACGCCGGACGGCCGCGACGTCGTGTACGCCGTACCCGCCGGTGAGAACGCCCAGCTCAACGTCGTCGACCTGCACAGCCGCCAGCTGATCCACGCGCTGCCACTGGCAGGGGCAGCGGGTGCGTGGGCGATCGTGGTCGCGCCCGACGGCCGCCTGTACGTCGGCACCTACCCCAACGCCCACCTGTATCGCTACGACCCGGGCACCGGCACCGTCACCGACCTGGGCCAGCCGATCCCCGGTGAGTCGGTCATCTACGGCCTCACCGCGGACCAGAACGGCAACGTGTACGCAGGCACCTACCCGACGGCCCATGCCTTCAAGTACGACCCGTCGACCAGCCAGGTGACTGACTACGGCTCACTCGACCCGGTGCAGCAGTACGCACGGTCGACCGTCTACGACCCGGACCACAACAAGCTGTTCGTCGGCATCTCCACCCCGAACGCCAGGCTGCTCCGGATCGACGTGGAGACCCGGCAGGTCGAGGACATCACTCCGCCCGGTACGACGGCCAAGGACTTCATCGACCTCGACTACGCGAACGGACGGGTCTTCGCCAACGCCAGCAGCCGGCTGGTCGTGGTCGACGCGGTCACCGGCGAGCAGGTCAAGTTCACCGACGCCGCCACGGGCAGTCTGGTCATGGACTACCCCATCGCCGCCCGCGGTGTGTCCGCGGCCGGTCCTGGTGGCGTGTACTTCACCAACAACACGCTCGCCCTCACCCACTACGACCTGGACACGAACACCGTCGGTCCGGTGTCACCGCCCCGCACGGTGACCCGTGGTGCATCGATCGGCTACGGCTGGGTCACCGAGAACGGCAGCCAGGTGCTGTACGGCTTGGCGGGCAACTACTCCGGCGGAACGTTCCGGTACAACCCACAGGACGGCACGCTCGCCCAGTGGAGCTCACCGTTCCAGTACGTTCCGGTAGCCCTCATGCACGCGCTCGCGGACCCGGCGACCGGGAAGGTCTTCGTCAACGCGTACCTCAACGGTTCGACGTCGGTCTACGACCCAGCCACCGGCAAGTCCACGGTCACGACGCGTCAGGGCCAGGTCGAGGACTGGGCCTGGGACGGCAACGGCAAGATGTACGTCGGCATCTACCCCTACGGCAGGCTGTCGCTGTGGGACCCGAACGCACCCGCCACGCCGACGAACCCGAAGGAACTCTTCAGTCTCGTCGACAGCCACCACCAGAACCGGCCCGTCGCAGTAGTCCCTGCAGGCGACAAGGTCTACGTCGGCACCACACCGGCGTACGGCGAATACGGCGGAGCCCTCACGGTGTACGACGTACCGACCGGAGCGTTCACCGTCTACCGCAACCTGGTGGCCGACCAGACCATCTCCTCACTGCTACCAGTCGGCACCGCAGTGTGGGCCGGCTCCGGCATCGAGGGCGGCCAGGGCACTGAGCCGATCGCCACCGAGGCCCACCTGGTCAAGGTCGACCCGTCCACCGGCGCCGTACTCACAGACGTCGTACCCGTGCCCGGTGCGGCCAGCATCAACGAGCTGACCATCGGTCCGGACGGCAACCTGTGGGGCCTGGCGGACGGCATCGTGTTCGTCGCCGACCCGACGACCGGCGCCGTACTGCGACAGATCCCGGTCTTCAGCGGCCGCGCCGGAGCGAACGACGGAGCCCTGCAGTGGCGTGACGGCTACCTGTACGGCGTCACGGCCGGGCGACTGTTCGTCGTGGACAGCCTCGGTGGCGTGTCGACCATGCTGCGCGACCACGGTCTCAACCGGCTCACCCAGACCCCGGACGGCACGTACTACACGCTGCTGCGACCGGACGGCTGGACCAACCCGACCAACCTGGCCTCCTACACCCCACCGACCGATCCGTGTCCGCAGTCCGACCTCCGGGCGACCGTGTGGACCGGGAACATCAACAGCCACGTGACGAACCGGCACGTGGAGTACGGCTGCACGCTGACCGACGTACTGCCGGATGCGAAGGCCGACTGGCCCAGCCACGCCGCCTACGTCATCGCGGTGGACAAGAAGGCCAGAGAGCTGGAGAAGGCAGGCACGATCGAACGTTGGGAGGGTGCCCTGATCCGGCTCGCCGCCGCCCGCTCCGACGTCGGCCGCTGATCACCAGCTGCCGGTGAGCTCCTCGCCGTACCAGCCTTCGATCAGGCGGCGGGAGATGGAGATGTTGCCGGGGAGGGCCATCGTGCCGGCTTCGACCAGCGCACGAAGGTCCTCCCGGGTGAACCAGCGGGCCTCGGCGATCTCGTCGGCGTCCACCTCGATGTCGGTGCTCACCGCCTTGGCGTAGAAGCCGAGCATCAGGCTGGACGGCAGCGGCCACGGCTGACTGCCGGCGTACTCGATCTCCTCCCCCACCAGCACACCGGTCTCCTCGAGCACCTCCCGCCGTACGGCGGCCTCGAGCGACTCACCTGGTTCGACGAAGCCGGCCAGGGTCGAGTAGCGGCCCTCCGGCCAGGCCTCGTTGCGGCCGAGCAGTGCGCGGTCCTGGTCGTCGGTGACGAGGACGATGATCGCCGGGTCGCTGCGCGGGAAGTGCGACAGACCGCACGCCGGGCACTGCCGCACATGGCCTGCCTCGGCCACCTCAGTGTGCTCGCCGCAGTTCGCACAGTGCGTGTGCACGCCGTGCCAGTTGGACAGCCCGACCACGTGGACCGCCATACCGGCCTCGCGATCGTTCAGTACGGCGCCGATCTCACGCAGCCCGCCGTACGACTCGTCGGCCTCTGTGTCGACCAGTACGGCGAACACAGCGCGACCCTCTGCGGTCTGCCCTGCACCAGACTCCCGGTCGATGCCCAGGAAGACCCGCACACCCTCCGGCGCCTCGGACGGGTGCACCAGGTTCAGCGCGCTGCGGTCGGCGGTCACCTGGAGCTTGTCACCGGCGACGAGCGCCACCTGCGTGTCCGGAGCGACCCAGGCCTTCTCCAGCCAGTCGTGGTCGCGCCTGCGATCGGCGGCGCGGTCCAGCACGGACCGGGACAGGGCTAGCGAACCACGTGCGATGGAGTAGGCCACATACCTCAACATATCCCGGCACCGTGAGAGCATCCCGGCATGAGTATTCACATCGCCGCCAAGAAGGGGCAGATCGCACCGCGGGTGCTGTTCCCGGGGGACCCACTGCGAGCCAAGTGGATCGCGGAGACCTACCTGTCGGACGTGATCTGCTACACCGAGATCCGGAACATGTTCGGGTTCACTGGCACCTACAAGGGTCAGCCGATCTCCGTCCAGGGCTCCGGCATGGGCCAGGCGTCCGCCTCGATCTACGCGCACGAGCTCTTCGCGGAGTACGACGTGCAGACGCTGATCAGGGTCGGCACCTGCGGCGCGCTGACCGAGGCGGTCCGGGTCCGCGACGTGATCGTGGCGATGTCCGCGAGCACCGACTCGCAGATGAACCGGCTGCGCTTCCACGGCATCGACTACGCGCCGACGGCCGACTACCAGCTGCTGCGGGCCGCGGTGGACGCCGCCGAGGCGGGCGGGCTGAACGTGCACGTCGGCCAGGTGTTCTCCGGCGACCTGTTCTACAACGACCGTCCCGAGCTGGTCTCGCAGACGGCGGCGTACGGCGTGCTGGGCATCGAGATGGAGGCTGCCGCGCTGTACACGCTGGCGGCGAAGTTCGGCCGCCGGGCGCTCGGCATCATGACGGTGTCGGACCACCTGATCACCAAGGAGGAGACGACCGCCGAGGAGCGGCAGACGACGTTCTCCGAGATGATCACCATCGCCCTCGACGCGGCGATCGAGGTGCCGGTCTGAACCGGCGTATGGGCACAGTCACCGCCCTGGCCACCCTGCTGCTCCTGACTGCCTGCTCAGGTAACGACGAGCCGGCGGCAACCGAGTCGTCTTCCAGTCCGACGCCGACCGTGCTGCCGGATCTCACCGCCACGCAGGTTGTGAGCGCGCTGAAGACGGACGGTTACGACTGCACGACGGACGTCGCTTACGCGGTCTGCCGGAAGGGGATCACCTCGATCGGGGTGCTCACCGGAACGCACCCGCGACCGCCCGTGCTGTCGGTGCAGGCGTCCGGTCAGGTGGACGTCGCCTGGGGCGAGATCTCCAACTCGCTGCCGCGAATCCTGGAGCTCGCGCACGTCAACCAGCCGGAGATCGCCGGCTGGTTCGACCAGCAGAAGGGCAAGCCGATCGCCCAGCAGGCGTTCGGTGACTGGCTCGTCGACATCTCGGCCGAGGTCGACACCGAGGAACCCGGCGTACACCTGACCCTCACCGACAAACTCTGCAAGACGAACTGTCAGGCCGAGTAGGCTCCGGCCGCAGCCTGGGGCCCCGTCAAGTCGCGATCAGTTTGGGAAGGACCTGGCTGACTCGGTCGGTGAGCTGGGTCGGGACCTCGTCGGGGTCGGCGGCGTAGCCGACGACGGCCTGCTCGAACAGGCCGTCGATCAAGGCGTACGCCGTGGGGGCGTCGACCGTGGGCGTGCCGTCGACGAGGTCGGCGTACCGGGTCAGGATGCGCCAGATCATCTGCTCGAGCAGTTGGTCGATCGCGGTGACGTCGTCGCGCAGTTGTTCCTCGAACATGCTCTGCGCCCGTAGGTCGTACCAGAGCCGGTGCATCGGGGTCTCCTCGACCAGCGTCTGCGTCATCTTGGCGAGGAAGCCGGTCGCGAGCTCGTCGGCCGAGGCCGCGGTCTCGACGACCTCGTCGTACCGCTGCGCGCACTTGGTCTTGTAGTACCGCACGCAGTAGCTGATCAGGTCGATCTTGTCGCGGAAGTAGTAGTGCACGACGCCGTGGGTGAACTCGGAGTTGTTCGCGATCTCCCGCAGGCTGGTCCGCGCGTACCCGAGCTCGCCGAGCGTCTTCAGCGCCGACTCGGCCAGCGCGACCCGGCGGCGCTCGATCTTGTCGATCCCGGACACCCGGGCGGGCCGATCCGGCTCAGCGGCCTCCGCTGACGTCAAGACCAACCACCTCCCAGTGCGTCGAGCGTCAATCTACCCGCCGCGGACCCAGGCGCGACCCGCGGTGGGAGATTTCTTGACAAGTGTCAAACAAAGTCTTGACGACTGTCAAAGGATTCTCCAGAGTGAAAAGCAAGCGCGATGCTTCGAGCAAAGGAGCTTCAGATGGGCGGACTCGACCTCTCCGGCCGCAAGGCCCTCGTCACCGGCGGAGCCCAGGGGCTCGGCGAAGGGATGGCGAAGGCGCTCGCGGCGGCCGGCGCCAAAGTGGTGGTCAGCGACATCCAGAAGGACACCGGCGAGGCGGTCGCCGACGCGCTGGACAGCGAGTACGGCGCCGGCAACGGCTTCGTCGCCCACGACGTCACCGACGAGGGCAGCTGGGAGAACGCGGTCGTCGCCGCGAACGACATCCTCGGCGGCCTGGACATCCTGGTGAACAACGCCGGGATCGAGATCACCAGCCTGCTCACCGAGGTCACCGCCGACGAGATCCGCCGGATGCTCGACGTCAACATCCTCGGCACCACGCTCGGCATCAAGTGGGGACTGCGCACGATGCGGCCGGACGGGCTGGCCGGCCAGGGCGGTGCGATCGTCAACGTCGCGTCGGTCGCCGCGACCATCGCGTTCCCCGGCATCGCGGTCTACTCCGCGACCAAGTCCGCGGTCGACCGGCTCACCCGGGTCGCCGCGATGGAGTCCGGCAAGCTCGGGTACGGCGTCCGCGTCAACTGCATCTACCCCGGCCTGGTGCCGACCGCAATGGGCGCCGGACTGGCCAACGACGTGGCCCGGCTCGGACTGTTCGAGTCCCCAGAGGCAGCGGTCACCGCAGTCGTCGGGCTGACCCCGGCCGGCCGGCTCGGTGAGGTCACCGACATGGCCGACGCGGTCGTCTTCCTCGCCTCGGACGAGGCCCGGTTCATCACCGGCGCCGGCCTGCCGGTCGACGGCGGAATGGGGATGTGAGGCCCCATGACCACCAAGCCTGTCGTCGTGTACGGCGCTTCCGGCTACACCGGCCGCCTGGTCTGTGAGTTCCTCCGCCAGTACCACGTCCCGTTCGTGGCCGCCGGTCGCAGTGAGGAGAAGCTGAAGGAGTCGATGGACTCCCACGTGGCGGGAATCGAGACCGCCGACTACGAGGTCGCCGTCGTCGACCACGACGTGGCTGCGCTGACGGACCTGTTCAAGGGCGCGTCCGTCGTACTCAACACTGTCGGGCCGTTCAGTGAGCTCGGTCCCGCGGCTGTGGAGGCGGCGCTCGCCGCAGGAGCGCACTACACCGACACGACCGGTGAGCAGGACTGGCTGATGACCTGCGACGAGAAGTACGGCGCGGACTTCGCCGCAGCCGGACTGCTCCTCGCGCCCGGCATCGCGCAGATGTACACGACCAGCGAGATCGCTGCACAGCTGTGTCTGGAGCAGCCGGGCCTGGACACGCTGGACATCGCAGTGTTCTGGGGCGGCAGCCCGACCATCGCGTCGACGCGCACCATCCTGGTCAATGCGGCCACCTCCAAGGCCCACTACCTCGAGCACAACGAGTACACCGAGTTCCCAGAGCAGGGATTGGTGCCACTGGTGGTTCCCGGTCACCATGAACTGGCACTGTCCCTGCCCTGGGGCGGCATGTCGCACCCGGTCTGGTTCAAGCGCGACCCGCGCGTGGCCAACTGCAAGGCACAGGGCGGTGTCTTCAACGCCGCCCTGATGAACGGCGTGCCGCAGATCGTCGCCGCTGCACTGGAAGCGACCAAGGACATGGCTCCCGACGAGCGCAACGCGGCGCTCACCGAGACCGCCCGCCAGGTGATGAACCAGATGCCGCCCCGGGAGAACCCACGCGTCAACAAGACCCTGGACTCCGTGCACGCCTCCGGACCGCTCGGCCGGGCGCACTGTGTCATCCACGGCAACAGCAACTACCAGCAGACCGGTCTGCTGCAGGCCTACGCGGCGTACTCGCTGCTGCAGACTCCGCCGAAGCGGGTCGGGTTCGCCAGTGGCTGCCAGGCGTTCGGTCATCGCGAGCTGCTCGGCGTACTGCGCAGCTTCGGGCTGGTCTCCGAGCCACAGCTGACCGTGCTGCACTGAAGGGGTCGCAGTGAGACTGGTCGACTACCTCGACAAGGGCGCCTCGCTCGGTCCGGACGCACCGTGCCTGACCACCGACGGCGAGACGCTCACGTACGGCGAGGTGCAGCAGCTGTCGTACCGGATCGCGGCCGGTCTCGCGGCGACCGGCGTACGACCGGGTGGCAAGGTCGCGATCCTGTCGGCGAACGACCCGATCGCCTTCAGCTGCGTGTTCGGGATCAGCCGGGCCGGTGCGGTCTGGTGCCCGATCAACCCGCGCAACGAGGCGGCCGAGAACCGCGAGCTGCTCGACCAGTTCGACTGTGAAGTGCTGATCTACCAGGCGGCCTTCGCGCCCCTGGTGGATCGGATCCGGGAGGCCTTGCCGAAGGTGCACACCTTCGTCTGCCTGGATGCCGATCCCGACTCCGGCCGAGACCCCCACGTCCGTGGCCGGAGTGTCGGCTGGGACGCGTTCTGCGGGGGCGTGTCCCAGCCGGCCGTCGATCTCACCGGGCCCGACGATCTGGCGTTGATCGTCGGTACCGGTGGGACCACGGGGCGCCCGAAGGGCGTCATGCTGAGCAACCGCAACCTGGAGACGATGACGGCGCTGACCCTGATCGGCTACCCGTTCGGCGACCGGCCCGTCTACCTCGCGCTGGCGCCGCTGACCCACGCAGCCGGCGTACTATGCTTCCCCGTCCTGTCCTGCGGCGGCGAGATCGTCATCATGCGCACCCCGGACGTGCACGCGTTCCTGGAGCTGATCCCACGGCACCGCGTCACCCACACGTTCCTGCCGCCGACGCTGATCTACATGGTGCTAGCGGCCGAGGAGCTCGACAGCACCGACCTCACGTCCCTGCGGTGTTTCTGGTACGGCGCCGCGCCGATGTCGGTCGCCCGGCTCGAAGAAGCGCTGTCCCGGATCGGCCCGGTGATGGCCCAGCTGTTCGGCCAGACCGAGGCCCCCATGATGATCTCGACGATGGCGCCGGCCGACCACTTCGATGCCGACGGCAACATCGCCCGGTCGCGGCTGTCGTCGGCGGGCCGTCCGTCCCCACTCGTCACGACCGCGATCATGGCGCCGGACGGATCCCTCCTGCCGCCCGGCGACCGCGGTGAGATCGTCGTCCGCGGTTCGCTGGTGATGCAGGGGTACTACCGCAACCCCGAGGCCACCGCGGAGGCGTCGCGGCACGGCTGGCACCACACCGGCGACATCGGCTACCTGGACGCGGACAACTACCTCTACATCGTCGACCGCGCCAAGGACATGATCATCACTGGCGGCTTCAACGTGTACTCCACCGAGGTCGAGCAGGCGGTGCTGGCGCACGCCGCCGTCCAGGACTGCGCGGTGATCGGCCGCCCGGACGACAAGTGGGGCGAGCGAGTGGTCGCGGTCGTCCAGCCGCTCGCCGGCGGCGATGTCGATCCGGGCGAGCTGATCGCGTTCGTGAAGTCCCGGATCGGCAGCGTGAAAGCGCCCAAGGAGGTCCTGGTCTGGCCGGACCTGCCCCGGTCCAAGGTCGGCAAGGTGCTCAAGTCCGAGATCAAGGAGCGCCTGGCTTAGCTGCCGGCCGCTACCGCACCGGTGCTCACGACCACCGCAGTGGTCACCGCAGCCTGCATCTCCGAGACAGCCTTCTTCACAGCGTCGGCAGCCCAGTCCGACTCGGCGATCTCCTTCGCCCGCTGCTTGAGCGCCTTCTTGTCGACCGCGTCGGTGACGATCTTCGGTACGACGTTCAACGCGCTCAGCAAGGCGACCAGCGCCCCGGTGCGCTCGTCCGGCGTCGTACCCACTTTCAGCACGCTCTCGAGCGCCGTACGCATCTGTGCCTCGTGCCGCGCGTCCTTGGCCGGCCAGCGGGTCACCGGGAACAGGCCGAGCACCTTGTCCTGGTCCGCCTCCAGCACGCCGCGCTCCGCGAGCCTGGCGAGCACCTGCTCGCGCAGCTTCTTCGAGAGCCGGCCGATCTGGTCCTTGGGTCGCTTGCCGGGCTTGCCGGCCACGTAGGCCAGCCGCTCGTCCAGGATGCCGTCACCGGTCGGGGTGGCGTCCAGCACCTTGAGGCGGCCGCGCTTGACCTCCTCGCCCTCACCAGCGACGTCCAGCTTCCCGAGCATGGTCAGCTCGATCAGCACGGCCCCCGCCAGCGCGTAGTCCAGCCCTGGCGACCCGGTGATCGGCTTACCGCTCTCGTCGTCGTACAGCAGCAGCAAGAGATCTTCGGCAATCAACATGTGTCCAACGTAGGCAAACGGGTGTTGGGCGCACATCCGCCTCGCGGACTACCTGTGATCTCCGCCTCCCGTCGAGCCTGGGGGTGGACGCCGGAACTTGACGCGTTGACTATCTAGTAAGGTAAGCCTTAGCTAACAGGTTCGCCCACCTCGAAAGCAGACCGCCATGACCAGAGCACTGCCCGAGCCGATGTACCGGCGCTTCTTCGCCGGCATCGGCACCCTCAGCCTCCGGCCGTTCGACCTGACCGAGGATGTGCCGACCTTGCACGGCTGGGTCACGCAGCCCTACGCGCAGTACTGGGGCCTGCTGGACGCCTCGGTCGACGACGTGCGCGCGGAGTACCGCCGGATCGAGAGCACCGGACACCACCGCGCCTTCCTCGGCGAGCACGACGGCCGCCCGGCGTTCCTGATGGAGCGCTACGAACCGTCGTACGACGCCGTCGCCAAGACGTACGACGTCGCGCCCGGCGACGTCGGGATGCACGTCCTCGTTGCGCCGCCGCAGGCCCGGATCCCGGGCTTCACCGGCGCGATCTTCGAGACCATCCTGGACAGCCTGTTCAGCGACCCGCTGATCGACCGCGTCGTGGTCGAGCCGGACGTCCGCAACACCAAGATCCAGGCGCTGAACGAGCGGATGGGGTTCCGCAAGCACAGCATCGTGGACCTGCCCGACAAGCAGGCCTGGCTGAGTTTCTGCACCCGCGACCAGTACGCCGAGGCGACCAGGATGAACGAGGCCGGCTGACCGATGACCACCGAACATCTCACCCCCGAGGCCTGGGCCGTCGCGAACCGCGCGCTGGTCCGCAAGGCGCTGGCCGAGTTCAGTCACGAGCGGATCCTCGAGCCGGTTGCCGTCGGCAACCTGTACGAGGTGGCGAGCGCGCGCAGCCGGTACACCTTCGCGGCCACCCGCTACCCGCTGAACCACTGGGAGGTGGACGCCGAGTCCATCCAGCGGGACGGCGACCGCCCGGTCGACGCGCTCGACTTCGTCACCGAGTTCCACGAGCAGCTCGGCATCGGCGCCGCGATGCTGCCGGTGTACCTCGAGGAGATCAGCAGCACGCTCGCGAGTACGGCGTACAAGCTGTCCAAGCCTGCACAGACCGCCGGGGACCTGGTCGACGCGGACTTCCAGGTGATCGAGTCCGCGATGACCGAGGGGCACCCGTGCTTCGTCGCGAACAACGGGCGGCTCGGCTTCGGCGTCACCGACTACCGCGCCTTCGCGCCGGAGACCGGGCAACCGGTCCGGCTGACCTGGATCGCCGCCCGCAAGGACCGCGCGACGATCTCGCACAGCACCACGATCACGTACGACGACCTGCTGCGGACCGAGCTGGGACCCGACGTGCTGGAGCGCTTCGCCGCGGAGATCGTTGCCGCGGGCGCCGACCCGGCGGACTACGTGTACCTGCCGGTGCACCCGTGGCAGTGGGAGAACAAGACGTCGATCACGTTCGCGGCCGACATCGCGCAGCGGCACATCATCCACCTCGGGTCCAGCGACGACGACTACCAGCCACAGCAGTCGATCCGGACGTTCTTCAACCGGACGGAGCCGTCGCGGCACTACGTGAAGACGGCATTGTCGGTGCTGAACATGGGGTTCATGCGCGGGCTGTCGCCGACGTACATGGCCGCGACGCCGGCGATCAACGACTGGGTGTTCGGCCTGGTCGCGAACGACCTGGTGCTGAAGCGGTACGGCTTCTCGGTGCTGCGGGAGATCGCGGCCGCCGGGTACCACAACCGGTACTACGAGGCGGCCACCGAGAAGACGTCGCCGTACCGGAAGATGCTGTCGGCGCTGTGGCGGGAGAGCCCGGTGCCGACGCTCGAGCCGGGCGAGCGACTCGCGACGATGGCGAGCCTGCTGCACGTCGACCGGGACGGCACGTCGCTGGCCGCGGAGCTGATCCGGGCATCCGGCCTGGCGCCGGCCGACTGGCTGCGGTCGTACATCGACGCCTACCTGATCCCGTTGCTGCACTGCTTCTACGCCTACGAGCTGGTGTACATGCCGCACGGCGAGAACCTGATCCTCGTACTGCGGGACGCCGTGCCGATCCGGGTGATCATGAAGGACATCGCCGAGGAGATTGCGGTGATGAGCCCGGACACGCCGCTGCCGGCCGACGCCGAGCGGGTGCGGGCCGACGTACCGCACGACGAGAAGCTGCTGTGCGTCTTCACCGACATATTCGACTGCATCTTCCGGTTCCTCTCGCCGATGCTGGACCGGGAGGGGCTGCTGACGCCGTCGGCGTTCTGGTCCGTGGTCGCGGCCGCGGTGCGGGACTACCAGGCGGCGACGCCGGAGCTGGCCGACGCGTTCGCGAAGTACGACGTCTTCGCGCCATCGTTCGCGCTGTCGTGCCTGAACCGGCTGCAGCTGAAGAACAACCAGCAGATGGTGGACCTGACGGACATCGCCGGGTCACTGCAGTACCTCGGGACGCTCGACAACCCGCTGGTCACCGAAGCAGCTGACTGACCAGCGTGTCGGCCAGCCAGCGCTCGTAGTCCTCGACCGGCCAGTTCCGGTCGAGGACCAGGGTGCGGTAGATCTCCGCCGCCGTGCACGCGATGAAGAGGTCCAGCGCCTTGGGCTTGAGCTGGCCCTTGAACGACTTCAGGTAGATCTCGAGCTCCTGCTCGCGGGCCCACAGCATGCGCTCGAACTGCTCGGCGATCTCGGCGTCGACGCGGGCGGCTTCCTGGTAGATCCGGATCACGTCGACGCCGGTCTCGAACTGCCGGGTCTGCCAGTGCGCGGCGGCGCGCAACCTGGCGGCCGGGTCGGCGATGGCGAGCGACTCCTGGGCCAGCCGCCGGGTCTCCGCCTCGACGATCCAGATCCGGGAGATCTCCTTGAGGATCGCGGCCTTGTTGCCGAACGCCGAGTAGATGGTCTGCGCCGGGATCCGGGCCGCCTCGGAGATCGCCGTGATCGTCGTCGCGACGTACCCCTGCTCCGCGAACAGCTCGCGGGCCGCCCGCGCGACCTGCTCCTTGGTCGCCTGTGCCTGGCGAGCGCGGTGGGATTCCTCCTTGACAGCCACGTCAAGAATCTATCACTCTGTTCATCATAGTCTTACTCTGATGAACAGATGGGGGATCTGATGAAGACACTGGAGCTGTACGCCGATCCGGCCTGCCCGTGGAGCTGGCTCGCGGTCCGCTGGCTCACCGCGGTGGCGCCGGCACGGGAGCTGCAACTGACGTTCCGCTCGTTCAGCCTCTGGATGCGCGACGGCTCGGATCAGGCACCCGGCGTGCCCGAGTTCGTCCGTGCGGTGGCTGTTGCCGCGAGCAAGGAATCCGTGCGGGTGATGCGCGTCTTCGAAGCCCTGCGCGACGCCGGGCGCGGGGATGCGATCGAGCGGCTCTACCTGGAGTGGGGCTCGCGGGTGTTCGTCCCCGGTCCACCTCAGGCGCCGGCGCCCGCCGTACTCCTCGAAGCTCTTGCGGCCGCCGAGTTGGAGGCGTCCTGGGCAGACGCTGCCGACGATGTCCGGTGGGATGCCGCGATCGAGAGCTCCAACGCTGCGCTGGCTGCATTGACGTCAGGTACGCCGGTGGTGCCGACGCTGGTCGAAGGACGACAGGTGCTGTTCTCGGGCGCCGTACTGTCCGCTCCGGTGTCGGCGGCGGACGGGCTGGAGGTCTGGGACGCGCTGGAGATTCTCACGTCGGAGCCGTCGTTCGTCGGCCTGTCCACTGCGGGTTTGCCGATGCCTAGCTTCGCTCAGTGATCGGCGCACCTTCGATCCAGGCAAAGGTTGTCCCGCGTTGGTCACGTACTGTCGCAAATCAGCTACGATCGCACTTGCCGCGTTCGACAGCACCGGAGTAGGGAGTAGCCATCGATGGCCGACAACGAAGTACCTGCCATGTACGAGCGACTCAAGCTGGACCGGCCGCACGGCGCGCGGGTCTACGACTACTTCCTCGGCGGCAAGGACAACTTCGAGATCGACCGGCAGGCGGCTGAGCACCTGCTGCAGGCGTTCCCCGGGTTCCGCACCGCCGCGCAGTCGAACCGGATGTGGATGCACCGCTCCGCCCGGTACGTCGCCGAGCAGGGTGTCACCCAGTTCCTCGACGTCGGCACCGGCATCCCGACCAGCCCGAACCTGCACGAGGTCGTGCAGGAGGTCGTGCCCGAGGCCCGGGTCGTCTACGTCGACAACGACCCGATCGTGCTCGCGCACTCGCGGGCGCTGCTGACCAGCCGTCCCGAGGGCAAGACGACGTACCTCGAGGCGGACGTGACCGACCCGGCGTCGATCATCGGCTCGCAGGAGGTCAAGGACACCCTGGACCTCAGCAAGCCGGTCGCGCTGAGCCTGGTCGGCGTCTTCCACTACCTGCCCGACGCGCTCAAGCCGTACGACCTGGTGAAGCAGCTCCTCGAGCCGCTCGCGTCGGGGTCGTACCTGATCTTCTCGCACTGCACGCCGGACTTCGCTCCGGACCTGTGGGAGCGGGCGATCCAGGTCTACAAGGCCGACGGCGGCGACGCCCAGGTCCGCAGCAAGGAAGAGGTCACCCGCTTCTTCGACGGCCTCGAGCTGATCGAGCCCGGCGTCTCCGCCCCCTTCCGCTGGCACCCCGACGCCGAGACCACCCAGCTCGTCGAAAAGGGCGAGTTCACCGACGTTATGTGCAGCCTCTGGGTAGGCGTAGCCCGCAAACCCTGACCCAGCCTCCAACCAAGAGCCGGCGACTCCATGCTGAGTCCCGGCTCTTTGTTGTACCGCGACTGCGGTCGTCGGCCTGTGGTCGGTGGCGGTTGTGGATAACTTCTGCGGTGGGTCGGGGGACTCGGTCAAGCTGGGGTGGTGCGCAGCGAACAGACGATTGACGTTCCCAGGGATGGCCGCCGGTACGAGGTCGTGGACGGCCGGCTGCTGGTCACTGGTGTCCAGCCACCCGCCCATCACGCAGCCGTCATCGCCCTGATGATCCGCCTCAAACAAGCCTGCCCGCCCCACCTACTCGTCTCCGTAGGCTCCCTGGACTTCCGCCCCACCCGCACCATCTCCCTCCGCCCCGATCTCCTCGTCTGCCCGCGCGAGGCCGCCGGACGCCACCTCCTCCAATCCCCACCCCTCCTCGCCGTCGAGGTCCTCTCCCCCTCCACCCGAACGACCGACGTGGTCCTCAAACGCACCCTCTACGAAACCTACGCCGTCCCCACCTACTGGCTCCTCGACCCCACCCACCAAGAACTGACAGTCCTCCGCCTAACCCCGACCGGCTACACCTGCCTGGCCGTCGTCCACGCCGAAGAACCCTTCGAGACGACAACCCCCTTCCCCATCACCTTCACCCCAGCCGAACTCACCCGCTGACCCAGGGCATCCCGGGGCAGATACCGGGCAACCAGGGGCAGATCGCCGATTTGGCACCGACCACCCACGGACACCCACCATGCTGGTCGAGTGACCGAGAAGGAGGCACCATTGTGTCCGTGGAAACACATGAGCCGGGAACGTTCACCTTGGCCGATCTCGAAGATCTTCCCGACGACGGGAAGCGGTACGAACTGGTTGACGGAGTGTTGCTGGTGACACCTGCACCACTGCCGATCTATCAGCTTGCTGTTGTCGAGCTGACGGTCCTGCTCCGGCAAAGCTGCCCGGATGACCAGCGGGTGTTCGTTGCGCCACTGGACTTCCAGCCCACATCTCGCCGTTCCCTCCAGCCGGACGTGCTTGTCTGCCGCCGGGTGGACGTCGGTCCGAAGGCGATCGAGAAGCCACTGCTCCTTGCCGTCGAGATCCTCTCGCCGGCCACCCGCTCGACGGACCTCGTCCTCAAGCGGAGCCTCTACGAGGAGGCCGGCGTGACCTCGTACTGGATCTTCGATCCGGCCAAGGTAGAGCTCACCGTGCTCGAACTGGTCAATGGCGCCTATGACGAGCGAGCCGTGGTCACCGGCAAGGACGCGTTCGACGCCGAGCTTCCCTTCCCGGTGCGGATCGTCCCCGCGGACCTGGTGGACTAGCCGTTCAGGAGGGTGGTCAAGGCTTGTTTGTCGGGGAGGTTTGGGGGGCGGATTATGTCGCCGGTTCGGACGTAGTAGAAGGCGGCGGTTACTTGGTGGAGGGGGATGTTGTGGAGCTCGGACCAGGCGACTCGGTAAATGGCTAGTTGGAGGGGGTCGGCGGTTTCGGTGCGGGTGGTTTTCCAGTCGATGACCTCGTAGCCGCGGGAGCCGTCGGGGCGGACGACCTGGTAGACGGCGTCGATGCGGCCGCGGACGACGCGGCCGGCGATGGCGAGGGCGAACGGGGCCTCGATCTCGTACGGCGTGGTCTCACCGAACGGGCCGGTGCGGAAGGCGTCCATCAGGTCGGTGAGGTCGGTGTCGTCGACGATGTCCTCGTCCGCGGCGCCCGGCAGGTCGTCGGGATCGAGCAGCAGCTGCTGGCCGAAGTAGCTCTCCACCCAGGCGTGGAAGCGGGTGCCGAACCGCGCCGCCCGGTTGGGTTTGCGCGGCATCGGCCGGGCCAGCTCGGAGGCGAGCCCGTCCGGGTCCTTCGCCAGCCGCATCACCTGGGTCGCCGACAACGCGGTCGGCAGCTCCACGTCGTACGCCTTCCGGCTCCGGCTTACCCTTGCCTCGGACAACAATCGCTCGATCTCGGCGTCCCAGCGCGCGACCGTCGCCTGCTCGTCCAGCAGCAACGACTCCTCGGCCTCCAGCGACGGACCCTCCGAGCGCGCCAACTGCACCAGCGCCACTCCGTCCAGCCTGCGCTGATACGCCTCGGCGTCGTACGGCGCCGGCCACGGCGCCTGCGTCTGCTCGGCGAGCTCCGGGTTCTCCTCGGTCAGCTCCGGCTGCTCGGCCCACGCGACGACCCGCTCCCCCGCGTGCTTCTTCAGCAGCTCGAGGTACGACGACGGGCCGCGCGGCCGCTTCTGCGTCGGCCCCCACCAGTGACCGGTCGCGACCAGGATCTCCTTGGCGCGCGTGAAAGCGACGTACCCGAGCCGGCGTTCCTCCAGCGCGTTCACGTCCTTGCACTCGTCCGCGAACGCCTTCAGCCCGGCGTTGGACAGGTCGTGGAAGTCGGGCAACGTGTCCGCGTCACCGCGCAACGGCCACGGCAGCACCTTCGCGTTCGTCGTCCACTTGTCCCGGCCGCGATCCGACGGGAACACCTTCTGCACCAGCGTCGGCACGAACACGATCGGCCACTCCAGCCCCTTCGACCGGTGCGTGGTCAGCAACTTCACCGAGTCGGCCTCACTCGGTACGGCGAGATCGAGGCCGGCGGCGTACTCCTCCTCGGCCGCCAGGTACGCCAGCAGGCCGTCCAGCGACCCGTCCGACTCGGTCGACACGAAGTTGCCGACGGCATCCATGAACGCGGCCAGGTGGTCCCGGCGCCCGGAGTCGACGTGGTCGGGTGTCGCGGTGAGCTCGACGTCCAGGCCGATCGTGCTGATCACCCGGCGCACGAGGTCGAGCAGAGGCTCCGCCGCGTGCGCACGCAACTCGCGGAGCTCGGTGGACAGCTCCTTGAACCGGACCAGCGCCTCCGGTGCGTACGGCAGCGGACCCGGATCGTCGACCGCTTCAGCGAGCGAGATCACCTCGGTCGAGTCCATCCCGGCGACCGCGGCATCGAGTGCGGCGACGAGGTCGTCCGCGTCCGGTCGGTCACCGGAGTCGGCGAGCGCGCGGGACCGGTTCGCGAGCAGGGCGAGGTCGCGGTGACCGATCCGGTACCGCGGACCGGTAAGGATTCGCAGCATCGCGGCGTTCGCCGTCAGGTCGTTCACCGCTTGCAGGGTGGCGACGACGTCGACGACCTCGGGCAGTGCAAGGAGGCCGCCCAGGCCGACGACCTCGACCGGGACCTTGCGGGCGATCAGGGCTTCGTGGACTGCGCTGAGGTCGACGTTCGTGCGCATCAGGATGCCGATGTCCTTCCACCGGCGGTTCGGCGTCCGGTGCGCGGCGACGATCGCGTCCGCGACCCACTCGATCTCCTGCGAGCGCGTCTCGAACAGGCCGACCGTGATCGCACCTTCCGGCGCATTCTCGGGCGCTTCGAGCGGGATCACCCCGGGGTGCTGTTCGTAGAGCTCGGCCGCGTGCTGGTTGGCCGCGGCAAGGATCCGGCTGCCGCACCGCAGGTTGACGCTCAACACATAGCGCTGAGCCGGAGTGCCATCGGCCTGAGGGAAGTGTTCGGGGAACTCGTCCAGGTTGGCAACGGACGCGCCGCGCCACCCATAGATCGCCTGACACGGGTCACCGACCGCCGTCACGGGATGACCGCGACCGTCCGGCCCGGCGAACAGCGCAGTCAGCATCCGGCGCTGCGACACCGAGGTGTCCTGATACTCGTCGAGCAGCACGACCTTGTACCGCGACCGCTCGGCGACCGCGACCTCCGGGCACTCCTCCGCGAGCCGCGCACCGAGCGCCATCTGGTCCGCGAAGTCCACGACTCCACGCTCGGCCTTGTACGCCTGGTACTCCTCGACCAGTTGCAGGATCTCGCCGCGCTTCAACGCGGTCTCCCCGAGCTTGCGCACCTCGATCGTCTGCTTCCGCGCCGCCGCGACTTCCCGTCGTACTGCCTCGTCGTGCTCGCGTACGTCGTCCGCGCGCAGCAGGTGATCCGCGAGCTCACCGTCCAGCGCGAGCAAGCTGTTGACCAGCGTCGGCACGTGATGCGACGCGTGCCGGATCGGCCCGGCGGAGCGCCGTACGACGCGACCTGCAAGCTGGAACCTGGTCGCGTCGGCCAGCACGCGGGCGTCCGGCTCGAGCCCGAGCCGCAGACCGTGCTCGGCGATCAACGTGCCGGCGAACGCGTGGTACGTCGACACGACCGGCTCACCGGGCTCCTCCGGCTCCCAGTTCGGCACGTTGCTGCGCAGGTGCGCGGCGAGGATCGGGTGCTGGTCCTTCGGCAGCGTCGACCCGAGCACGCCGGCCTTCGTGAGGTCGTCGCGGATGCGCACATCCAGCTCGTTGGCAGCCTTCTTCGTGAACGTCAGCCCGAGCACTTCCTCCGGCTTCACCTGGCCGGTGCAGATCAGCCACACCACCCGGGCCGCCATCGCGGTCGTCTTCCCGGACCCGGCGCCCGCCACGATCACCCCGGGCGCCAACGGAGCCGTGATCGCCGCCAACTGCTGATCACTGAACGGAATCCCCAACAGGTCGCACAACTCAGCCGTCGTGTTCAGGTGAGCGCGCATCAGAGGATCTCTCGGCCTTCGGGTTGGATGGGGCAGAGCGGGCGGGCGTCGCAGCGGCTGCAGCCGTCGTTGCGTTTGGCGACGAACTCCTCGGAGCGCACCATCGCCGCGGCGTCGTCGACGGCCTCGTCGAGCCAGGTGCGGCCGTCCTCGTCGGACTCCAGCGGACCTTGGTGCTGGACCTTCGGGAACCCGCTGTCGTCGTGGCGCAGCTGAACCAGCTCCGCGCCGCCCGCGACCGGATCCTCACCGAGCTTCTGCAGCTGCCGAGACGCGATCGCGCGCTGGTAGATCGCCAGCTGCACGTGCCGCTCCAGCGCCGGCTTGGTCGGGATCGAGCGCCCGGTCTTCAGGTCGACCACCCGGATCGTGCCCTCGGAGTCCTCCTCGATCCGGTCCATCCGGCCCTTCACCCGGACGGCGGGCTTGTCGGTGTCCGGCAGCAGGACGTCGAAGTCGACCTCGGTCCCGACCAGCCGCCGGTCCGGCCGGCCCTTGTGCCACGCGACGAACCGCCGCAGCGCGTCCTCGGCCTCGACCCGCTCGCGGTCCGAGATCCACGTCGACTCGAACTCGAGCTGCGTCCACACCTTGTCGAGCCAGCCGTTCAACTCGTCCGAGTCCGGCGGCAGCGTCCCCGTCGCGACCGCGTCCGCCAACGTGTGCAACACCATGCCGAAGCCGATGGCCGACGTACTGGGTGTCTCGCCGCCTGCCCGGCGCTGCAGGAACCAGCGCAGCGGACAGTCCACGATCGTCGTCAGCGCACTCCCCGACAACGGCACCGGCTGGTCGGGGTCGGCGATCGGCTGCTCGGATCGAGTCCGCTCCCGCACGCCCCACCAGCGCGCCGGATCCGCCGTCGGCACCAGGGGCCGCTCGCGCTCGTCCACCGCATCCGCCAACTGCGCCAACCGATCAGCCGCGACACGACGCAGGGCAGGAGACGACGACGGATCCGCCAGCACGCACCGCAGATCCGCGACCAGACCGTGCAACGACAGCGGTCGCCGCGGCCGTCCCGCGACCAGCTTCAAAGGAATGTCCAGCTCGGCCAGCAACCGCGACGGTTGATCCCCGTCCGCCTCCGGCGCCTGCACCGCCGTCACGATCAACCGCTCCCGGGCCCGCGTGATCGCGACGTAGAACAGCCGCCGCTCCTCCGCGAGCAGCGCACCCGCCGACAACGGATCCACCAGGCCGTCCGGCCCGAGCCGGTCCGGCTCCAGCAGCGACCCGCGCCGCCGCAGATCCGGCCACTGCCCTTCCTGCACACTCGCCACGACGACGAGCCGCCACTGCAGCCCCTTCGAGCGGTGTGCAGTCATCAGCTGCACGCCGGCCTCGCGATACGTCCCGTCGAACCGGTTGTCCCCGGCGATGTCCAGCGACTCGAGCTCCGAGAGGAACGCCGACACCCCCTTGAACCCGACCTGCTCCTCGGCCCGGCCGGCCGCGTCGAACAACGCGCACAACGAGTCCAGGTCCCGGTTGGCCGTCCGAGCCTGCTCACCACCTGAGTGCGCCTGCCCACGAAGCCGCCGCAACCACGGCGACTCCGACCACAGCGACCACATCACCTCGTCCGGCGCGGCGCCGGCGGTTACGATGTTCCTTGCCTTGAGCAACCGTTCGCCGAGGGCCACAAACCGGGCCTCGGCCGGCGACGACTGCTCGTCGAGCAGCAATGGATTCAGCAGCGCCTCCCGCAGCAGCTCGTCCGACGACCGCGGCAACCGCTGACCGCCCGCGGCCTCGCGATCCCGCCGCCGAAGCACCCGAGCCAACCGCCGCAACTGGCCCGCGTCCATCGCCCCCAACGGCGACAACGCCAGCGCCCGTACGACGTCCACCGTCAGCGTCGACGGATCCGCAACGGCCCGCAACGCCAGCAACATCGGACGTACGGCGGGCTCTCGCGACAACGGCAACTCGTCACCGGCCACGTCGACCGGGATCCCGGCCGCCGCGAGCGCGCGACGCAACGGCGGGATCGACCGACTGCCGGACCGCACCAGCACCGCCATCTCGTGCCAACCGACCCCGTCCTGCACATGGGCACGCCGGAGCAGGTCCGCGATGTGCTCGAGCTCTGCCCCGCTGGTCGAGTACAGGTTGGCCTCGACCTTGCCGGAGCCGTAGACACATCCACTCGCATCCGGGTTCCGGAAGCGCTCGAACGTGTCGCGGTCCAGCGTCCCCGGGACACCGAGTCGGCTGACGACGTTGCGGGAGACGCGCTGCAGCGTCGTACCGAACCGTCTGGTCGTGCCGAGCGCGATCTGGTCGGCTTCCGCGCCGGTCGCCGTACGGAACTCGTCGGTGAAGCGGAGCAGACCGCGGACGTCGGCGCCGCGGAAGGTGTAGATGGACTGGTCCGGGTCGCCGACCACGACCAGGTCGCCGCCGTCGCCCGCGATCGCCTGCAGCAGCTGGGTCTGACCGGGATCGGTGTCCTGGTACTCGTCGACGAAGACGGCCTTGAACTCGCTGCGCAGCTTGGCCTTCACCTGCGGTTGCTGCGCGAGGATCACGGCGCGGTGGATCAGCTCGGAGTAGTCGAGCACCTGCTCGTGGTCGAGGATCTGCAGGTACTCCTCGAAGAAGTCGCCGACCGCGACCCACTCGGCGCGCTCGGCGGACCGCCCGATCGCGGACAGGTCCTCGGGGTCGAGCCCGAGCTGCCGCGCCTTGCCGATGACCGCCTGCACCTCGTCGGTGAAACCGCGCGTCTTCAACGCCGGGTGCAAGCTGCTCGGCCAGTGCACCGCACCGACCTCGCGACTGCCCGACAGCGCCTCGGTCAACCGCAGCGACTGCTCCGGCCCGGACGGAAGCCGCAGTGGTACGTCGAACGCGTCAGCCGGCGTGAACCGGCGCAGCAACGCGTAGCAGAATGAGTGGAACGTCATCGACGGCATCAATCGCGTGGTCCGCCCGAGCCTGCCGGTGATGCGGTCGCGCAACTCGGTCGCCGCCTTCCGCCCGAACGTCAGCACCAGCACCTGGTCGGGACTCAGCCCGCGATTGCGCACCCGGTCGACGACTGCCTCGACCAACGTCGTCGTCTTCCCGGTCCCCGGCCCGGCCAGCACCAGCAACGGCCCGCCCGGATGATCCACCACGGCCTGCTGATCGGCATCCAGAACAGGAGCATCCGCGCTGCGTCCCTCCGCCCGGACCAACCTGTACCGCGTTGGATTCCGGGACCCCTGTCTGCTGACCACCGCCACATCCCATCAGAGCCCACCGACAATCCGCGGGGGCACACACCGCGTACGACGAACCTCGCCGGACTGCGGACAACTTCCGGTCCGTTCGCGGCATCAAGTGGTGCGTAAGACCGGCACCCTCAACGGCCGGTCGGGCATCGGCGGTGCGAGGTCCGGGGCGGGGCCGGCGCACCGCCGGTGCCGTCACCCGGTGCCGTCATTCCCCGGGATCCCAGCGCACCTGGCGCAGGTTGACCCGGCCGTTCGTGACGCGTACGCCGTCCGAGCGCAGCCGGTGCAGTTGCTCGTCACCGACCTCGTCGGCCGGCACACCGCTGGCCCGGATCACCCGCCACCATGGCACGCTGCCGCCGTACTCGCGCATGATCGCGCCGACCTGGCGCGGCCCGCCCTGACCGACGAACTCGGCGATGTCGCCGTACGTCGCCACGCTGCCCGGCGGGATCGACTCCACGGCGCGCAGCACCGCCTCGACGTACTCCTCCCTGTCCACGGCCCCAACCTAGCGGCAACCGCCGACAGCTCAGGCCAGTGGCGCCAGCGCCTTCGCGAGCGGCTCCACGACCGACGGCGGCGCGTCGAGCGGGAGGTTCATCACGACCAGGTCGACACCTGCTTCGCCGTACGCCGCTGCCTGCGCGACCGCTGCGTCGAGGGGCTGGTCGGGCTCGATCCGGACGTTGACCGAGCAGGTGATCTCGTTGACGTCGCGGCCGACGTCGGCGCAATGCTGGACGAGGATGTCCTTGAGCGGCTTCCACTCCTCCGGGCTCGGCACGATGACGTTCCAGTGCTGGGCCCAGCGGGCGACCGCGCGCAGGGTCCGCTTCGGCCCCTTGCCACCGATGGCGATCGGCGGGTGCGGGGTCTGCACGCCCTTCGGCTCGCAGTACGCGTCGGTGAGCTTGATGTACTGGCCGTCGAAGTTCGCTACCTTCTCGGTGAGCAGCGCGATGATCGCCTGCACGCCCTCGTCGAACCGGTCGAAGCGCTCCTTCAGCCCGTACAGGTCGATGCCGTACGCCGCGGTCTCCATCTCGTTCCAGCCGGCGCCGAGGCCGAGCTCGAGCCGGCCGCCGGAGATGATGTCGGTGGTCGCGGCCATGTTCGCCGTGACCGCGGGATGGCGGTAGATCATGCCGTTCACCTGGCACCCGATCCGGATCCGGTGCGTCGCCTGGGCGAGCGCGGCCAGCGTGGTCCAGGCCTCGAGGTTCGGGCCGGCCATGTCGCCGCTCAGCGGGTAGAAGTGGTCCCAGTGCCACGCGGACTCGAAGATCTCGAAGTCGTCCGCGGCGATCCACACGTCCCGCATCTGCTGCCAGGTGGTGTGCTCCGGCCTCGTCTTGATCGCGAACCGCATGACCGCCTCCTAGGTAACCGTTTGCCCGCCGCGACCGACCTTACCCCCTCGACCGAACCCGCACGAGCTGCCCGAAAAGGCAGGGCACGCCGGGCTCGTCCGCCGCGCCGGGCCGCGGACCGGAAGACTTGGAACAGGTCTGGGGCAAAGGGGTTGGCATGGCGAGGTACCTCCCGCGTGAGCTGATCGAGGACACCTTCTGGGTGCGACTGCCGCCACCCGCGCGCAGCATGATCCTGTTCGGCCTGCTGTTCGCGTTCGCAGCCCTGCTCGGCATCGCCGGCTCGGACGGGACCAGTGCGAGCGCCACGTTCGTGACCAGCGTGCCGTGGACGATCTGGCGCGTCGTCGCCGGTGCGGCTCTGGTCGTCTTCGTCGTACTGACCATCCAGGCGATCCGCGTCCTGCAGCACCCGGCCAACTGGGGCATGTACCCGAGCCGCGAGCGCAGCTGGCGCTATCTGATCAGCGCGGCCGTCGGCGCTGCCGCGGTGACCGCCTACCGGCTGCTCTTCCCGGAGGTCAGCCCGGACCTGCCCATTCAGGGATTGCACCTGCGCACGGGCATCGTGCTCGTGACCGGCCTGCTCGCCAGCATTCCGTGGCTGACCATCGTGTGGCTCGCGCACGCCGAGTGCCACGACCTCGGCAAGGACAGCTACCGGCGGTCCGGTGACGCGTTCCGGACCCTCATGGACGAGTCGAACGGCGACCCGGCGCACCTCCGCCCGGCCGTCGAACGACTACTGCGGTTGTGGCAACTGCTGGTGCTGTGCGTCGGCGCGTTCACCGTCGGCGTGGTCGCCGCGGTCGCGACCTCAGGTGCGTTGCGCGGTGCGTTCGTGGCAGCACATCCGGACCGGGCCGGCGAGTTCCCGCCGTCCAACGTCCTGCTGTACGGCGGGATGTTCGCGCTCGGTCTCGCGGTGATCGCCGTACCGATGGCGCTGGCCTGGCGGACGCGCGCCGAGGAGCTCCTCGATCACGCGTGCCCGTTGCCGGAGGACGGCCGACCGACCGAGGAGTGGATGGAGGAACGGCACCGGATCGAGCACCTGCTGCACCTGGACATCTCGATCCTGCGCAACCCGCTGACCATTCTGAGCGTCATCGCGCCGTTGCTGATCAGCGCACTGGCCGCGTTCCTGCCACAGCTGGCCGGCTAGCCGCCGCACATCGGCACGACCGGGCGGCCTTCCTGGAAGGCGGTGACGACGGCGAAGGCCTCGAAGATCAGCGCGGCCGTCGCGGTGCCGAACAGGACGATCACGATGAGCTGGCGGTTGTGCCGGAACCAGCGCAGCAGCAGGAAGAGCGCGACCGCACCGACGGCCAGGCCGGCAAAGCCCAGGACGTACGCCGACGTCGGCAACGGGATCGTGCCGTCGCAGCTGTCCTGCCGCCGGCGGATCAGCTCGGCCTGCGCGTTGGTGTTGATCGTCGACAGCAGCACACCGGCGACCAGCACCCCGAACACCACCGCCTGCCGGTGCCGACCGGCCGGCGGCGCCTCCCCCATGAGCCCGCCCCCCGGTCGGGCTCAGTCGAGCCCGAGCCGGGCCCGCACCTCGGGCCGGCGCAGCGGCGGCACGGTCTGCGGCGGGTTCCGGCGCTGCGGCATCTCGGCCAGCAGTTGCTCGGTGATCCGCGCGACCTCGGTCGCAGCGCGCTCGATCGGCTCCCGGGTGGCCCCGCTCAGCGAGCCGACGCCGGTCACCTTGCGCACGTACTGCAACGCGGCCGCGTAGATCTCCTCAGAGGTCGCGGCCGGCTCGAGTCCCCTCAGGACGGTGATGTTTCTGCACATGTCACGACAGTACGTGGCCACGCGGACCAAACGATGTCCTACAGGCTATTGACTTCCCTAATACCTTTAGGTTTTCCTCAGTGCATGAGCACTACTTCCGGACTGGACCGCCGGACCCGCCGCCGCCAGGAGACCATCGAGGAGATCCTGGCGGTCGCCATCACGCTGATGGAGACCGAGGGCGTCGCGGCGCTCAGCCTGTCCGCAGTGGCCCGGCAGCTCGGCATGCAGCCGCCGTCGCTCTACCAGTACTTCCCGTCCAAGATGGCGATCTACGACGCGCTCTTCCAACGCGGCAACGAGCAGCTGCGGGACGCCTACCGGGCCGCCTACGCGTCCGCGAACACCGACGAGCCACTCGAGGTCGGACTGGTCACCGCCACTGCGTTCTGCCGCTGGTGCCTGGACCACCAGGTGTACGCCCAGCTGCTGTTCTGGCGGACGATCCCCGGCTTCGAGCCGAGCCCGGAGGCGTTCGCGCCGGCCCAGGAGTCGATCCAGGACCTGCGGGACTACCTGCAGTTGATGGTGGACGCCGGCCGCCTCCGGCCCGAGGTGGCGAGCGAGGAGGGTGTGGCGCTCTACACCTCGATGCTGGCCGGCTTGCTCTCGCAGCAGATCGCGAACCAGCCGGACGCGTCCTTCGAGGACGGGCGGTTCATTCGGCTGCTGCCCGTCGTACTCGAGATGTTCTATCAGCGGTATGCACCGACCAGGGGGTAGTCATGACTGCAGTACTCGCGGGGGAGATCGGCCGAGCCGGCCGGGAACGGTGCCGAGTGCACCGGGACGCCGAGCTCGAGGCGTGGCACGAGCTATTGGCGTCGATCGAGGGGTCCGAGTGGCACCGCCGTACGGTGTGTGACGAATGGGACGTCGCGGATATCGCCGGGCACCTGATCGGCCAGGCGGAGGACGTGAACACGCCGTGGTCGTTCCCGCGCCGGTTCCGCAAGGCGAAGCGCGTGTACCCGGACAAGCCGCGGTTCGACGCGCACATGATGGTCCAGGCCGACGAGCACCGGGGTACGCCACCGGCCGAACTGCGGGCGTTGTTCGACAAGGTGTGGGCGAAGGCGACGCGGAAGATCTCGCGCAATCCGGAGCTGTTCCGGCGGATCAGCATGAACGTCGAGGGCCTTCCGATGGCCCTCGGGTACATCCAGGACATCCTGCTCGCGCGGGACCTGTGGATGCACCGCGACGACATGTGCCAGGCGCTCGGGCGGCCGTTCGACGCCGGGCCGTACGCCGACGAGGTGATCGCACAGGTGGTGTACGACGTGGACACGCTGCCGTTCTGGGGTGAGCGGCCGAGTGTTGTGCTGGAGCTCACCGGCCAGGGCGGCGGGACCTACCGGCTGGGGAGGGACGAGCCGGTCGGCCGCGCCGCCGTGGACGCGGTGAGCTACATGCGAACGCTGTCGGGCCGCGACGACAACCCAGTCGTCACCGGCGACCCCTTGGCCGCCGAGGCGGTCGCAACCTGCCGCATGCCTTTCTAGTAGGCAGGCTGGCTCGGGTCGATCTGGTCGACCCAGGCGACCACACCGCCACCGACGTGGACGGCGTCGGCGAAGCCGGCGCCCTTCGCGATGGCGAGGACCTCGGCCGAGCGGACGCCGGACTTGCAGTGGAAGACCAGCTGCTTGTCGTGCGGCAGCTTCTCCAGCGCGACGCCGGTCTGGAACTCCGCCTTCGGAATCAGCACCGAGCCCGGGATCCGGTTGATCTCGTACTCGTTCTGCTCCCGGACGTCGATCAGCACGAACTCCTTCTCGCCGTTGTCCTTCAGCTTGATCCACTCGCTCAGCTGCTTGACGGAGATGGTCGAGCCGACGGCCGCGTCGGCCGCCTCCTCGGTCAGCGCGCCGCAGAAGCTCTCGTAGTCGATCAGCTCGGTGACGGTCGGGTTCTCACCGCAGATCGCGCAGTTCGGGTCCTTGCGGACCTTCAGGGCGCGCCAGTTCAGGTCGAGCGCCTCGTAGATGTTCAGCCGGCCCAGCGACGGGTCGCCGATGCCGGTGAGCAGCTTGATCGCCTCGGTCACCTGCGCGGCGCCGACGGACGCGCACAGCACGCCCAGCACGCCGCCCTCGGCGCAGGACGGGACCATGCCCGGTGGCGGCGGCTCGGGGTAGAGGCAGCGGTAGCACGGGCCGTGCTCGGCCCAGAAGACGCTGACCTGGCCGTCGAAGCGGAAGATCGAGCCCCAGACGTACGGCTTGCCGAGCAGCACCGCGGCGTCGTTCACCAGGTACCGGGTGGCGAAGTTGTCGGTGCCGTCGACGATCAGGTCGTACTGCTCGAAGATCCCGAACACGTTGTCGTTGTCCAGGCGCTCCTCGTGCAGGACCACGTTCGTGTACGGGTTGGCCTCGAGAATCGACTCCTTGGCCGACTGCGCCTTGGACTTCCCGACGTCGGACTGGCCGTGGATGATCTGGCGCTGCAGGTTCGACTCGTCGACGGTGTCGAACTCGACGATGCCGAGGGTGCCGACCCCGGCCGCGGCCAGGTAGAGCAGCGCCGGGCTGCCCAGGCCGCCGGCACCGATCACCAGCACCTTCGCGTTCTTCAGCCGCTTCTGCCCGGCCATCCCCACCTCGGGGATGATCAGGTGCCGCGAGTACCGGCGAACCTCGTCGATGGTCAGCTCGTCAGCCGGTTCGACCAGCGGTGGCAATGACACGTTGTCGGCTCCTCGTGAACGATGTAAGTCAGGCTCTCCGGTTTTCAACCATCCGTCCCACCTCCATGTTCCCGCACATCCCCAAGCACCCCGGCCCGGGTCCGTATCGCGGGACCGATGTCTCACGGTGGGATGCGGACCTGCAGGCCATCACAACGCGCCCGATGTGAGCGGCGCCACGCTCGGCAGCAGCTCGCGGGCTCGATTGGTGTGGCCTGCAGGTCCGCCCCCACCTCAGTCGTTGTCGGTGATGGCGCCCTTCAGCGTGAGCGGGAGCCTGATTTCGGCTTCCTCGACCGCGGTGACCTGGATGGTGAAGGTCTCGGCGGGTTCTTTCAGCTTGTCGTCGACCAGGCGGACGACGAGCTCACCGGTGGTCCGACCGGGCTCCACATATCCGTTGACGCCGCGGTCGGGTGGGTCCTCGCCGTGGTCGTGCTCGCCGATGTAGTCCTTCCGGATCACCGCCGTGCCGTCCTTCAGCTGGCCCAGGACGTTGACGTACTTGTCACTGGGCGCGGACAGCGTGACCGGGAACCGCACAGCGCCCGCCTTCTCCGACGCCGTCCCGTTCCCGATCGTCAGGGTCGGCGTGGCGTCGTCGTCGAGCACCAGCCCGTGACCGAACGACTGGTTCAGCAACCCGTTCCGGGGCGCCGACAGCACCAGGCTGAACGGCAGGTCGTAGCTGTCCCGCGTGTTCCCGGCGACCGGCACGCTCACCTTCTGTCGCACCTGCCCCGGCTTGAACACCAGCTGCCGCGCGACATCCCCGACGGCCGTCCCCAGGTCCCCGTTGGTCTCGACGTACACGCTCACCGGGCGGATGCTCGGGCGCGACATCGTCACCCAGAAGTCCATCGACTTCGTGCCCTTGTCGCCCTCCTTCACCGTCACGCTCGACGCGGACAACTGCGGCAGCAACCGCGCCGGCGCCGACAGCCCCACCCCAGGCGACGAGAACGCGACATCGCTCACGTACGCCGACCCGCTGGCCACCCGATCCGTCCGCAACTCCACCGCACGGACGTCCCGCAGGTTCACACCGCTCAGCGATCCCACTGGGATCCGCACGGTCCGCAGCAGGTTCTTCGGCAGCCCACTGCCGTCACTCCCCGGCATCCGCACCAGCGCATCACTCACACTGGAGACCGGTACGGCGGCCGCCCGGCCCTTCCCGTCGACCACACGCACACTCAGATCGGTCCGAGGCGCACCAACCGGGTCCGGAGCCGCACGGAACGACAGTGCGGCAAAGGGCCGTACGTCACGCTGCCAAGCGGGCAGGTTGAGTCGCAGGACCCCGTCCTTCCCCGTCCACTTCAGCTTGGTGACCGCAGTGGTGGGTGTGCGTGCGGCGTACCAGGAAGCGACCCAGTGCGGCGCGTTGGCCCAGTCGTCGGTCGTCATGCACGTCGCGGCCGCGGCAGCCCGACCGGACGGCTCGCTAAGCCCCGCACACACCTCGGCCGACGCCTTGCCAGTGACCGCGCCGGCCGGCAGCGCCTTGTCGAGCGCGTTCACGTCCCGCCGCGACACCAGCGGTGCCTGCGACACCACCCGTACGACGGCCCGGCCCGCCGACGCCGCCCGCGAGTCAGACCCGTCGAACTGCGGCAGGAACTGCTTCTCGTGCCCAAGCTGCAACCGGAAGAAGCCCGCGACGTACGCCGTACCGACTGCCTGCTGCTCCTTGGCCGCCAGCCGACCCGCGTACTTCGCGCCGCACGGCGACTCCTTCTCCTCGCCGAACCAGTCGTCACCCGACGGCGCCTCGGACTGCCCCGGAGTCCACTCGGTGTTGAAGAAGTTGTGGTTCGCACCGAGCACGGTCACTGTCGACCGGGGTGCGGTGTCGCCGCTGACGGAGTAGCGCGTGTCGTCGTAGAACTTCTGCCCCTGCAGGTCAGCGACATCACCGTCGCAGTACGGCAGCAGCACGCTCATCGCCACACCCGGCACGGTCGCCCGCGCGAAGTCGGTCGGCGCCAGCGGCAGCACCGCGCGGATGCCGTACTGCCCACCGCGATCAGCATTCAGTACGGCGGCCCGCGCGACGCCCTCGCCACCCCGCGAGTGGCCCATCAGACCGACGTTCTGCAGGTTCACCTTGCCGACGAACTGACGTCCGAACGGTCCACCGCCGGTCGTCGACCACTTCTTCCACAACGCCAGGTGATCCAGGATCAGCTCGGCCCGCGCCTGCGCACCCGAGTCGTAGACGTCACCGTCGTACGCGTTCACGGCGTTCGCGCTGATCGACACGACCTGGTAGCCGTTGCTCGCGAGCGCCGCTGCCGGACCGTCGTACCCACGGAAGCTCGGCACCGCCTTCATGCCGGCCGGGCACGGCCACGGCTTCTCCGGCTGTTCGACGTCCTCGCCGTAGCAGTACTGGTGCCTGCCGTGCAGGAAGACCACCAGCGGCCGCGGCCCGACCGCACCACGCGGCGAGTACACCTTCCCGCGCATCTCGGCCCGCTGCTTGATTCCCGGCAGGTAGACGGCCTCGTCGCCGAGGTCGTACTCGGCCGTGTCGACCTGATACTTGCCCGAAGCACCGGGATCGTCCTTCAGCAGCGGCCCCTGCTTCGCTTTCAGCCAGTCGGCGTCGGTCGGCCCAGCCACCTGGCCGCGGTTCCGGCCGGCGCTCTTGCCGAGGTCACCCGACCAGACCAGGCGTACGTCGCGCGCCTTGAGCACAGCCGGATCAGTCGTGACCAGGGTCAGCGTCCGCTGGTCCGGCGACTGCCTCGCCACACCGACCGGTGTGCCGTTCACGGCCAGCAGCGGCAGCGACGCGCGCATCGGCGCCGGCGCTTCGAGGCGCAAGGTGAGCCGGTAACCCCCGGCCACCGGCTGCACGTCCCAATTGTTGCCAGTAGCAACTGATGATGGCGGAAGTTGTGGTGCGGCGTGCGCCTGCAGCGCCCCCACACCCAGTAGTGCGACCATCCCCAGCGACAGGCTTCTGATGAGTCTGCCCGTTACCCGCACAGTGGTCCTCTCGTTCGACGAACTCGATGTTCGTCCGACTTCATGGGCGAGAGGAAAGTTGATCCGACCAGGCGCTCAACCGTGTCTCAGTACGACCACAGCTAGGACTCGATCAACTGGCGGAACGCGCGCTCGACCTGAGGCGCGTGCTCCATCTGGGCTACGTGCCCGGACTGCGGGATGTAGAGCGACCGCGCGTTCCGGAAGCTGCGCTGGGCCTTGGTCCGGATCCGCGGGTCGACCAGGCGGTCCTTGCCTCCGTACACCAGCAGCACCGGGCACTCGACCTGGGCCGCGACGGCCCAAAGCGACCGGTGCGGCAGGGCGACCGACGAGCGCAGGATGCTCCGGGCGCCCTCGACCATCGCCTGCATCCCCCACGGGTCGCCGTCGCGGCGGCGCAACTCGGCCTCGTACGCCGCCCGCACCTCGGCCGGCAGCATCCGCGGCTCACCGAACACCATCGCCAGCGACGCCCGGAACCGGCGGTCGAACGGAAGCCGCCGGGTCCGCTCCAGCACCACCCGGCCGAGCCGCGGGGTCGCGACCGCGGTGAACCACAGCGCACTGGCGGAGACCCGCGGATGTGGCAGCGCGGGCGATATCAGGGTGAGCGACGCGACCAGGTCGGGCCGGCGCGCGGCCAGCGCCACCGACGACGCTCCGCCCATCGAGTTGCCGAACAGGTGCACCGGTTGGCCGCACTCGCGCTCGATCAACTCGATCAGAACTTCGACCTGCCCGTGGATCCCAGCAGCCCCGGCAAGCGGCGTACGGCCGAAGCCGGGGAGGTCCGGTGCGATGCCGCGCACGGAGTCGCTGAGCCGCAGCCCGAGCTCGGTCCAGTTCAGCGATGATCCGCCGAGGCCGTGCACGAAGAGCGCGGGCGGGAGGTCCGCCGCGACCCCAGGGACCTCTCGGACCAGGAGATCCACCCCTGCGACCGGCACCTGCCGGGCCGGCCACTCCTGCGCGCCGAGCGGCACGCCGCTTTCGGTTACTGACGCGTAACTCTCCACGAGTCCCATGGTAAGACCCCTAGGTCCGGGACACTCCAGGCAGGACGCAGTACCAGCAACCGCCCCAGCCCACGAGGAAGAAGCACACGTTAGGACGGGTTGCGGGTGGAGACTGGGAGGCATGGCAGCCGCAGCGCAGCAACTGACGACCGAGGTCGATGGGCAGACGATGAAGCTCACCAACCTCGGAAAGGTGCTGTACCCGCAGACCGGCTTCACCAAGGCCGAGGTGATCGACTACTACCACCAGGTCGCCACGCTGCTGCTGCCACACCTGTCCGACCGTCCACTGACCCGTAAGCGGTGGCCTGACGGCACGGAGGCGGCGTACTTCTTCGAGAAGAACGCTCCCCGCGGTACGCCGGCCTGGGTGCGGACCGTCACACTGCCGACGCCCGGCAGCTCGACCGGGCGCGACGAGGCCGAGTTCGTGGTGGCTGACGACGTACAGACGGTGGTGTGGCTGGCCAACCTCGCGGCACTCGAGCTGCACGTGCCGCAATGGCGGATCGGCCTGTCGGACCACGGCAAGGATCCGCAGGCCGACCTGATCGTGTTCGACCTCGACCCGGGGCCGGGAGCCACGATCGTCGAGTGCTGCGACGTGGCGCTCGCCCTGCGGGAGCTGCTCAGCCACTTCGGGCTGGAGGGATGGCCGAAGACGTCCGGCAATAAGGGCATGCATCTGTACGTGCCGATCGAGCCGGCGCCGTCGAAGCAGACCAGCGCGTTCGCCAAGCAGCTCGCGGAGCAGCTGGCCGAGGCACTGCCGGAGAACGTGACCGCCAACATGACCAAGGCGCTCCGGCCCGGCAAGGTGTTCATCGACTGGAGCCAGAACGCCAGCGCCAAGACCACCCTGGCGCCGTACTCGCTGCGCGGCTCCGACGAGCCGCGGGTGTCCACGCCGATCGACTGGGACGAGGTGGCCTCGGCGACCAGCCCGGAGGAGCTCAGGTTCCTCCCGCACGAGGTGCTGGCCCGGATCGAGGAGTACGGCGACGTCCTGGACGGCATGTACGACGACCCGAAGCCCCTCCCGCAGTAACTGTTCGTGACCGCCGTTCCACCGAGAGGAGACTGAGTCGCATGACCAGCGAGACCGACTACGAGGGTCCCGGCTTCGACAGCGTCCCCGATGACGCGCCCGAGGCCGACGTGCTGGAGCAACGCCAGAGCTCAACCGTGGTGGACGACCACTCCGGAGAGTCCGGGGCGCCGATCGAGGCCGACCCGGCCGATGTGGACGAGCAGCGCCGGGAGATCGGCGACGAGGACGAGGACGACTACCGCTGAGCGTGGATCAGTACGCCGGAAGGACGCGCAGTACCACGATGGAACCCCCATCGGCGGGGAAGCTACTGGCCGGAAGGACTGCTGGGTAGGATTCGGGGAACGACCCGGCGGTCGAGCCCGAGCCGCCGGTGCCGCACCACCGAAGGAGCCGACGTGTCGACGACACCCGAGACCGCGCCGAAGCGCGGTAGCCGCCTGCCGCGGCTGGCCCGCCGTGCGCAGCTGCTCGAGGCCGCCCAGGAAGTCTTCGTCGCCAACGGCTACCACGCCGCCGCGATGGACGACATCGCAGACCGCGCCGGCGTCTCCAAGCCGGTGCTCTACCAGCACTTCCCCGGCAAGCTGGAGCTGTACCTGGCGCTGCTGGACACGTCCTGCGACGCGATCGTCGCCTCGGTCCGGGACGCGCTGAAGTCGACCGACGACAACAAGCAGCGGGTCGCGGCCACCATGCACGCGTTCTACGAGTACGTGGCGAACGCGCAGGGCGCCTTCCGGCTGGTGTTCGAGTCGGACCTGACCAACGAGCCGGCCGTGCGGGAGCGGGTCGACCGGGTCACCCACACCTGCGCCGAGGCGGTGTCCGAGGTGATCAGCGCGGACGCCGGCCTGAACCGGGAGCAGTCGATGGTGCTGGCCGTCAGCCTGGTCGGCATGGCCCAGGTGAGCGCCCGTTACTGGCTGGCCGCGGACACCCCGTCGCTGACCCAGGACAACGCCGCCAACCTGGTCGCGTCCCTGGCCTGGCGCGGTATCGGCGGTTTCCCGCGCACCGAAGGCTGACCGCTCGGCCGCCGTACCCGTTCTGCTCTCGGCGGACGGGTGAGAGCTGGCGGCGTGCAGCGGATAGGCTCGAACAGTCACCGGCGAGAGCCGCCGGTCGGAACGTGCCCGGAGGGTTTCGTGGAGGTCAAGATCGGCGTGCAGCACGCCAATCGTGAATTGGTGCTGGAGAGCGAGCAGAGCCCGGACGAGGTGCAGCAGGCCGTCGCCGACGCGCTCAGCGGCAAGTCCGGCCTGTTGCAGCTGACCGACGACAAGGGCCGCCGGGTGATCGTGCCCGCCGACCGGCTCGCGTACGTCGAGATCGGTGAGGTGTCGATCCGCAAGGTCGGCTTCGGCGCGATCTGATCCCGGTCCGGACACAGTCGCGCGTGTCCCGGTTGCGGAGTGCCGTGCAATGGGCACGATGGCGGTAGACCTGCGTTGCGGTGGTCTGGTTTGGTCACGGGGCACCGGACAGGGCGCAGGTCAGCCATCCCTCAAGGAGGAACCGTGTACTGGGTCTGGATGATCATCGTCAGCCTCATCGCGGGCATCATCTTCGGGCCGCTGGCCCGCTTGGTGCTCCCCGGCAAGCAGAACATCAGCCTCGGCTGGACCATCCTGGGCGGCGGCATCGGCGCCTTCCTGGGTGGCCTGATCGCCTACTTCCTCGGCGTCAAGGACACCAGCGGCCCGGACTGGATCCAGTACCTGATCCAGATCGTCTGCGCCGCGATCGTGATCGCGGTCATCTCCGCCCGCAACAGCAAACCATCAGCCGCCTGACGCACTCTCCCAACGGCCGCCGCCCTTCAAGGGCAGGCGGCCGTTGCCGTGCTCAGGCCTGGAGGCCCAGGGCGGTCATTCGGGCGGTGTGGGCTTCGGTGAGGCGGGTGAACATCCGGCCGATCGCGGCCAGGTCCAGCCCTGGGCGGTCGACGCTGCCGGCCAGCAGCGCGGCCAGCGAGTCGCGGTCGGCGGCGATCCGCTGCGCCTGACTGAGGGCCTCGCCGACCAGGCGGCGTCCCCACAGCGCCAGCCGGCCACCGAGCTTCGGGTCCTCTTCGATCGCGGCCCGGACCCGGTCCACCACGAACTCGGCCTGCCCGGAGTCGGCGAACACCTCGAGCACCAGGGACCGGGTCTCCGCGTCCACGAACGAAGCGATCTCGCGGTAGAAGTCGTTCGCGAGGCCGTCTCCGACGTACGCCTTGACCAGGCCCTCGAGCCAGTCCGACGGGGCGGTGTGGTCGTGGAACGCGTCCAGCGGGGTGACGAACGGCCGCATCGCCTCCATCGGGTCCACCCCGAGCGCGACCAGCCGGTCCCGCAGCCGCTGGAAGTGGCCGAACTCGGTCGTCGCCAGCGCGGCGAGCTCCGCCTTGTCGTTCAGCGTCGGCGCCAGCTTGGCGTCCTCGGCCATCCGCTCGAAGGCGATCAGCTCGCCGTACGCGAGCACTCCCAGCAGATCCACCGCCGCGGCCCGGTAGGCGGGATCATCAAAGGCCGTCTGCTCCATGCCCGGCACCTTATCTGTCCACCGCCGCGAGTGGCGCAAACCACACGAAGCGGCGTTGACAGCTTCAGCAGTTACACTGGTGGGCGATTCGCCGGTGACGCGCCCAGATGGGCAAGCTGGTGCGAGGTGCTTGCACAGTGTCCCCGCGCCTCACGACGGGGCTGCAGAGCCCCAGGCGCCCGGCCACTGATGCAACTGTCCGCACAAGCATGTGAGAGGCGATCAGCCTGACCACCTTCCGAGAGCTCGGGGTGCTGCCCGAGATCTGTGACGCGCTCGACCGCGTCAACATCGTGGAGCCGTTTCCGATCCAGGAAATGACGCTCCCTGTCGCCCTGATGGGCACCGACCTGATCGGCCAGGCCCGGACCGGGACCGGTAAGACGCTCGGCTTCGGCATCCCGCTGCTGCAGCGCACCATCTCCCCCGGTGAGGCCGACTACGAGGAACTCGCCGCGCCCGGCAAGCCGCAGGCGCTGGTCGTCACCCCGACCCGCGAGCTGACCATCCAGGTCGCCAAGGACCTGACCACCGCATCCACCGTCCGGACCGTCCGGGTGCTGACCGTGTACGGCGGGGTCGCGTACGAGCCACAGCTGGACGCGCTCAAGACCGGTGTCGACGTGGTCGTCGGCACCCCGGGCCGCCTGCTGGACCTGGCGAACCGCGGTGTGCTCGACCTGAGCCACATCAAGGTGCTGGTGCTGGACGAGGCCGACGAGATGCTCGACCTCGGCTTCCTGCCCGACGTCGAACGCATCCTGCGCAAGACTCCCGAGCTGCGCCAGACGATGTTGTTCTCGGCAACGATGCCGTCGGCCGTGATCGGCCTGGCGCGCACCCACATGCGGCACCCGCTGAACATCCGGGCGGAGTCGCACGAGGACACCCAGATGGTGCCGACCACGGCCCAGTTCGTCTACCGCGCGCACGACCTGGACAAGCCCGAGGTGGTGGCCCGGATCCTGCAGGCCGAGGACCGCGGCCGGGTGATGATCTTCTGCAAGACCAAGCGCGAGGCGTCCCGGCTGACCGACGACCTGCAGGACCGCGGCTTCAAGGCGGCCGCGATCCACGGCGACCTGAACCAGCAGGCCCGGGAGCGGGCGCTGACCCGGTTCCGCGGCGACAAGATCGACGTCCTGGTCTGCACCGACGTCGCCGCCCGCGGGATCGACGTCGAGGGTGTCACCCACGTCATCAACAACACCTGCCCCGAGGACGAGAAGACCTACATCCACCGGATCGGCCGGACCGGCCGGGCCGGGGCGAGCGGGATCGCGATCACCTTCGTCGACTGGCCGGACGTGACCCGGTGGAAGACGATCAACAAGGCGCTCGACCTGCCGTACGACGAGCCGCAGGAGATCTACTCGACGTCGCCGGAGCTCTACCACGACCTGGGCATCCCGCACGAGGCCAAGGGCCGGATCCGACAGGCTCGCGAGGCTCGCGAGCCGCGGGAGGACAAGCCGCGGCGCCGTACCGAGGAGAGCGGCGAGCGGGCGGCGGCGCGCAAGCGCACCCGGACGCGGAAGCGCACTCGCTCGGGGCAGCCGGTCGAGGGCGACGAGAAGTCCGAGGCCGACGTCACCGCCAAGACCCAGGTGCCGCCGACCGAGGAGTCGTCGACCGAGGCCGCCGAGGCGCCGCGCGAGCGCAAGCCCCGCAAGCGCACCCGGACCCGGAAGACCGCGGAGGCGCCGGCCGAGGTTGCCGACGAGGTCGTGTCTGAGGTTGCCGACGAGGTCGTGGCCGAGGCTGCCGCCGAGGTGGTTGCGGACGAGCCGGCCGAGAAGCCGGTCAAGCGCACCCGGAGCCGCACTCGCAAGACCGCGGCCGCCAAGGCCGAGGCCCCGACTACCGAAGCACCGACTGCTGAGGCACCCGCTGCCGACGCGCCGGCTGCTGAGGCACCCGCCGCTGAGCTGCCCGCCCCTGGGACCAGCCCGACCCTGCCGACCTTCACCGCTCCGGAGTGACCTGCCCGTCGCCCGACCGTGGCTGAACGGTGATCTGAGCCTGCAACACCCTGCCCCTCGGTGGCCGTCCTAGCGGTAACCACGAGAGAGGGGCATGGGTGATGAGGCGGATCAAGACTGCCGCGGCCGGGGTGGCATTGCTGGGGATGGTGCTGCTGGCAGGGTGCTCCGGCGAGAGCGGCAACAGCGAGGCCGGAACTGCTGCACCCGCTGACCGGCAGGACACCGGCTCCAACGAGTCGGCCAACGGCAACGCGTCAGGCACTGCACCACAGGGGCAGGACAAGGCGGCAGCTCAGCCGACGCTGACCCGGGCGATCATCAAGACCGGGTCGCTGACGATCGAGGCCGAGGACGTCGACGCCCAGCGGCAGCAGGCGATCACGGTGATCTCGGGGCTCAAGGGCCAGGTCGCCTCCGAGGACACCGGCAGCGACGACGACGGCAAGATCACCCGGGCGAACCTGGTCCTGAAGGTGCCGACCGCGTCGTACGAGACCGCGATCCAGCGGCTGTCCGAGCTCGGCAAGCGGATGCAGATCCACCAGGAGTCGAGCGACGTCACCGAGCAGGTGGTCGACGTGGAGAGCCGGATCGCCTCCCAGCGCGCCAGCCTGGAGCGGATGCGCACCCTGCTCACCAAGGCCAACACGATCGGCGAGATCGTCTCCGTGGAGACCGAGCTGACCCGGCGCGAGGCCGACCTCGAGTCCCTGCTGGCCAAGCAGAAGAACCTCGCCCTGCAGACCGAGCTCGCCACGCTCGCGCTCACCCTGACGGCCAAGGGCGAGCCGCCGGTGCCGACCGACCCGGATCGTGGCTTCGTGGCCGGGCTGAAGGGCGGTTGGGACGCGTTCGCCGCGGCGTTCGCCTTCCTGGCGACGGCACTTGGCGCACTTCTGCCGTTCCTGGTGCTGATCGCGCTGATCGCCGTACCGCTGTGGAAGTTCCGGAACCGGGTCCGGCGGCAGCCGGCGCCGGACAGCGGGCCGTCCGTCAGCGGGCCGTAGGTCAGAGCAACGCGCCGGCCAGCGCCCGGTAGGCCTTCGCACCGGGCGAGGCCGGCGACGTGGTCAGCACCGTCTCGCCGATCGCCGGCGCCTCCGCGAACCGGATCGACTTCGGGATCGCCGGCTCCAGCACATCCAGCGAGTACGTGTCGGCGATCGTCTCGAGCACCGCGCGGGCGTGCGTCGTCCGGCCGTCGTACAGGGTCGGCAGCACGCCGAGAACGTTGAGGCTCGGGTTGGTCAGCCGCTGTACGTCGTGGATCGTGTCAAGTAGTTGCCCTACGCCACGATGTGCCAACGTCTCGCACTGCAAGGGGATCAGTACGTCGGACGCCGCCGACAGCCCGTTCACCGTCAGCAGGCCGAGCGTCGGCGGGCAGTCGACGATGATCCAGTCGTACGACGCTCGCAGCGGGCGCAACGCGGTCCGCAGCACCTGCTCCGGGCCGCTCTCGCGGGCCAGCTGCACCTCGGCGGTCGCGAGCTCGATCGTGGCCGGCAGCAGATCCGGACCTTCGTCGAACTCGACCAGCACCTCGCGCGCCTTCACGCCGCCGAGCAGCACGTGGTGGATCGACTTGTCCAGGTCCTCGGGATCGATACCTATCGAGAACGTCAGGCAGGCCTGCGGGTCCAGGTCGACCAGAAGCACCCGTTGACCACGCTCGGCCAGGGCAGCGCCGAGCGTCGCGACGGTGGTCGTCTTGGCCACGCCGCCTTTCTGGTTGGCTACCACCATGGTGCGAGGCACCCGGCCATTGTGCCGCACTCCGGAACGCCGGACCGCACCCCGGGGGTTGACCTCAACCCTGCTTTAACTCCCACCATCGGTTGGCATGGACCAGATGACAGCGACCACAGAGGTCAAGGCCGGGCGGCGGGAGTGGCTGGGGCTCGCCGTACTGGCGCTGCCCACCATCCTGATCGGCATGGACGGCACGGTGCTGCACCTCGCGGCCCCGGCGCTCAGCGCCGACCTGGCGCCCAGCTCCTCCCAGCTGCTCTGGATCATCGACGTGTACGGGTTCGTGGTGGCCGGCCTGCTCGTAACCATGGGGACGGTCGGCGACCGGATCGGCCGTCGCCGGCTGCTGATGTTCGGCGCCGCCGGATTCCTGGCCGCGTCGGTCTTGGCCGCGTTTGCGACCAGCGCTGAGCTGCTGATCGCGGCCCGCGCGCTGCTCGGCCTGGCCGGTGCGACGCTGATGCCGTCGACGTTGTCCCTGCTCAGCAACATGTTCCGCGACCCCGGTCAGCGGCGGCTGGCGATCGCGATCTGGATGACCAACTTCATGATCGGCGGGATGGCCGGTCCGCTCGTCGGCGGCATCCTGCTCGACCACTTCTGGTGGGGGTCGGTGTTCCTGATCGGCGTGCCGCCGCTGATCGTGCTGCTCGTGACCGCGCCGATCCTGCTGCCGGAGTTCCGCCACGTGCACGCCGGGCGGATCGATCTGGCCAGCGTCGCGCTGCTGACGGGCGCGATCCTCCCGGTCGTGTACGCGATCAAGGAGACCGCGAAGGACGGGTTCCACCTGAGCAACCTGGGGATCGCCGTGGCCGGCGTACTCCTGGGATGGGTGTTCGCGCGGCGGCAGTTGGAGCTCACCGAGCCGCTGATCGATCTGCGGCTGTTCCGGCGGGCCGCGTTCGGCGCGTCGCTCGGGGCGCAGACGTTCGGGTTGTACGTGCTGGCGGCGATGCAGTTCCTGACGGTTCAGTACTTCCAGCTCGTGCTCGGCATGTCGCCGCTCGAGGCCGGGCTGTGGATGCTGCCGATGATGGTGACCGGGATCGCCGGCACGCTCGGTGCGCCGTGGGTCGTGCGTCACCTGCGGGCCGGTACGGCGATGACGCTCGGCTTCGCGGCCGCCGTACCAGGGCTGGCTTTGATGGCTCTGACGGACCGCTTACCGGTGGTGCTCGGCCTGGCCGTCGCCAGCCTGGGCATCCAGGTGGTGCTGGCCCTCACGTACGACGTCATCGTGAGCAGTGCGCCGCCCGAGCGGGCCGGTGTTGCGTCCGGGATGGGCGAGACGGGCACTGAGCTCGGCATGGCGCTCGGGATCGCCATCGCAGGCAGCCTGGTCACGGCCGTCTACCGGGCCGGAGTCCCGGCGGACGCGCCGGACGCTGCGCGCGACACGCTGAGTGGTGCGGTTGCGGCTGCGGATCGCCTGCCTGGTCCGGCCGCCGAGCAGTTGCTGTCGCTCGCGCGTGACGCGTACACGAACGGCGTACAGCTGGCGGTCGTCGTCAGTGCGGCCATCGTGATTCTGCTCGGCGTGGCCACGGCCACACTGGTTCGGACGGACTGAGCGGATACCCTCTTTACTTGTGAGTACGCCGCGTTCGCTGACGTTGCCCGACGGGGTTCACCCTGCGACCCTCGAGACCGACCGGGGGTCCTTTGCGACCCTGATGGCGGTGCCGGACATCGGCACGCCGCTGGGCACGGTGCTGCTCGTGCCGGGGTGGACGGGCAGCAAGGAGGACTTCACGCCGCTGGTGGACCACCTGTGCCGCTACGGCTGGCGCACGGTAGCGGTCGACCAGCGCGGTCAGTACGAGACGGCCGGCCCGGCTGACCCCTCGGCGTACGCGCTGGCCGAGCTCGGCGCGGACGTGGTCGCGATGAGCATGGCGCTCGGCGGCTACAGCCAGCTGGTCGGGCACTCGTTCGGCGGGCTGGTCGCCCGTGAGGCGGTGCTGACCGATCCGTCGGTGTTCTCGACGATCAGCCTGCTGTGCTCCGGCCCGGCGGCCTTCACTGACGAGGCCAAGGTGCAGGGCCTGCAGATGCTGGCGTACGGGCTGGACAACCTGCCCATCGAGCAGGTGTACGACCTGAAGCTCCAGCACGACAGCCTGGCCGCCGGATACATCGCGCCGCCCGAGGAGATCGCGGCCTTCCTGCGGAAGCGGTTCACCGGCAACGTCCCGGTCAGCCTGGCCGAGATCACCCGGCGGCTGATGGACGCGCAGGACAAGACCGATCAGCTAGCGAAGTCCGGCGTACGCGCGCAGGTCCTGTACGGCGAGGGCGACGACGGCTGGCCGCTTCCGGTCCAGCGCGCAATGGCCGAGGGGCTGGGCGTCGAGGCCGAGGTCATCCCGGACGCCCTGCACTCCCCCGCCATCGAGCAACCGGCCGCGACCGCGAAGCTCCTGGTCCGGTTCTTCCACGACCGGGACCGCTTCGAGGGGTAGCTCACACGCCATCCACCCGGGACGTCACCGCCTCAACGGAGCGGCTTCACCGCCGGGTTGATCTTCAGCAACTCGAGCCCGACCGGCGCGAGCGCGGCCTTGACTTGCTCGGTGTAGACCACGACCCCGACCTCCGCCGGGCCACCACCCGGGGTCGAAGCGGTCGTCACGAGCATGCCGAGTTCCTTGCGGCCAGTCAGAGTCGTCAGTTTCTGGTAGATCCTGTTGGTGTCACCGCGGCTGAGCAGGGCGCGGGAGACGCAGAGGTTGCCGTGGTACACGTTCTCGAAGCTGGTCTGGAAAGCGGCGAGATCCCCGTGGGCAACGCCGATCTGGACAACGACCGGCTTGCCCCGGCCATGACCCCTCGGGTGCTGGACGACCGGGTCGGCGATCTGGTCGCTGTGCGCGTCGAGGAACGCCAGGACCGCGGGTGAGTTCAGGTTGCTCGGCTTGGCCACCCAACCGCCCGTCGGCGGCGGGCACGGCAGTGTCGGCAACGGCGTGGCCTGCGGTGGGACGAAGGCCTTCTGCTCCTGGACCTCGATGGACCGATCGGCCCAGGTCCCGGTCAGCGTCGCGGTGCCCGTTCGTACTCCCTTGGTCGTCCTGACGTTGCCGAGCCGGCCGAGGTCGACATTCTTCAGGGTCACAGCGAGCTCCGCCGGACAGACCGGGGCTGGTTCCTGACCGGGCGGATATCCCACAAGGTTCGTCGGCCGGGACGGGCAGAAGACGGGGTCCTGGCCGGGTGCGGCGATGATCTCGCCGCCGGCCTGGACCTTGTCGCCAGGGCGGACGAGCAACTGATCATTCGCCGGATCCGCCGGCGCTTCCGCGAGCTGCGGTGTCGCGTTGCCCTCAGCAACTGATGGCGGTCCGGCCGTGGGCTCCTGCTCGCCACCCGGCAGGACGGTGAGCGCGGCCGCGGCGATCGCGGCGACGCTGGCGGCCGCCAGGGCCGGGACCCAGGCGCGAGGGCGGCGGCGACCGCCCATGATCCGGTCCAGGTCTGGTTCGGGAGCTGACGGCTGGTCCGCGCGCCATCGCGCGCCGGCCCGCGTGAGCAGGTCGTCGACCTCGTCGGTCGGGTTCATTCGCTGACCTCCAGCAGGGTGCGCAGGCGGGCCCGCGCATCGGACAAGGTGGACTTGACGGTGCCTTCGGAGCAGCCCATCACCGCGGCCGTGTCGGCGATCGACAGGTCGGCGAAGTAGTAACAGTCCACCGCGAGGCGCTGCCGTGCCGACAGGCTCGTGAGCGCGTGGTCCACGTCCATCCGGGCGTCCAGATCCGGTCGCGACATCGGCCCGTCGTGCTCGTCCAGCTCCGCGGCCGGGCGCAACCGCCGGGCCGCCTTCCGGGCCTGGTCCGCGGTGATCGCGAGCAGCCAGGCCGAGGCAGTCCCACGGCTGGCGTCGTACTGACTCCGCTTCGCCCAGGCGCGCGCGAGCGCCTCCTGCACGATGTCGTCCCGGTCCGCGCCCACGGCAAGCCGAGCCGCCAACCGAGCCATCGCTGGCAGGTGCGGCCGCACCCACTCCGCAAACCCGGCCCCGTCCGAAGGCGGCCCCACCACCACAGCCGGCTCTTCCGTCATCGTCGGCATACCTCGTCTACCCCCGAATCCCACTTCCGGTTGGGTCCCTACCCGATTTCCAACGACCCCACCCATCCCAAGTCACACCCCCACCCCATCCGTAACCACCCCGACTTATCCACAGATCCCGTTTTCCACCCCACAACCCCCTCCCCCACTCACTACGGTCAAAGCACCAATCGACCTGGGGAGACCACATGCCACCCGCTCCGGACCGCCCACCCGAGCCGTCCGCCCTCCACGAAGCCTTCCGCCGCAACGGCCCTGTCGACTGGGGCGACAACGTCGTGTCCGCGGCAGACATCGCCCGGCTTCACGGCGCGAAGGCCACGAGAAGGAGCCTTCGGCTGCTGGAGCACACAGTCGGCCTCGAGCCCCGGATAACTGCCCAGTTCCTCGCCTCGCTGCCGCCATCTGCATCGCCGTACCACCTCGCCCGCCGCGTCAAGTCACCGGAATCGCTCGCCCGGAAGATCCAGAACACCGCGACGAAGCGGCGGCGGGTGCCACTGGACGACGTGCTGCGCTACACGGCGCTCACCGCCTCGCCCGACGAACTGGTCGAGGCCGCACGCCGTGCGATTGACAGCCTGACGGACCAGGGGTGGCGGGTGAAGTACGCCGTGCAGTCCTACACCGATGGATCCCGCTACAAGGGGCTTCATGCCTACCTCGCCGCCGACGGGATCGAGCGGGTCGAGGTGCAGTTTCACTCCGCCGATTCTGTGAACGTCAAGGAGTTGACCACTCCTTGGTACGAGATCGAGCGCAGCGGCGAGTTCCCGAAGGAGGAGCGCGCCGCCGCGCGGCAGAAATGCGTTGATCTGTCGGCGACGCTGTCACCTCCAAGGGGCATCGAGAGCCTGACCGTGCTCGGCGGCCGGTCGGTGGCGGTCTGCAACTACAGTGACTCCCGACAGCGGCCGAATGCCCCCGAGCAATTGTCGGCCGACTCATCACCAGCGACGGAGCACCTGCCAGTGATCACGAAGAACGACGGGATGATGCGATGAAGCTCTATCTGGTGAAGGAAGAGGACGATCCGCGGTGGGTCGCGGCGCTGGCGCACGAGACGATGTATGGGTACGTGGCGAACACGGGAAAGTTCCATGACAACAATGCCTTGCGCAACGACTACTACATGGAACGGCACTTCAGCTACGAGGAGATCGGGCCGGCTGAGGCCAGGCGGCTGATCGATGACGGCATCGGTCGCTTGGACGAGGTCGAGGAGGCGGAAGACCTCGCGATCTGGCAGTCGGACCCCAAACCCCTCGACCCCACCGACGTACTCTCCATAGCCGCTGGCTACCACCGCTGACATGACGCGCTTGTATCTCGTGAAGGATGGGGCGCGGGAGCTGTGGGTGGCTGCGTTGGTGGATGAGGACGTGTGGACGTACGTCGTCAACACGGGCAAGTTCCACCGGAACGAGGGTGCCCGGCACGACTTCTACTTTCTGAACGAGCTGGAGTACGCCGAAATCGGCATCGCCGAGGCCGAGCGTCTGATCCGTTCCGGGATAGGCACAGTTGACGAGCAGGAGCTTGCCGACTCACTCCAGCGGTGGCGCGACGACCCGGACGGCATGCACGCCGAGGTCGTCTTCGCCTCCATGGCAGCAGACCTCGCCTAGACCCATGAGTCTGTACGTAGTGAGAGACGTGGAGCGCCTCCTGTGGGTGGTGGCTGTGGTTGGTGAGGATGTCTATGGCTTTGTGCCGGAGACGGGGAACTTCCACCGCAACGAGGGCCTGCGGGGCGACTTCTTCGTTGAGCAGGAGCTTCAGTACGAGCAGATCACCGTGTCCAGAGCCAAGGCGTTGATCGAGGCCGGCCTCGACCCACTCGACCCTGACGTGATGGCAGACCACCTGACCGAATGGCGGGCCGACCCCAAGGCATTCGTCCCCGAGCAGGTGTTCGCCACCGTCGTCGCGGACCTCCGATGAGGCGCTACTTGGTGGAAGAAGACGAGCTACATGGAGCGTTGGTTCTCGTATACGGAGATTGGGCCGGCGGAGGCTCGGCGGCTGATTGACGACGGGGTTGGCATGCTCAACGAGACCGATCACCCGGATGCCCTTGCTCAGTGGCGGGCCGATTCCAAGGCGCTCGAGGCTGCGGACGTGTTGTCCATTGCTGCTGGGGTTAACCGGCTCTTCTGACTGATGTGTGGGTCAGCTTGGTGCCCTAGTTCGCCACGCATGGCGGTCGAGTGCACCGCACCCATGCCACCCCGCGAACGGATCCCCGAGGCAGCGGACCGCCAGGCCATCACAATCACCACCTCCAACCCGGCACCCTGCCTGGCACCGCCGGCGCCAGCCGATTGTGATGGCCCGGCGGTCCGCCCTCGACGCTCACAAACCCGACAACCCAACGGTGTGCGCCCGTTCAACCCGCGCCCACACATCCGTCACAAGAGCCGGTTAACCCCTGACGGGTTGGGTGTAGAGCTGGGTTATTACGGATTCGATGGTGGGTTCGGCGATGGTGAGGTCTACGAGGGGGTAGTTGGCGGCGATTTCGGCGAGGAGGGGGGCGGCTTTGGTGGTGGTGGGGAAGGTCAGGTGCTGGCGGGGGCCGTCGACCTTGACGACGGTGGCGCCGGGGACAGTGATGGGCGGGAGGGAGGTGGCGAGGTCCACGACCAGGGTGCGGGGGGCTGACTGACTGGCTTTGAGGTGGGGCAGGGTGCCGTCGAAGATCTGGTGGCCGTGGTCGATGACCATGACGCGGGAGCACAGCGCCTCGATGTCGTCGAGGTCGTGGGTGGTGAGGATGACGGTGGTACGGCGTTCCGCGTTGACCTGGGCAAGGAACTCGCGCAACCGGGCCTTGCTGATCACGTCCAGCCCGATCGTCGGCTCGTCCAGGTAGACGATCTCCGGGTCGTGCAGCAGCGCCGCCGCGATATCCCCACGCATCCGTTGGCCCAGCGACAGTTGGCGGACCGGCACATCGAGCAGATCCTGGAGGTCGAGCAGTTCGACGAAGGTCTCCAGGTTCTCCCGGTGCCTGGCGAGCGGGACGTCGTACATCTTCTGCAGTACGGCGAACGAATCCTTCAGCGGAAGGTCCCACCACAGGGTCGTGCGCTGGCCGAAGACGACGCCGATCCGCTTGGCCAGCTTGAGCCGGTGGCGCGACGGGTCCACGCCCGCGACCCGGATCGTGCCGCCGCTCGGGACCAGGATGCCGGTGAGCATCTTGATCGTGGTCGACTTGCCCGCGCCGTTCGGCCCGATGTAGCCGACCACCTCCCCCGGCTCGACCGTGAACGACAGGTCGTCCACTGCGTTCACCACTCGGCGAGTACGGCGCAACCCGGCGCGCGACGTCACGGTGAACGCGCGGGACACATGCGACAGCTCGATGACTGACACGGGCTCAACTCCCTGTGCTGCGGTAGCGACGGAGACCGCCCCGCCAGGCCAACGACGCCAGCGCGACCATCACGACGGCGACCATCGGCGACAGCAGGCCGATCCAGGACGGCAGGCCCAACGGGGCCGGTTTGCCCAGTACGAAGAGCACCGGGTAGTAGTTGACGAAGGCAAGCGGTACGACGAACGTGACGGCCCGCACGATGTCCTTGCCGAACGCGCTCAACGGGTACTGCGTCAACGTCTGGCCGCCGTACGTGAACGCGCTCGCCACCTCGGCAGAGTCGATCGCGAGGAACTGAAAGGCCGCACCGAGCACGAAGATCGCCGCGAAGATGACCGATCCGAAGATCATCGACAACGGCAGCATGATGCCCTTGGCAACGGTCCGGTCGACGTCGAGGTTGGTCAGGGCGAAGACCAGGACCACGGTCGCCTGCAACGGCCGGCCGATCCGGCGGAGCGCGAACTCGTCCGCGGCGGTCTGGATGAACGCCGGCACCGGGCGGATCAGGTACACGTCCAGCGAGCCGGAGCGGATCCGCTGGCCGACCCGCTCGATCGACCCGGTGACCAGATCGGCCAGCCCGAGCGTCATCGAGGCCGTTGCGTAGAGCAACGCCATCTCCCCGAGCGTGAACCCGCCGAACGCGTCGATGTGGCTGAACATCAGCACGATCGCGGCGAAGTCCGTCACCGTGATCAGCATGGTGCTCAACAGCATCAGCACGAACGACGCCGGGTAGGCCAGCGCGGACCGGATCCACATCAGCACGAGCATCCAGTACTGCGCCGGCGCCCGGCGGAGCCGCTCAACCACCCTGGATCACCACCTTCCGGGTCGCGAACAACGTGACGAGCTGGCCTATCAGCAGCAGCACCAGGAACCAGCCGCACTGGAACAGCAGCGCGGACCCGATCCCGCCGGGGTTGCGGCCGAGCCAGATGTCGATCGGCACCTGCAGGGTCGCGGCCCACGGCGTCGCCCGGGCGAACTCGCCGATCCACCCGGGGAACACCACGAGCGGCAGGATCGTGCCGGAGAAGAACAGCGACAGCACCAGCGCCATCGCCTCCATGCCGCGCGAGTCGGTGATCCAGAACCCGGACAGTGCGACCAGGTACCGGATGCCGAAGCTCACCAGGATGGCGAGGACCAGGCCGAGCGCGACCGCCAGCCAGGTGAGCGCATCGGAAGGGAACTTGAGGTCGAACACCAGCGCGCCGACGAGCAGCGGCGCACCACCGCGCACGATCAGCTGGAACACGGCCCGCCCGAGATCCACCGACAGCCACCACAGCATCAGGTGCGTCGGCCGGTACAGGTCGACCGCGATCTCTCCGCTGCGCACCCGCGCACCGAGCTCGACCGTGGTGGTCGCACCGAAGATCCCGATCGGCATCAGCAGTCCCTGCTGCAACCACACGAATGTCAGCGCGTCCGACACGTCGTACCCGCCGAGGCCCGGGCGCTCGTGCCAGAGCGTCAGGTACACGCCGCACAGGATGAACCCGAACACGGTGTTCGTGAACGCGCCGGACGCGGTGGCGATCCGGTACGTCGAGAACCGGCGGAACGACCGTACGCCGATCGCCCAGTAGACGCCCACGGCAACCTCCTCTCAGTACTCGAGGTGGCGTCCGATCGCTCCAGCGGCACGCAGAACTGCCCCGAATCTGGAAAGACCCGGGGGTTCGGACACCACTGTGATGGCATGGCAGCCCACACCGTTGTCAAGGAAAGGATCGTGACGCTACGCCGCTTCGTCGCCGGGAGTCAACTGGATTAGCCGACCGGCCAGGCGAGGCCCCCTCTGACCTCGCCCGGCCGGGGTTCAGGTGAGTTCGGCTTCCAGGACTCGGGAAAGGAGGGTGGCGAAGGGGGCTGGGTGGGTGGCGTAGCCGGTGTGCGGGCCGGGGAAGGTCACTACGGGCCAGCCGAGGTGGTCGGCGATGACCTGGATGGGACGGCCGGGGAGGTACTCGGCGGAGTCGTGGCCGGCGGCGGGGACGATTTTGTGCGTGACCTGCTTGAGGGCGTCGAGGTCGGGCTGGTAGCGGGTGAACGGGAGGAGTTTGTGCTCGTAGAAGCCGGCCGCGTTGGCGCGCATTCGCCGGAACAGCTCCTGGTACTCCGGCAGCAGGTCCTCCGGCGGTGGCAGCTCGTCCTGATCCATCCCGGTGCCGATCGCGAACAGCACGTCCGCCGCGTCCAGCCCGTCTCGCCGGTAGGTGTCGTACACGTCCTGGAAGAACGCGGCGGCGTCGGCCGCGTCCGGCAGCACGTCCACGCACGGCGGCTCGTGCGCGACCAGCATCCGCACCCGGTCGGGGTGGCGGGTGATCAGCTCGAGCCCGGTGATCGCGCCTGAACTGCTCCCGAACACGTACGCCGGTGAGTAGCCGGCGACCGCGTCGATCACGGCCAGCGCGTCCTCGGCCGCCTGCACCACGGCCTCGCCGGCGGGCTGACCGACGTAGGGGCTCCTGGAGTTGCCGCGCGGGTCGTACGCCACCACCGTGTAATCGGCCGAAAGCTGGCCGACGATTCCGCTGAAGATCCCCGCGTCCGAACCGCCGCCGGCGATCAGCAGCAGCACCGGCCCGGATCCGGTCACCTCGTAGTGCAGCGTCGCACCCGGCACCGGCAGCTTGTTCACAGTCTTCGCGCTCATCAGGCAACCCCTCTCAGTTGCCTTCAGCCTCCACCGACCCGCTGGCACCCCACGCACACAGCGCTGGCACGAACGCGAAAGCGGGCCAAGATCAGCTAGCGTCCTCCATCGCGACCGGCACGCTGTCGTCCAGCCCGGCCCACGACTCACGCGGCGGCGCGACCCGCCGCCCCTCCGGGCAGATCCGGACGAAGTCGCACCACCCGCACATCGGCGAAGGCTCCGGCGGAAACGCCTCATCGACCTGAGCCGGAGTCAGACCCTCCTGCCATCGAGCCTCAGCCGCCGCGGCGTCATCGGCAATAGACTCCGCCCGCCGCTGATGCCGAGCCAGCGAAGCATCGTCGTGATCAGCACCAGCAACCGTGTTCGTCGGCAAGTGATGCAGCTCGACCCGCGTGCACGGCTTGTGCAGCAGCCGCCGCGCGCCCAGCACGTACACCGCCAACGCCAGCGACGACCGCGCGTCATCGGTCGTCAACGGCCGACGCCCGGTCTTGTAGTCGACGATCGCCAGCTCGGTCCCACCAGTCCCGTCCCGCGCCGGCCGCTCGTCGATCCGGTCAACCCGCCCGCGCAACGACGCCCGCTCGGTCGTGAAGGCGACCGTACGCTCCACTCCCCGCGGCTCGTAGTACGGATCGGAATCCCGCAGGTACGCCAGCACCATCGACGTGGACCGCTCCCGCCAGTCGAGCGACTGCACCTCGTCCCGGAAGCCCTCGCTGCGCCAGCTCGACCGCATCTTGGCGACCACTTCGTCCGGAGTACGGCGGGAGGCCGGCCAACGACCGAAGAAGTCGGCAAGCACCTCGTGGACGACCGCGCCGACCGTGTTGTGCGCCCACGGCGGGCCCTTCGACGGACGCGGCGTCTCCAGGTAGGTGTAGCGATACTTCCGCTTGCAGTCGGCGAAGGTGAGCAGCTTCGTCGGCGTCGCGACGAACAACCGCGTCGGCATCCCGGGCAGCATGTCGTCGCTCATGTCAGCCCGCCTTGATGAAGTCGGTGACCGCGTCCGCGACCAGTTGTACGGCGATCGCGCTCAGCAGCAGACCGGCGATCCGGGTGACCAGGAGCACACCGTTCTCGCCCAGGATCCGCATGATCACGCCGGAGAACCGCAGCGTCAGCCACATCACCAGGTGGATCAGGACGATGCCGACCGAGATCGCGACCACGTCCGGCAACGCGCCGTCCGCGCGCTGCACGAACACCATCGTGGCCACGATTGCGCCCGGCCCGGCGAGCAACGGCGTGCCGAGCGGGACGAACGCGATGTTCACGTTCTTGGTCTGGACCGGATCCTCCGCCGTGTCGGTCAGCAGTTGCAGCGCGATCAGCAGGAGCAGCAGACCGCCCGCGCACTGCAGGGCGGGCAGCGTGATGCCGAGGTGGTGCAGGATCTGCTGGCCGAAGGCGGCGAACACGACGATCACGCCGAACGCGACCAGCACCGCCTGCCAGGCGGCCTTCTTCCGGACCGCGCGGGACTGGCCGGCGGTCAGCGAGATGAACACCGGCACCGTGCCCGGCGGGTCCATGATCACGAACAGCGTGACCACCACCTCGCTGAGCAACGCCAGGTTGATGACATTGTTCACGGCAGGTAGGCCTCGGGCACCCGAGCCTCGGTAGCGGCGGCTGCATTGGCCTTGGCGACCTCGAGGAGCCGCTCGAACTGCTCCGGCTCGGTGGAGTTCACGCCCAGGTCGTGGTCGATCTTCCCGACGCCGTGGTGGTCGCTGGAGCCGGTGTAGATGATGTCGAGGTCCCGCGCGATACCGCGCAACGCCGTCCGGGACTCCTCGGAGTGGTCCTGGTGATCGACCTCGATCCCGGCCAGCCCGTGGTCGTCGACCAGGCGGGCGATGGTGTCCGCGGTCATCACCTTGTAGCTGGACCGGCCCCAGGGGTGGGCGATGATCGGGACTCCGCCGGCCTCGCGGACCAGGTCGATCGCGCGCCCGGGCTCGATCGCGTAGTGCGACACGTGTCCCGGTTTGCCGTCGGCCAGGAACCGGTCGAACGCTTCGCTGCGGTTGGCGACCGTCCCGTTCGCGACCAGCGCGTCGGCCACGTGCGGCCGGCCGACCGACGGCGTACCGGTCGCCTGGGCGAGGACCTCGTCCACGGTCAGGGTGACGCCGAGGCCGTTCAGCCGGGCGACGATGGACGGGATCCGGTCGGTGCGGCCGTCGCGGACGATCCGCAGCTCCTCGGCCAGCGCCGGGTACGACGGATCCGGCAGGTACCCGAGCAGGTGCACGCTGATGTAGTCGAGCTTGCAGGAGATCTCGAGCCCGGGGACGAACCCGAGGCCGAGTTGCTCCGCGGCGCGACGGCCGTCGGCCCACCCGTCGGCGGTGTCGTGATCCGTGAGCGCGATCACGTCCAGGCCGGCCCGCTTGGCGTGCGCCATCAGGACGTCCACCGGGTCGGTGCCGTCCGAGCGGTTCGAATGGGTGTGCAGGTCGATACGCACGAGCGGTGCCGGATCCCTTCCATGGACAACTGTCACGGCTGATGCTATCCGCGTCTTCCCCAGAACCCGCCCGTTGTCCCCAGGGTGCCCCTATCGTGGGTTGGCATGGATGCGCACCGCGTCGACTGCGTCGGGGCCCTCGTGTACGACGACCAGCACCGGCTGCTCGTGGTCCGGAGAGCGAACGAGCCCGGCCGTGGGCTCTGGTCGGTCCCGGGCGGGCGGGTCGAGCCGGGAGAGGACGACCCGGCCGCAGTGGCGCGGGAGGTCGCGGAGGAAACCGGTCTCACCGTCGAGGTCGGCGAGCTGGTCGGCGAGGTCGAGCGCGACGGCCCGAAGGGCACGCTCTACGTGATCCGCGACTACGAGGCGACGGCTGTCGGTGGCAGCCTCACGCCGGGTGACGACGCCTCCGATGCGAGGTTCGTCACCCGCGCGGAGTTCCTGACCCTGCCGACCACGACGCTCCTGGCCTCGACGCTCGAGCAGTGGAACGCGCTACCGGGCTAGCTGCCGCCAATGCCCGGGCCACGACCGCGGGACGGAGCAAGGCCGTCGGCGGATCGACCAGGCTGGTCACCCGGAGGAACGCTCGTCCGAGGTGCACGTCGCGGGCGGCGCCGGCCTGCAGCATCCCGACGTACCGGCCGAAGAGGCGGTCAGGGGCCGTCCGCCGGCCGGGGATCTCGGGGAACGACAGGTCGGCTCCTCTCGCCAGGGCCCAGGCGGCGCCGGCGATCCGGCCGGTCTCGCGAAGGTGGCCGAGAAGTGGGCGGCCGTCGGCCGGGTGCCGGCGAAGCGCCTCGGCCTCGAGCGCCGCGACCGTCATTCCCTGTCCGTAGACGGGGTTGAGCGTGCAGACCGCGTCGCCGAGTACGGCCAGGCCGGCCGGAAAGCGGTCCAGCCGGTCATATCGGCACCACCGCGACGCCGGGTACCGGTAGGCGACCGGATCGTCCAAGGGGTCGGCTGTCGCCAGGATCCGGGACAGGTCCGGTAGCGCGAGGTCGGCGGCGAACCGCAGGAAGCCGTCCGGGTCGGTCGGGGGATGATCGCCGAGGACGCCCATCAGCGTGACGAGACAGTTCCCGTCCTCGATCAGCGACAGGCCACCACCTCGCGGCCGCGCCGGGCAGGGAGCGGAGATCACCACCAGGTCGTTGCCCAGGGCACCAGGACGGAGCCGGTAGCGCCGGCTGGCGTAGCCGACGCCGACCGCGAGCCGGTCCTGCCTCGGCGCCGGAAAGCCGAGCGCCTCGAGCCACACCGGAAGCCGCGATCCGCGACCGGTCGCGTCGACGACGAGGTCGCCGGGCAGTTCGACCGGCGCGCTGCCATCGGCGCGGCCGACCACCCGGGCGCCCACGATCCGCCGGCCCTCGGCGATCACACCGGCGACGTCGTGCCGCCCGAGCACCCTGACGGACGGCAGCGCCAGGACGCGGCGCCGTACCGTCGTCTCCAGGGCCGGGCGGCTCACGCAGATCGCGGGGAGGCCAGAGACTCCCTGCCGGAAACGGTGCCCGCCGAAGCACAGGCGGGTGTCCGCGAGCATGTCGCCGACCCGCGCTCCATCCGCGCTCAGCTCGGCGGTCAGCCCCGGAAAGAGATCCTCCAGCACTGTGTGGCCACGCGAGAGCAAGCCGTGCAGGTGCCGCGACTGCGGCGTGCCGCGGCGAGGCGCCAGCTCGGGGCCGAGTTCGTCACGGTCGACCACGACGACCTCGGCGTACGTCTCGGAGAGGACCCTCGCCGCGAGCATGCCGGCGATGCTGCCGCCGAGGACGACGGCGCGGTCCCGATCGGTCGATGTCATGGCAAACCTCCTGTAGCGAAGGTGCCGACGATCCCGGTCCGGCTACCAGGTCAAAGACTGTTCACCTGTGCTCACTCAGGCCGAGCTCTCGTCGCCACAACCAGGCGACGACGCGGTCGTGCCCTTGCCGCAGGTGCCGACGGTAGGTGCTGAACGGGAGGCCGAGCGCCGCGGCCGCTGCTTCCTGGGTGCGAGACGCCCGGACGTACGTCGTCTGCAGCGCGCGGTACAGCCGGTCGTCGCGAGGATCGTCGGCCAAGGTGGCGACGGCGGTGTGCAGCAGCTTCCCCAGTCCGTCGGCATCCTCGTGGCCGGAGACACAACGCGTGCGCAGCAACGGATTGCGCCTCAGCAGGTCGGGGCGGTGCAGGTCTCGCAACGCCTGCTTGACGGCATCGGCGAAGTCACCGCGGGCGAGCACAAGCAACTCAGGCTCCGGGACCGCGGCCGGCTGCAGCAGGGCGTCGTCCGCCAGGGCACGCTCGGTCCAGCGTTCGGTCATCAGCTCGACCGGGACCCGCCGGAAGTCGTGGCCGAACAGCCCGTAGCGACGGCCACCCACGACGAAGTCCGCACCCACTGCCCGCGGCATGTCCGCGGCGGCGAAGTAGTCGTTCCACCGGTCCGGCTCGGCCAGGGTGACGAAGTCCCAGGCCAGGTGTGGAGTGGCCAGCTGCCGCTGCAGGGTGAGGACCGGTACGGCGTTCAGCGTGGCAGACGGGCCTTGGTACACCTCGGAATCGACGATGAACCGGCAGTGTCCGACGGACTCACCGGCTCGCACCGGCGCCGTACTCTGGGCAAAGCGCCAGGCGGCCGCAGTACCCGGATCGGCGTCGCGATCCGCCGGCGTCGCGACGGTGAGGTCGAGCAGCGCGAGGACGCCGCGAACGGTCCCGTCCATCCCCCGGATCACGTGGAACCCGTCCGGCTGGCGGTCCAGCCACCGCCTGACCAGCGCGGCCGAGTCGTCGCCCTCCCCGGTGCGGACGAGGTCTTCGATCGCCTGATGATCGGCCGGCCGGGCCCGGTCGGGGTACTCGTTGCCCCAGGTCTGCCACTCCACCGGTGCGAGGACGCTGCGCAGGTTGCGGAACAGGAACTTCAGGTCCGCGATCGCGTGCTGCTGTGCCCGGCCCTCGCTGCCGCGGATCCGCGCCAACGTATCGGCACGCACCGCGCGGAACACCTCGCGGTAGCCGTCCGGATCACGCCGGCGCAGGTCGGCGTCGAGCACGTCGCGGACGAGATCGTGCGGCACCAGGCCGCCGGTTCGGAGCTCCGTGACGGAGAGCCCGGCCAGCCATTGGAACACCAGGTGCGGGTCACCCGTGTCGGCGACCACTGCGCGCAGCAGGCCTTCGCTCGTCGTACGCGCGACAGCGGACACCTCGAGGGCTCGCTGGTGGGCAACCGACGGCACGTCGGCGACGAGCCATCGGAGCAACCCGGCCACCACGTCCATCGGCAACGTGGTCAGGTCCGCGTCCGGGTCCCGCCGGAGCCGGTCAGCGAGCAGTGACAGCGCCAGCGGATGACCGTAGGTGAGGCTGAGTACGTCGGCATGCCGGTCGGCGCGGACGCCACGCCGATCCAGGTACCGGCGGACGTCGGCCTGCTCGAGATTCCGCAGCGAGACGATGCGCAGCAACTCGGACCACGCCGGATCGGCCCGCCACTCCGGTCCTGGCGGCTCGCGGCTCGCGACGACCACGATCGTCGACGCCGGCAGCCGGGGCAACAGCCGCTCCCGCAGCCAGCTCTCGACCGGGCTGAGCCGCTCCCAGCCGTCGACGAGCAGGACCAGCCGCTCGCCGTACGGCAGCCGAATCGCAGCGTCGCCCGGCGCGATGTCGACGGTGCCCGCGAGTGCCTCGGTCACCCCGGCGGGAGTGCCGACGACGTCCCGGCCGTCGATGCGGACGACGCAGGTGACCGCCTCGTCGACGATTGCGGCGTACGCGTCGAGCAACGTCGTCTTTCCGACTCCTCCGGGCCCGACCAGGAACAGCATCCGGAAGGCCGGCTCCTCGGCTCCCAAGGCGGCTCGGAACAGGTCGAGCTCAGCCGCGCGACCCACGAAGAGGTCGTGCCGCCATGCTGCCAACAACCCGCCGAGCGTGTCCGCCGGGCCCATGGAACTCATGGTGGCAGCTGGAATCCGATCGCGCCGCGCCCGGGTGGTGAATGACACTGGCCGGATGGATGACAGCTCCGTGGTACGGGCGATCGAGGAGAACGCAGCCGAGTTGCTGATGGCGATGGGGGCTGCCGGTGGTGGGGTGCAGCGCGATGACGGCGCGGTCCGGTGGACGATCGGCGGGTCGCCGATCGACTACCACAATGCGGTCGTCGCGGCTGACCTGCCGGACGCCGAGGCTGATCGGGTGATCGCGGAATCCCTGCAGGAGTTGAGGGATCGGGCCCTGCCGGGGTGCTGGCACGTGGGACCGTCGATGCGGCCGACGGATCTCGGCTCGCGGTTGCTCGACGCCGGTTTCACGTACGGCGGTAGCGAACCGGGCATGGCGGTGAAGCTGACCGAGCTGCGCCAGCCGGCCACGGTTCCCGGGCTCGAGATGACGTTGGTGGACACCGAGGACCAGCTGAAGATCTGGGCGGACACACTCGGTCGCGGCTTCGGCGAGGGTGAGCGCGAAGCCCGCTGGGTCGCCGACATCTACCGCCGCCTCGGCCTCGGATTCCCGTGGCGGCACTACCTCGGCCGGCTGGACGGCGAACCGGTCGCGACGACCACCGTCTTTCACGCGGCCGACGCCGCCGGGGTGTACTTCGTGATGACCGTCCCCGAAGCCCGCCGACGCGGGATCGGGGCCGCGATCACGTACACCGCGCTACGACAGGCGCATGGTGTCGAGTACGCCGTACTCGGCTCGTCACCGGCCGGACGGTCCGTCTACGCCGCGCTCGGGTTCCAGGAGCACTGCACGATCGACCTCTACGAGTGGGCGGCGAACTGAGGGACGCTCGCGCAGTAGCAGGTAGGCGTTGACGAGTACGACGACGCCGGTCAGGGCATGGACGCCGAGGGCGGTCGCGACGGTGCCGCCATGGGTCAGTACGACGACCATGTCGACGAACGGAATGATCGCCCCGACGGCCAGCACCACTCCGGTCGCGCGCCGCTCACCAAGAGCGAGCAGGGCCAGGATGATCAGCCCGAAGGCGATGTCACGGATCCCCTTGACGGCCAGGTAGCCGGCCGCCGCGCCGGTGGGCCAGGACTCGGTGCCGAATCCCGCGGCGGCGCCCTGCGGATCGAGCAGCAGGAACCGCACGCCGAACGAGATCGGGAACAGGCCGAGCAGGATGGTGAGAACAGTGGTGAAACGGCGCATGGTGAACTCCTGAATCTAGCGTCGCTAACTTTTCTAGCGACGCTAGCACTGCCATCGCTAGATTGTCTAGCAGTGCTAGAGTTCGGCTATGCCGAGTGAGTCACGCAGGGAGCGGGCCCGGGCGGAGCGCCGGGAGCTGATCGTCCGGACGGCCCGGGAGCTGGCGGAGGCCGAGGGGTGGGAGGCAGTCACCACGCGGCGGCTCGCGGAGCAGGTCGACTACAGCCAGCCGGTGCTCTACGGGCACTTCGCGAACATGGACGCGATCGCCGCGGCCGTTGCGCTGCAAGGATTCGAGGAGCTGGCCGTCGTACTGCGTGAGGGGCGTGCGGACGATGGGTTGCGCGGGCTGACGAGGGCCTACCTCGGGTACGCCGAAGAGCATCCGGCGATGTACGACGCGATGTTCGTCCGGCGGACCGAGCTGGTGTTCGGGACGACGGACACGCCGGCGGTGCTCCGGGAGGCGTTCACCGAGATCCTGGCCGGAGTCACGCCGTACGTGACGACAGATGCCGAGACGGCGACCGAGGTGTTCTGGAGTGCGCTGCACGGGCAAGCGACACTCAACCGGGGTGCACGGCTGCGACCGGAGCACCGCCAGGCCCGCGCGGACCTGCTGGTCGACCTATTCGTTGTTCCAGCGGTGGACCGCAGGTGAGCCGCGTTCCCAGCCGAGGGTCGAGATGGTGGCGGTGTTGAGGACGAAGTGACGGCCCTCGGTGACGTCGAGCTCGAGCCAGCGGGCGGTGAGGCCGCGCAGGGCATGTGAGTGGCCGAAGACGAGGACATCACCGGGTACGGCGGCGATGCGAGCGTTCACGCGGTCGAGCCGGGACGCGACCTGCGCGGGCGTTTCGCCGTTGGGTACTGGATGCGACCAGACCGTCCACCCCGGCACGGTCTTGCGGATCTCCGCGGTGGTGATGCCTTCGTAGTCCCCGTAGTCCCACTCGACCAGGTCTTCGACGACCTCCGCGTCCGGGAACCCCGCGAGCTCCGCCGTACGGCGGGCCCGCTCCCGTGGCGAGGTCAGCACCAGCTCGAAGGTCTCACCGGCCAGCCGTGTCTTCAGCGAGGCGGCCACGCGCTCACCTTCCGCGGTCAGCGGGAGGTCTGTCACCGACGTGTGCTTGCCCGACCTGCTCCACTCGGTCTCGCCGTGGCGGATCAGGAACAGCTGGTCCTGTCGTTCGTTGATGGTCACGATTTCATGGTCCCAGATCGATGTCGACCCCTTGACCAACCCACCCCGGACAAGGCAGGGTCGAAAACTGTAAGCGCTTCCACTCCAACCTCCCAGGAGCGAGAACGTGGCACCCGGACCCACCGGCAGGCCCGCGACGATCTACGACGTCGCGGCCCTCGCGAAGCTGTCGATCGCGACGGTTTCGCGTGTCCTGCAAGGGACCGGGCCGGTGTCGGAGAAGGCGAAGGCCCGGGTCGACCAGGCGGCACGCGAGCTCAACTACGTACCGCTGCGCGCCGCCCGCAGCCTGGCGGTCCAACGTCACGAGGCGCACGGGCTCGTGCTGCCCGACCTGGCCGGCCCGTTCTACGGCGACCTGCTGATGGGGTACGAGCGCTGGGCCGGCGAGCACGGCCAGAGCGTCATCATCACCGTCACACACGGCAACCCGGATCCGAACCGCACCGTCCGCGACCTGGCCGGGCGGGTTGACGGGATAGTTGTCCACGGCAACGCGCTGGACCTGCCGACGATCCAGGGGCTGCGCAAGGCCGGGGTGCCGCTGGTGCTGATCGCGCATCCGCCGGTGACCGGCTGCGACTCGATCCGCAGCGAGAGCGCGGCGAGCGCGGAGCAGCTCACCACAAGACTACTGAACCACGGCCGGACCGGCCTGCTCTTCGTCGGTGATCCCGACAGCGGGTACGACGTCGGCGAACGGTACGCCGGGTTCGCACAAGCTCTCCGCAGTCGTGGGATGAACGTGCCGAAACCAGAGCGCGTGCCGATGACCGAGGAAGCCGGCACGACCGTCGCCACGAGGTTGCTGACGGCAAAGAAGCGGCCCGACGGGCTGGTCTGCGCCAACGACGAGCTCGCGCTCGCTGCGGTGCAGGCGTTGCTGGCGGCGGGCGTCGCCGTACCTCGGGAGATCGTGGTGACGGGGTGGGACGACGTGATGGCGGCGCGGTACGTGTCGCCGGGGTTGACGACGGTGCGGCAGCCGATGACCGAACTGGGGCGGCTGGCGGCACAGCGACTGCACGAGCGGGTGACCGGAGAGCGGACCCGGGCGCGCAACGACGTACTGGCAACACAACTCGTGCTGCGGGACAGCTGCGGCACGGGAGCCCTGACCGGGGCGGTGGGGCGGGCAACGAATGAAACAGCTGCGGAAGTAACCGAGTGAGGAGACACAGATGATCACCCACAGCATCCGCCGCCGACTGGTGATCGGCAGCGCTGCGATCACCGCCACAGCCCTTGCGCTGACAGGGTGTGGCAGGTCGGAGGACTCCCCCAGCGGGGGTTCGCAGGCGACGACAACGGTCAGCGAAGGACCTGCCACCGGCAACCTGACCGTCTGGGCGATGGGCACCGAGGGCGAGAACCTGCCCAAGCTGATGCAGGAGTTCCAGCAGGCCAACCCGGGCGTGAAGGTCACCGTCACGCCGATCCCGTGGGACGCCGCGCACAACAAGTTCACCACCGCGATCACCGCGCAGACGCTGCCGGACGCCGCGATGGTCGGCACCACCTGGATGGGCGAGTTCGCCGACCTCGGCGCGCTCGACCCGACCCCGCAGGGCTTCGACAGCGAGGGCTTCTACCCCGGCGCGCTCGACACCACCAAGGTCGGCGGGACGCAGTACGGCGTTCCCTGGTACGTCGAGACGCGGTTGGTGTACTACCGCAAGGACCTGGCCGCGAAGGCCGGGATCACCACGCCGCCGACCGACTGGGACGGCCTGAAGGCGATGGCGAAGGCGATGCAGGACAAGGCCGGCGCGAAGTACGGGATCAACCTGCAGCCGGGCGGCAACGGGTCCTGGCAGACGGTGATGCCGTTCGCCTGGTCCGCGGGCGCCGAGATCACCGGCGAGGACCAGAAGGAGTTCACCTTCGACACGCCGGAGATGCAGGAGGGGCTGAAGTACTACCAGAGCTTCTTCACCGAGAAGCTGGCCGGGACCGACCTGCCGCCGAACCAGACCGAGGCGCAGTTCGTCAGCGGGCAGGTGCCGATGTTCATCTCCGGGCCGTGGATGGCGGGCTCGGTGGCCAAGCTCGGCGGAGACGCGATCAAGCCGAACATCGGGGTCTTCGAGATCCCGAAGAACAAGACCTCGACGTCGTTCGTCGGTGGGTCGAACTTCGTGGTCTTCAAGACCTCGAAGAACAAGGACAGCGCGTGGAAGCTGGTCAAGTTCCTGAGCGACCCGAAGACGCAGGCGAGCTGGTTCAAGATGTCGTCGGACCTGCCTGCGGTGAAGAGCTCGTGGGACGACCCGAGCATCTCCAGCGACCCGTTGCTGCCGGTGTTCGGCAAGCAGCTGGAGTCCGCGAAGGCGCCGCCGGCGATCGTGAACTGGGAGCAGGTGGCGACCGTCTTCGACACCGAGGTCGAGAAGATGGCCAAGGCCGGCCAGTCCCCCGCCGACACCGCCAAGGCGATCCAGACCCAGGCCTCGTCGATCGGCACCGGTAGCTGATCGCGATGAGTCGAGAGACAGCTCCTGCCGGGGCGCTGCGCGCCCCGGCAGGAGGAAAGCAGGAAAGGCGATCGGGCGCCCCGCCGACGGGCCGGGCTGAGCCCGCCTCGGCTGGAGCCGGCGGGCGCCCACCCCGCCGTGGCCGCCTGGATCATCAGACTGCTGCTGCGTGGATCCTGGTTTTGCCGTTTGCGGTTTTGTTCTTGGCGTTCACGGCGGGGCCGGTGGTCGGGTCGTTGCTGACCAGCTTCACCGACATGCGGCAGCGGGACCTGCGGACGCCGTTCGCGGTGGATCCGGTCGGGTTCGACAACTACGTGAAGGCTTTTCAGGACGAGACGTTCCGGAAGGCCGCGTTCAACACCGCGTACTTCGTGCTGCTCGGCGTACCGCTGACGCTGGTCGTCGCACTCGCCGCCGCGGTGCTGCTGGACCGTGGCATCAAGCGGTTCCAGGCGCTTTTCAAGGTCGGCTACTACCTCCCGGTGGTGACCTCGATCGTCGCGATCGCGGTGATCTGGCGGTTCGTGCTCGCCCCGGACGCCGGCCTGCTGAACACCGTGCTCGGCTGGTTCGGCATCCAGGGACCGAACTGGCTGGCGTCGGAGACCTGGGCGATGCCGTCGCTGATCGCGATGGCGGTCTGGCGGAACTTCGGGGCCGCGATGATCATCTTCCTGGCCGGGCTGCAGGGCATCCCGCAGTCCGTCGAGGAGGCCGGCCAGATCGACGGCGCGGGCCCGTGGCAACGGTTCCGGTACCTGATCCTGCCGTTGCTCCGGCTGACCATCCTGTTCAACTGCGTGACCACCGGCATCGGCTACCTGCAGTTCTTCGAGGAGCCGTTCGTGATGACCGACGGCGGTCCGCTGAACAGCACGCTGTCGGTGTCGATGTACACCTACGAGCAGTTCGGTTTCGGCAACTACGGCCTGGCCACGGCGATGGCCTACCTGCTGTTCGTCGTGATCGCGGTGGTCACGTTCATCCAGTTCCGGCTGCTGAGGGAGAAGTGATGCGCCGTACCTGGTGGATCTATCTGATCGGCGTGCTCGGCCTGGTCGCCGTCGCCGCGCCGTTCGTCTGGATGCTGCTCGGCAGCTTCAAGACCCAGGGCGAGCTGCTCCGGGTCCCGCCGACCTGGTGGCCGGAGCATGCCACCTCGCAGAACTACTCCGACCTGTTCAGCAAGGAGAGCTTCCCGCGGTACTTCTTCAACTCGACCGTGGTCGCGCTGGCGGTGACGGCCGGGAACCTGGCGTTCTGCTCGATGATCGGCTATGCGCTGGCCAAGCTGCGGTTCAAGGGCCGCAACGCGCTGTTCGTGCTGGTGATGGCCACCTTGATGATCCCCGGCATGGTCACGTTCGTGCCGCTGTTCGTGCTCGTCACCAACGCCGGCCTGGCCAACAGCTACCCGGGCCTGATCCTGCCGTTCCTGGTCTCGCCGTTCGGCGTGTTCCTGATGCGGCAGTTCTTCCTCGGGCTGCCGGACGACCTGATGGACGCCGGCCGGGTGGACGGCAGCAGTGAGCTCGGTATCTTCGCCCGGATCATGCTGCCGCTGACCAAGCCGGCCCTGGCCACGCTCGGCATCCTCACCTTCCTCGGGTCCTGGAACAACTTCCTGTGGCCGCTGGTGATCGCCCAGACCCAGGACAAGTACACCCTCCCGGTCGCCCTGGCGCTGTACTCGAAGGGCCAGAACGCGCAGAACTACGGCCTGCTGATGGCCGGCGCGGTCGTGGTCGTCATACCGGTGCTGGTCATGTTCCTGATCTTCCAGCGCCACGTCACCAAGGGCATTGCGATCACCGGACTCAAATAGACCCCTTTCTGGAGAGACAGATGACCGCCAACATCAGTCGCCGCACCCTGTTAGCCGCCACGGGCGCCGCCGCCCTGGCCGGAACCGCCACACCCGCCTTCGGTGGAACGCCATCACCTGCAGAGCTTCTGAAGGGTGGCTGGAAGCCGAGCACTGCAGACAAAGCTCTGGTCGGGCGTTGGGCCCGTGACACCTGGCGCAGCCTGGTCGCGATGACCGACGAGAAGACCGGGCTGCCCGCCGACAACATCGGCGAGTCGGTCACGAGCCCGGTCCGCAGCCGCTACACGTCTCCCACCAACATCGGCGGCTACCTGTGGAGCACGGTCGTCGCCCGCCGGCTCGGCATCATCTCGCCGCAGGAGTCGTACCGCAGGATCGTCCAGACCCTGACCACGATGACCAGGGTCGACCACCACGAGCCGAGTGGCATGTACTTCAACTGGTACGACGAGTCGACCGGTGAGGTGCTGTACACCGACCCGGACGGGACCAGGCCGATCACGCCGTTCGTCTCGAGTGTCGACAACGGCTGGTTCGCGGCCGCGCTGATGGTGGTGCGCAACGCCGAGCCGCTCGCCCGCGGTCTCGCGGAGTCCCTGCTGAGCAAGATGAACTTCGCCTACTACTACAACCCCGCGGCCCGGCCCGGTGGCCTGATGCGCGGTGGCTTCTTCGAGACCCCGCCGCCGGACGAGGAGACCGACAAGGGCAACCACGCCGGCACCGGTCCGGACGTGTACTACCGCAAGTTCCACTACGACACCTGCAACACCGAGGCGCGGATCGCGCCGTACATCGGGTTCGCGCTCGGGCAGGTGCCGCACACGCAGTACTTCGCCACCTACCGGACCTTCCCGGACTCGTGCGACTGGTCCTGGGTGGAGCAGCGCCCGAAGGGTGTGCACCGCACGTACCTCGGCCTGGACGTCTTCGAGGGCACGTACTCGTACCGCGGGATGCGGCTGGTCCCGTCCTGGGGCGGCGACATGTTCGAGTCGCTGATGCCGGACCTGTTCATCCCCGAGTCGACGTGGGCGCCGCGGAGCTGGGGGATCAACCACCCGCTCACCGTTCGCGCGCACATCGAGCACGGCATGGACGACGCCAAGTACGGCTACTGGGGCTTCTCCCCCGCCTCGAACCCCAAGGGCGGGTACTCCGTGTACGGCGTCGACGCGATCGGCATGGACCCGGGCGGCTACCCGTCCGACCTGGAGGCGACCAACTACGACGCCGGCTTCGAGGGCTGCCGCGAGGGCACCAACCCGAACCCGACGTTCGGCGACGGCGTGGTCACCCCGCACGCGGCCTTCCTCGCGATGCAGTACGCGCCGCGGCAGGCGATCGACAATCTGGCCCGGATCGAGAACAACCTGAAGGCGTACGGCGGTGGCGGCTTCTTCGACTCGGTCGCGGTCCGGTCCGCGACGATCGCCCGCCGCTACCTGTCGCTGGACCAGGCCATGGTGATGGGAGCCATCGGCAACGTCTTCGCCGGTGACGTGATCCGGCGGAACTTCAGCACCCGGCAGGTCGAGCAGCGGATCCGGCCGCTGATCGCGATGGAGCAGTTCGAGTCCGGCCTCGAGTAGACACCACAGGAGATTCTCTATGCAGCACGACGACGCCAAGGCCGACTGGGACGCGCGGATCGCGATCCGCAGCGACGAGGAGCGGGAGTTCAGCTTCCCGGACCTCGATCCACCCAAGGAGGTCACCGCGGTCGGCGGGGCCGGCCAGGTCACGATCGACTGGTCACCGGTCGACGGGGCGGCGGGATACCTGATCCTGCGCGGCACCGGCGACCACGGTCCACTCGAGCCGGTCGACCACCACAGCGGTGACGTCCTGTCGGTCCCGGCGCCGCCGTACGTCGACACCACTTGCACCCCGGGGACGCCGTACCGCTATGCGGTCGCGAGTGTGCCCGAGGTGACCGTGGCCGGCCGCGCCGGCCAGGTCGTCAACGCGGTGCCGCTGGTCGCTGGCAACGAGGTGCCCGTGGTGACCGTGGCCGTCGATGCCGTTGCCGAGGGCACCGAGCTGGCCATGCCGTGGGTGCCGATGATCGGCAGCGAACGGCTCAGCCAGCTGCTCTGCACGGACCGCAGCGGCGGCCGGGAGATCGGCGCCGAACTGGAGCAGGCGCTCCGCCGGATGCATGACGAGATCGGTGTCCGGACGGTCCGGGCGCACGCGATCTTCCACGACGACACGCACGTGTTCGGCGCGTCGGGCTACGACTTCTCGGTCGTGGACGCGATCTACGACAAGCTGCTCGGGATCGGCCTGCGGCCGGTGGTCGAGCTCGGCTTCATGCCCCGGGAGCTGGCCAGCGATCCGGCCAAGACGGTCTTCGAGTACGGCGCGATCATCTCGCCGCCGTCGTCGTACGACGCCTGGTACGACCTGGTCCGTGCCCTCGTCGAGCACCTGGTGGAGCGCTACGGCCTCGACGAGGTGCTGACCTGGGACTTCGAGGTCTGGAACGAAGCCAATCTCGAGGTCTTCTGGTCTGGCACGAAGACCGAGTGGCTGCACCTGTACGACGTGACCGCGGCGGCCGTGAAGTCGGTCGACACCCGGCTCGCGATCGGTGGCCCGTCGTCGGCCGCGGCCGGATGGGTCGACGACCTCCTCGCGCACGCCGCCGCTCACGGCACCCCGGTGGACTTCGTGTCGACGCACACCTACGGGAGCCCGCCGCTCGACGTGCAGGCCTCGCTGGACCGGCACGGGTTCAGCGACGCGCGGATCCTGTGGACCGAGTGGGGAGTGACGCCGACGCACTTCAACCCGATCAACGACTCGGTGTTCTCCGGGGTGTTCCTGCTCCGCGGGATGAAGTCGGCGGCCGGGCGGGTGGACGCGCTGGCCTACTGGGTCGCGTCGGACCACTTCGAGGAGCTGGGCCGCCCACCACGCTTCCTGCACGGCGGGTTCGGCCTGCAGACCGTGGGTGGCGTGGCGAAGCCGCGGTTCCACGCGATGAGCCTGCTCAGCCGGCTCGGCCCGGTCGAGCTGCCGGTCACGCTGACCGGGGACGGCGGCGGCAGCCTGGTCGAGGCCTGGGCATCACGGGACGACGAGCGGATCGCCGTACTGCTGTGGAATCTCACCCTCGACCAGACCAAGGCGGGCGGTGCGCCGGAACTGTCCAGGACGGTCCGCGTCGAGGTGCCCGGCGTCGATCCGGCCTGGGAGGCGACCGCGACCACGCTCGGGATCGGCGTCGGCGATGTCGCCACGGCCGCGGTCGAGCTGGGCGTCGAGGACTGGCCGACCGACGAGCAGCTCGCCGAGCTGGCCGAGCGCACCCGGCTGGTCAGTACTCCGCTGGAGTCGAGCGGCGCAGCAGTCGAACTGACCCTCCCGATGCCTTCTGCGGTGCTTCTGGAGCTTCGTCCTCCCCGTCGAGGTTGACGGCTTCCTGTATCCAGCGTTCGACGCCGGCAATGTGCACCGTCGCCCAGGACCTGGCCACCTCCGGTTCGCGCCCCTCGATCGCGTCGAGGATCGCCCGGTGCTCGGCCAAGGTCCGGGCGACGGCGTCGTTCTGGGTCAGGCCGCGCCAGATCCGGGCCCGGTAGGTGGGCTGGCGCAGGCTGTCGATGATCGACGCGAGCGCGCGGTTGCCGCTGCCGACCGCGAGCAGCCGGTGGAACTCCACGTCACTGGCGAGCAGGTCCTCCACCGACGGCTCCGGGCCGAGGTCGTCGAGCAACTGGCGCAACTCGGCGATGTCCGCGTCCGCCATCCGCAGCGCGGCCCGGGCGGCCGCGGCCGGCTCGAGGATGCGCCGTACCTCGAAGAACTCCAGCACCGACGCATCCTGGTGCAGGTCGAGGACGAAGCCCATCGTCTCCATCAGCAGCGCCGGGTCGAGACTCGTCACGAACGTGCCGTCACCCTGACGCACCTCGAGCACCCGGATCAGCGCGAGCGCCTTCACCGCCTCACGCAACGAGCTGCGGGACAGGCCCAGGCGCGCGGCCAGGTCCGGCTCGCGCGGCAGCCGATCGCCGGGTCGCAGCTCGCCGGTCACGATCATCTGCTTGATCCGGTCGATCGCCTCATCGGTGACCCGCACACCCACCTCCTTCACAGGAACGGCGCCAGACATCCGATGTCAATCACGCACACATCGGATGTCTGAGCGACTTTTTCAGGCTCAGCGCTAGGTTTCGTCCCTGAATTAAGGACACGAACTGTTGACTCATGTCAAGAGGACAGCATATAGATCGGATGAATCAACTCGTTCTTCGAGGTACCAGTTCCCCTGGAGGTCAGGATGAACCGAACACCAGCGCGGGTGCGCCGCTGGGCGATCGCCACCCTCTCGGCCCTCGCCCTCACGGCGGTGGCTGCGTGCGGGGGCAATGACGGCAGTGGAGGCGGTGACAGTTCCGGATCCGCCGACAAGGCCGACCTGACCTGGTCGTTCTGGATCGGCGGCACCGAGGACCAGGCGGCCTGGCAGAAGGTCGCCGACCAGGCCACCGCCGACCACCCCGGTATCACCGTCAAGCTCCAGGGCACCGACTGGAACAACTACTGGGCCAAGATCGGCACCCTGCTGGCCGGCGGCAAGGCGCCCTGCATCATCGGCATGCAGAGCCTGCGGACCGCGTCGTACGCCGGTGCGATGCTGCCGCTGGACGACCTGATGAGCAAGTACGGCCTGAAGGCCGAGGACTTCGACAAGCCGATCATGGACGGCCTCAAGGTGGACGGGAAGCAGATCGCGATCCCGTACGACTCCGGCCCGATGGTGATCTTCTACAACAAGGACATGTTCAAGGCGGCCGGCGTGGCCGAGCCGAAGCCGGGCTGGACGATGGACGAGTTCAAGGCGGCCGCGAAGAAGCTCACCGCCGCCGGGCGGACCGGCCTGGTGACGGCGCCCGGTGACCTCGGCGTCACCTCCTGGGTGCGGACGACGACCGGCGCGGAGCCGCTCGCCGACGGCAAGCTCGCGCTGACCGACCAGAAGTTCGTCGACGGGTTCTCGCAGTACGCCGACTTCGTCAAGACCGACAAGATCGCGCCGCAGGTGCCGTCCGGCAACCCCGACTTCGAGGCGCAGCAGTTCGCCGCCGGCAAGGCCGCGATGCAGCTGAACGGGCCGTGGTCGCTGATCGACACCAAGGGCAAGGTCAAGTTCCAGCTCGGCATCGCGCCGATCCCGGCCGGCCCGGACGGGTCCAAGACCTACACCGCCGGCTCCGGTTTCGGCATCTCCCGGTCCTGCAAGACGCCGGACGCCGCCTTCCAGGCGATCATGTCGATGACGAGTGAGAAGCCGCTGACGACACTGGCCGCGGCCGGCCGCGCGTACCCGGCCCGGATCGCCGCTCACGACGCCTGGTTCACCGCCGCGAAGATCGACGGCGCGAAGGAGACCATCGACTATGCCTCGGAGAACTCCGTCGCTCTGGTCACCTCGAAGAACTGGGTCCAGGTCGCCGACCTGCTCAACCGGTTCGGCACCCAGGCGCTGAACGGCGAGATCCCGCCGGACCAGGCGCTGAAGACCATCCAGGACCAGGCGGGCGCCGGATCCTGATGGCCGCGCTCAACACCACGACCGCTGCTCCGCCCAGCCCGCCGTCCCGGACGGACCGGGCGGGGCGGCGGCCCGCGCTGCGGCGGGACGGCCGGCACGCCAGCGTCTTCCTGGCCCCGAGCCTGGGCGGCCTGGCGCTGTTCACGCTGTTCCCGACCGCGATGGCGCTCGCGATCAGCCTGTTCGACTGGCCGGTGTTCGGCGAGCGCCAGTTCCTCGGCCTCGACAACTACACCCAGCTGATGAACGACCCGGTGTTCCGCCGGGTGGTGCTGAACACCGCGCTGTTCGTGGTGCTGTACGTCCCGCTGAACGTGGTCGTCTCGCTCGGTCTGGCGCTCTGGCTCGGGCCGAAGATCAAGGGCCGGCAGGCGTTCCGGGTGCTGTTCTTCATCCCGGTGATGACGCCGATGGTGGCCAACGTGATGGTCTGGCGGCTGCTGTTCCAGCCCGGCGGGCTGATCGACAGCACGATGCAGACCTGGTTCGGGGTGAGCGCGCCGAACTTCCTCGGCTCGTCGGCCTGGGCGATGCCGGCGATCGTCGCGATGTCGGTCTGGCAGGGCTTCGGGTACAACTTCCTGGTCTTCTCCGCCGCGCTCGACCAGGTGCCGCAGTCGCAACTGGAGTCGGCGCAGATCGACGGCGCCGGGGTGTGGCAGCGGTTCCGGTACGTCACCTGGCCGATGATCACGCCGTCGATCTTCTTCGCCACCACGATGACGCTGATCACCTCGTTCCAGGTGTTCGCCCAGCCGTTCATCCTGACCCAGGGCGGGCCGGGCGTGTCCACCCAGACCATCGTCATGTACGTCTACAACCAGGGCTGGCAGTTCCTCACCATGGGGCTGGCCTCGGCGGCCGGCTGGGTGCTGTTCGTGATCATCATGGGCATCACCGCGATCCAGTTCCTGGGCCAGCGCAAGTGGGTGAACTATGACGTCTGAGACCACCGCCCACGTCGGGCGCCGCGTCCGCAACGGGGTGTCGCACGTCCTGCTGGTGATCGTCGCGATCCTGTTCCTGGTGCCGCTGGTGTACGCCGTGTCCACCTCGCTGAAACCCGCGGACGAGGTGTTCACGCCGACCCCGGAGCTGTTCGGGTCCGAGATCCGCTGGCAGAACTACGCCGACGCCTTCACGTTCGCTCCGTTCGGCCGGTACTTCCTGAACAGCCTGTTCGTCGCGATCGTCGGCACCCTGGTCGTGGTGATCGCCTCGAGCATGTCGGCGTACGCGTTCGCCCGGCTGAAGTTCACGGGCCGTGAGCAACTGTTCGTGCTGTTCCTGGGCACCCTGATGGTGCCGCAGGAGGTGCTGATCGTCCCGATGTACTGGCTGATGCAGTCGCTCGGCTGGGTGGACAGCTACTGGGCGCTGATCCTGCCCTGGGCGTTCACCGCGTTCGGCACGTTCCTGCTCCGGCAGTTCTTCCTGACCGTGCCGGCCGAGCTCGAGGAGGCGGCCCGGGTGGACGGGTGCGGCCCGTTCGGCACGTTCCTGCGGATCATGCTGCCGCTGGCCCGGCCGGCCATCGCCGTACTGACCGTCTTCACCTTCATCAGCTTCTGGGGCAGCTTCCTGTGGCCGCTGATCATCATCAACAGCGTTGCGGACAAGGGCACGGTGCCGCTCGGCCTGGCCCAGTTCATCGGCCAGCAGGGCACCCAGTGGAACCTGATGATGGCGGCCTCCGTGCTGGCCATGCTGCCCACCGTCCTGCTCGTCATCCTGCTGCAGAAGCACCTTGTCCGCGGCCTGCTCGTCACTGGTCTGGGCGGCCGTTAACTACCTCCGAGGAGATCCGAAATGACCGACGCGCCTCCTGCGCACTCCGTCGAGAAGTTCCGTGACTGGCGGTTCGGCCTGTTCGTCCACTGGGGCCTGTACGCCCTGCCGGCCCGCCACGAGTGGGTGAAGAACCGCGAGCGGCTGACCGACGAGGACTACCAGCCGTACTTCGACCACTTCGAGCCCGACCTGTACGACCCGCGCAAGTGGGCCCGGGCCGCCCGCGAGGCCGGCATGCGATACGCCGTACTGACGACCAAGCACCACGAGGGTTTCTGCCTGTGGGACTCGGCGGTGTCCGACTACACGGTCGCGAAAACCCCGTGGGGTAAGGATTTGGTCGGCCCGTTCGTCGAGGCATGCCGGGAGGAGGGGCTCGGTGTCGGGTTCTACCACTCGCTGATCGACTGGCACCACAAGGAGTTCCCGATCGACGTCGTGCACCCGCAGCGGTACGACGAGGAGGCCTGGGCGAAGGCGGCCGGACGGGACGTCCAGGTGTACGCCGACTACCTGCACGCGCAGACGCGTGAGCTGCTGACGAACTACGGCCCGATCGACATCATGTGGTTCGACTTCTCCTACCCCAACCGCAACCGCGAGGACGGACAGCCAGGTCCGGGCAACGGCAAGGGCCGCGACGAGTGGCGGTCCGAGGAACTGATGGCGATGTGCCGCGAGCTGCAGCCGGACATCCTGATCAACGACCGGCTGGACATCCCGGGCGACTTCGTCACCCCCGAGCAGTACCAGCCGGACGGGCCGATGACCCGCGACGGGCAGCCGGTGCTGTGGGAGGCCTGCCAGACGCTGAACGGCAGCTGGGGCTACGACCGGGACAACCTGGACTGGAAGTCACCCGAGACGCTGGTGAAGATGCTGGTCGACTCGGTCTCCAAGGACGGCAACCTGCTGCTGAACGTCGGCCCGACCGGGCGCGGCGAGTTCGACCCTCGGGCGCTGAACACGCTGGCGTCGATCGGCGAGTGGATGCGGCTGCACGAGCGGTCGGTCCGCGGCGCGCGGCCGAGCGAGCTGACCGCACCGGCCGACTGCCGCTACACCCAGAAGGGTGACCGGCTCTACCTGCACCTGTTCTCCTGGCCGATGGGCCACATCCACCTTGCTGGCCTGGCCGGCAAGGTGAAGTACGCCCAGCTCCTGAACGACGCCTCGGAGATCAAGCGGATCGTCAACGACCCGAAGCGCAAGGCGCAGAACACGACCATGGGCGGCGTGTCCGCGGACACCCTCACCCTCAAGCTCCCGATCCAGCGCCCGGACGTGCTGGTCCCGGTGATCGAGATCTTCCTGAGCTGACGCTCGCCTAGGAGGCAGGGGTGGGGCGGCCGGGCTGTTCCCCACCCCGGGCTTCCAGGTAGTTGTTCTTGGGGACCATCACCTTGCGGCGGAACAGGCAGACGACGGTGCCGTCCTGCTTGTAGCCCTTGGTCTCCACGTAGACGACGCCGCGGTCGTCCTTCGACTTCGACTCCCACTTGTCCAGCACCACGGTCTCGCCATAGATCGTGTCGCCGTGGAAGGTCGGCGCGACGTGCCGCAGCGACTCGATCTCCAGGTTCGCGATCGCCTTGCCGCTGACGTCCGGGACCGACATCCCGAGCAGGATCGAGTAGATGTAGTTGCCCACCACAACGTTCTTGCCGAACTGGGTGGTCTGCTCGGCGTAGCTCGCGTCCAGGTGCAGCGGGTGGTGGTTCATCGTGAGCAGGCAGAACAGGTGGTCGTCGTACTCGGTCACCGTCTTGCCCGGCCAGTGCTTGTAGACCGCGCCGACCTCGAACTCCTCGTAGCTACGCCCGAACTGCATGCCCTCGGCTCCTTCCGGTATCCCCGGACCCCATGCTGCCGAAAGTCGACGTGACTGGGCAGTAGCCCGCGCGTGGCCTACCTCTCACCCGCGCGAGACCTTCGTCACTCGGGCGTCACTCGGGCGTCACTCGGGCGTCACTCGGGCGTCACTCGTGCGGCTGCTGCAGCGGCGTCTGCTGCTGGATCGGCTGGTCGGGCAGTCGCGGGTTGACCTCACCCTTGAGGGCCAGCTTGGCCAGGTGGTTGCGGGCCTCCTCGGCGTACTTGAAGTCGCACAGTACGTCGTACGTCGTCGCCACCACCGCGGTCCGCGATGTGAAGTCCCGCCGGCCGGCCGACTGGGCGTAACCGAGGCCGCCGAACACCAGGCCGAAGAACGCACCCAGGACGACGCCGGTGAGCAAGGCCGCCAGCCAGTTGCCGTTGGTGAACAGCCCCAGCAGCAGACCCACGAACAGACCGAACCAGGCGCCGCTGGCCACACCCGCGCCGAGCGCCTTGCCCCAGGTGAGCCGGCCGGTGATCTTCTCCACCTGGCGCAGGTTGTTGCCGACGATGGTCGTGTGCTCGACCGGGAACTTCTCGTCCGAGAGGTAGTCGACAGCTCGCTGCGCCTCCCGGTAGGTGTCATAGGTCCCGATCGTCAGGCCGCTCGGCCGGGGGTCCATCGAGGGCATGCCCTGCGTGGTCATCGTCGTTCCTCTCCACGTGCTTCCACCCCCATCATTGCCGACGGCTGGTTACCACGCCTTGATAGCCTCGCCGGTGATGACCGGGCGACGGTGGGACATGGGCGCGACACGCCGGATGGGACGAGTCTTCGCCCGGCGGTCTCCAGGCGTCCCGGAGCCGGTCGACCTGGTCGCCAGCGGCAAGCTGGACGGCGCTCTGGTCGACTGGGCCTTCTACCGCGACGGCCGCCGCGACCTCAAGATCAACTCCTACACCGAGGCGCTCACCCGGGCCCGGCGCGGGCAGGGGTTCGTCTGGATCGGCCTGTTCCAGCCCAACGAGCGGCAGTTGGCCATCGTCGGCGAGGAGTTCGGCCTGCACCCGCTGGCCCTGGAGGACGCCACCGAGGCGCACCAGCGGCCCAAGCTCGAGCGGTACGACGACACGCTGTTCGCCGTACTGAAGACCGTCACCTACGTGCCGCACGGGGATCTGACGGCCACCAGCGAGGTGGTGGCGACCGGTGAGGTGATGGTGTTCTGCGGCGCCGGGTTCGTGGTGACCGTGCGACACGGCGATCACAGCGAGTTGACCGGCCTGCGGCACGGGCTGGAGCAGGAGCCGGAGCGGCTGGCGGCCGGCCCGGGCGCCGTACTGCACGCGATCGCCGACCACGTGGTGGACCGGTACCTGGAGGTCGCGGACTCGGTCCAGGCCGACATCGACCTGATCGAGAGCGAGATGTTCACCCCGCGCGGCTGGCGCAAGATCGACCAGGTCTACCAGCTCAAGCGCGAGGTGCTGGAGCTGAAGCGGGCGGTGGCGCCGCTGGCCGGGCCGATGCGGGCGCTGTCGACGCTGCGGCACCCGCTGATCAGCGACGAGACCCGGAACTACTTCCGCGACGTCGACGACCACCTGCTGCGGGTGAAGGAGCAGGTGATCTCGTTCGACGAGCTGCTCAGCTCGATCCTGCAGGCCGGCCTGGCCCAGGTGCAGGTGTCGGAGAACGAGGACATGCGCCGGATCGCGGCGTACGTGGCCATCCTGGCGGTGCCGACGATGATCGCCGGGATCTACGGGATGAACTTCGACTACATGCCGGAGTTGCGGATGAGGTACGCGTACTTCGTCGTTCTCGGCGTGATGGCCACCGCGTGCACCGTGCTTTACCGGCTGTTCAAGCGCAACCACTGGCTTTGAGCGCTGCAGGGCTGGACCATCAGACACGCCCCAGTCGCTGACCTGGCAGCCTTCTGCCATGGCCGCCAGTCCCGACGGTTTGGAATGTTCAAACGGTTGTGCCGCGTTCGAGCGCCTTGATTGAATGCCGCCATCGCTTTCGGTCAGCGATCAACCACATTCTGCGACCGACGGCAGGTGGGGATGCCGTGACACGTCAGTACCAGGGAGGGTCCGCCGTGCTCCGCATCCATTTCACGCCACGTGATCTTGCCCGCGTCACGGTCGCCGCCACTCCCGCCCCGCTCTGGGAGGTGCTGCTCAGCCTGCACATGCTGCAGCAGACCGACGGCCGGCTGATCTTCGACGACTGGCGCCGGTACGTGCGGGCCAAGGTCGCCCCGGACCAGATGCGGCTGCTGCTGGAGCTGACGCCGCCGAAGGGCTACTCCCCCGATTTCCTGACCCCGGCCGAGGCCGCGCCGGACTTCGAGACCACGCTGGAGATGGCGCTGGCCACACCGCGCCAGGAGATCCGCGAGCAGCTGGAGCTGCTGAGCAAGTACCGCCCGGTGTCGCCGTGGACGCGAGAGCTGGCGCGCGGCGAGCGGAGTTCGCTGAACAAGCTCGGCCGGGCCATCCGTACCTACCACGACGCCGCGATCGCGCCGTACTGGAAGTCGATCGGGACGCATGTGTCGGCGGACCACGCGCATCGCGGCGAGGCGCTGTCCCGGCACGGGGTGGACCGGCTGCTGTCGACCCTGCACCCGCGGGTGAAGTGGGTCGCGCCGGTGCTGCAGGTGCTGGACATGCACGACCGCGATCTCTACCTGGACGGGCGCGGGATCGAGCTGCAGCCGTCGGCGTTCTGCTGGCAGGTGCCGACCAAGCTGCGCGACCCGGACCTGAAGCCGATCCTGGTGTACCCGATCCACCACGCGCCGGGCATGCTGCGGCAGCAGTCGACGGACGACTGCCCGTCGAGTGACGCGCTGAGCTCGCTGCTCGGCTCGACCCGGGCCGCCGCGCTGGAGGCCGCCGTCGTCGGTTGTACGACGACCGAGCTGGCGAAGCGCTGCAAGATCTCACCGGCCGCCGCCAGCCACCAAGCGACAGTGCTGCGGGAAGCCGGGCTGATCACCACGCGCCGGGTCGGTGCGTCCGTGCGCCACGAGATCACTCAGCTCGGGATCTGGCTGCTGTCCGGCCACGGTTCCGGCAACTCACGCCTGCCCGCAACTACGTCGCCGCCACGCCTCACCGCGTAGCGGCCCTGGACCCTGCCCCGCCGCGTGCTTGGGCCGACTGGCACCGCCCCGCCCGTCGACCCAGCACGCCGGCCGGTCAGAGCTTGTAGTCTTCCAGTAGCCGGCGGCCGATGATCATCCGCTGGATGTCGGCCGTGCCCTCGCCGATCAGCAGCATCGGCGCCTCCCGGTAGAGCCGCTCGATCTCGTACTCCTTCGAGAACCCGTACCCGCCGTGGATCCGGAACGAGTCCTCCACCACCTGGGCGCAGTACTCGCTGGCCAGGTATTTCGCCACCCCGGCCTCGAAGTCGTTGCGGGAGCCGGCGTCCTTCTTCCGGGCCGCCTTCACCATCAGCTCGTGCGCGGCCTCGACCTTCACCGCCATGTCGGCCAGCCGGAACAGCACCGCCTGGTGCTCGGCGATCTTCTTGCCGAACGTCTCCCGCTGCTGCGCATACGCGATGCCCAGCTCGAACGCGCGCCGGGCCACCCCGCAGCCGCGGGCGGCCACGTTCACCCGGCCGACCTCGACACCGTCCATCATCTGGTAGAAGCCCTTGCCCGGGACGCCGCCGAGGATCTGGCCGGCGTCGATCCGGTAGCCGTCGAAGACCAGCTCGGTGGTGTCGACGCCCTTGTAGCCCATCTTCTCGATCTTGCCCGGCACGCTGAGGCCCTTGTCCACCTCACCGAACCCAGGCTCCTTCTCGACCAGGAACGTCGTCATGTTCTTGTAGACCGAGTCCGCACCCTCGTCGGTCTTCACCAGTACGGCGACCAGGTTCGACGAGCCGCCGTTGGTCAGCCACATCTTCTGGCCGTTGATCGTGTAGGCCTCGCCGTCGCGCACGGCCTTGGTCTTGATCGCGGACACGTCCGACCCGCAGCCGGGCTCGGACATCGAGAACGCGCCGCGCACCTCGCCGGTGGCCATCCGCGGCAGGTACTTCTGCTTCTGCTCGTCGGTGCCGTGCTGGAGCAGCATGTACGCGACGATGAAGTGCGTGTTGATGATGCCGGACACGCTCATCCAGCCGCGCGCGATCTCCTCCACGCACAGCGCGTAGGTGAGCAGCGACTCGCCCAGGCCGCCGTACTCCTCCGGGATCATCAGCCCGAACAGGCCCAGTTCCTTGAGGCCCTCGACGATCTCGGTCGGGTACTCGTCGCGGTGCTCGAGCTCGGTGGCGACCGGGAGGATCTCCGACTCGACGAACGCGCGGACCGTCTTCAGGATCTCCTCCTGGATGTCGGTCAGCCCGTCGGTCTGCTGCAACCTGCTCATCGTCGGCTCCTTCGGTCCGGTGGACGCCTTACCCGCGAGTATCGCGGTTCTCAGCATCCCGGCACGAGGCCGACACCCGCTGTGACACCGGCCACCTGCCGAAGGTCGCGTGGCTCACTCGTCGCCGCGATCGCCGTCTCCACCGTCGCCGTCGGGGCGCGGCAGGCTCTGGCCGACCACCTGGAACAGTGCGGCGATCTGCGGCGTGGCCTGCCAGCGCTGCCGCTGCTGCGCCTCGTACAGGCGCTGCCGGGCCTCGTAGAACTTCTTGGCCGCCTGCTCGGTGTTCCCGTTGTCCAGCGCCTCGGCGGCCTGGTCGAGGTCGTTCGCGGCCTCTCGCGGCGCCCTGGTCCGACTGCCCTCCTGCGTCGCCCGCACCTGCGCGGCCAGCGTCCGCAGCGTCTGCACCAGCGCCGCTCGCGGGTTCTGCGGCGTCTCCTTCGGCTTCGGCTTGGCGGACGGCGTCTTCGACGGCGTCTTGGACGGTGTGGGCTTCGCTGTGGTCTTCGGGGCGTTGGTCGCCGTCACAGCCGGCGCTGACGGCGTACCACCGGCCGCGGCGGGCGGGTTGGTGCTCACGCTCTCGCGCAGCATCAGCCCACCGATGACAGCGGCCAGTACGACGGCCATCGCCACGAGCACCTTGGCGTACGGGATCCCCTTGCTCGGCGCGCGGTGGGTCGCAGTCGCAGGTTGCTCCGGCTCCTCCTCCCACGTGCCGACGTCGAGGACGTCGTTGGTGGGGAGCAGCGGCAGCACCTGCGTGTTCGGGGCTTCGGTCAGCAGGGCGGTCACGTCGGCAACCGAGGACGGGCGGTCCTCGGGGTCCTTCGCCAGGAGTTGCAGGACCAGATTGGCCAGCGCGGGCTCCACGTCGGCCCGGGTGATGGGCTGCGGGGCCGCGTCCAGGTGCTGCCGCATCACCGACTCCACGTCGGGTCCGGTGAAGGGCGGCGTACCGGCCAGGAGCTCGTAGAGGACGCAGCCGAAGGCGTACCAGTCGCTGGCCGGGGTGGCTGGCCGGCCACGGACCTGCTCCGGTGACACGTACGACGCCGTACCCAGGAGGACTCCGACTCCGGTGTTCTCCGCGCCGACGCCCTTCGCGATGCCGAAGTCGGTCATCTTGAGCGTGCCGTCCGCGGCGAGCATCAGGTTGCCGGGCTTCACGTCCCGGTGCACGATGCCGGCTCCGTGGGCCGCGTCGAGGGCCCGTGCGCCCTGGACGGCGATGTCGGCGACCAGCTTGCCGCTCGGCAGGCCGGAGGTGCGCATCAGCTGCGACAGGTCCGGGCCGGACACCAGCTCCATCACCAGGAACACGTGATCGCCTGCGGCGCCGACGTCGTACGTCGCGACGACGTTCGGGTGCATCAGGCGCGCGGCTGCCTGCGCCTCGGCGCGGAACCGCTCGACCGCGTCCATCGGGTCGCCCTCGAGCCGCCGGAGCAGCTTGACCGCGACCTGCCGGGCGAGCACGGTGTCCTCGGCCTGCCACACCTCACCCGCGCCGCCCCTGCCCAGCAGGGTCAGCAACCGGTAACGCCCTGCCAGTACCTCGCCGTTCACACACAACACCTTCCGCAGCGGACCGCAACACCTTAGGCGGGGCATGCGTTGAAGGGCGAGTTCTGGCCGGAAACCTTCATCAACCTCTGCAGAGAGCGATCGGAGTACTACGGTGAGCAGCATGAAGCGATCGATTACCGCCCTGATCGCGGCCGCCCTGGTCGCGACGACGCTCACCACCACGACCGCCGGCACAGCCGCTGCCGCACCGGCGAGACCCCCGAAGCCGGTGGTCAAGTGCGAGTTCACCCCGACGCCGGAGAACCCGGCCGCCAAACCGGTCCGGATCCCGTCGCCGGTCGCCCGCGCGAAGGGCACGGTGGACGTGTTCTTCGTGACCAACTACGGGCCGTTCGTGGTCCGGATGGACCGGTCGAACGCGCCGTGCGGGGTGCACAACTTCGTGCACCTGGTGAAGAGCCGGTTCTACGACCTCACCCAGTGCTTCCGGCTGACCAACTCCGCGCGCCTCGGGGTGCTGCAGTGCGGCGACATCTACCGGCAGGAGGAAGGCGGGCCGGGATACAAGTTCCCCGACGAGGTCACCGGCCAGGAGACCTACCCGCGCGGCACCGTTGCCTACGGCAACCAGGGACCGGGGACCAACGGCAGTGAGTTCTTCGTCGTCCACTCGCACGCCAACATCGCCCCGAACTACACCGTCCTCGGCCAGGTCGTCTTCGGCATGTCCACCTTCGACCGCATGGTCGCCGCCGGCATCGCCGACCCCGACCAGGACGGCCCACCCGCCAAGCCCATCCACATCTACAAAGTCTGGTCCCGCTAGGGGAGGGTAATTCCGGCCCCCACGGCGCTAGCTTGAGGTCGTGGGCACACGCGGCCGGCCGAGGCATCCCGACGTACTGACTCCTGCCGAGTGGCAGGTCGTCGACATGGTGCGGCACGGGATGCCGAACCGGGAGATCGCCCGGCGGCGCGGAGTCAGCGTCGACGCGGTGAAGTTCCACGTCGCGAACGCGTTGCTGAAGCTCGGCCTGGAGCGCCGGGCCGAGCTTCGGACCTGGCGTGGTGTGCCCGCGGACAGTGCTCTGCGACGACAGGGAGGCCCGGCGATGGCGGTGCAGCTTGGAGCGATCGGGCAGATCGCCCGGCCAGTACGCGACATTCAGGTCGCGGTCGAGTTCTACGGAAAGGTGCTCGGACTTCCGCATCTCTACACGTTCGGGGACCTGGCGTTCTTCGACTGTGGCGGGACCCGGTTGTTCCTGAGCGCCTCCGACGAGCCTGCGGGGGCGTCGTGCCTGTACTTCCAGGTGGAGGACATCCGGGTGGCGTACGACGAGTTGCGCGGGCGGGGCGTGGAGTTCGAGAACGCGCCGCACCTGATCCACAAGCACGACAACGGGGTCGAGGAATGGATGGCGTTCTTCCCCGACCCCGATGGTCAGCTGCTCGCGATCATGGCGCAGGTCGCGCCCGGCTAGTCGGCCGGCTGCCAGATGTCGGTGCGGGTCATGCCGGCGGCGCGGCCCTTGGCGGAGATGACCAGGGCCATCTTGCGGGAGGCCTCGTCGATCATCTCGTCGCCGAGCATCACCGCGCCGCGGGCGCCGCCGGCCGCGGAGGTGTAGTGGTCGTAGGCGTCCAGGATGTTCTCGGCGTGGTCGTAGTCGTCCTGGCGCGGCGAGTACACCTCGTTCGCGGCGGCGATCTGGTCCGGGTGCAGCACCCACTTGCCGTCGAACCCGAGCGCGGCCGACCGGCCGGCCACCCGGCGGAACCCGTCGACGTCCTTGATCTGCAGGTACGGTCCGTCGATCGCCTGCTTCCCGTGCGCCCGCGCGGCCATCAGGATCTGCATCAGGATGTAGTGGTAGGCGTCGCCGACGTCGTACCCGGGCGGCTGCTCGCCGACGACCAGCGACTTCATGTTGATCGACGCCATGAAGTCGGCCGGGCCGAAGATGATCGTCTCCACCCGCGGCGACGCCTGCGCGATCGCGTTCACGTTGGTCAGGCCGAGCGCGTTCTCGATCTGCGCCTCGATCCCGATCCGGCCCGGCTCCAGGCCGTGCACCTTCTCCAGTTGGGTGAGCAGCAGGTCGAGCGCGACCACCTGCTCGGCGGTCTGCACCTTCGGCAGCATGATGCAGTCCAGGTTCGCGCCGGCTCCGCCGACCACCTCGATCACGTCGGCGTACGTCCACTCGGTGGTCCAGTCGTTCACCCGGACGACCCGCAGCTTGGTCCCCCAGCCGCCCTCGTTCAGCGCGGCGACGATGTTCTTGCGCGCGTCCACCTTGGCGATCGGCGCGACCGAGTCCTCCAGGTCGAGGAACACCTGGTCGGCGTCCAGCCCCTTCGCCTTGGCCAGGAACCGCGGGTTCGACCCCGGAGTCGCCAGACAAGACCGCCTGCTGCGTAGGACCTGCTCCGCCATCACCGCGTCCTCTCCTCGGGTTACCCGCCGGTCACCGCAGCGTACGACGAACCCCCCGACCCCTCGGTGACCCCGCTCACTTCCCGCCCCAGTGTGTCCCGATTCACCACCTTGAGAAGCCACCGACCATTTCGGCGCCGCGAAAACGGTCGGTGGCTTCTCAAGGTCATCGCGGGCTGAGGTGTACCCGTTGGTGGGCTTGCCCGTCGTGAACGTCCACTCGACTCCACAAAGCGTGCCCAGCGCTGCGGCTTGAACGGCGCCGGGTAGCTCGCCTCTCCGGCGTGATCGATCGCGTCGCCGCGTGCACGAGCGGCTGGGCGCCGAAGATGTCGGTACGGCGTCCGGGCCGCGTCAGCACGTCTTCGCGGCTCTGCAGCCAGCCGTTGCGGTGGAAGGCGTTCATGTCGGCGGGTGCGTCGTACATGATGCTCACTCCGCGAGTGCGCAGTACGCCGTCCTGCATCGGGCCGACGTACTCCGTGAGGGTGCCTGGGCTCGCATGGTCAGCTTCACCGAGCCAAGGCTGCGGGCGGGCTTCATCGCCGGACCCCAGCTAAAGCTGAGCTCGCCCGGCGCATCGGCGTGGTGGCGGCTGTCGAACTGGTAGAGGTCTCGAGAGCTGACGGACTTCTGGAGTTGGGCGGGGATGCGGCCTTCGACCGGGTACGACAGCGAGTAGACGTACGGGACCCGTACGAGTCGGTCGTGTCCGGTCCGCCGACCAATGCACCGGACAGCCCGGCGCTCTGCCGGCTCGTCGAGCTCAGCCTGGTGACTCCGATCGACACCGAGCCGCCGAAGTACGTCGTACTGCCGCCGGACACTGCACTCGACGTGCTGGCACGTCGACGCGAGCGGGAGCTGGCGGGTGCCCGCCGGAAGATGGTGGAGCTGACGTGTGGTTCCACGGCAGTACGGCGCGCCGCGAGGCGCTGTCCTGATGGAGGTGCTGCACGGCGAGCAGGAGATCGTCCAGGGCATGACCAGCTTGTTGCTCAGCGCCCGTAGGGAGGTGTGCGGCTGGGACGCCCCGCCGTACCGGGACGACCCCAACCACGTGAATCAGCTCGAGCTGGACCAGCTCAAGCGCGGTGTCACGTTCCGCGTGGTCTACGACCGCCGCGGCAGACCGCGCTGCTGGTCCACGACCCTGTCATGGTGGCCGGACTGGCCACGCTGTTCGAGCTGTACTGGGACAGAGCCGTCCCGCTGGCCACGTACGTCGGCCAGCCCGTCGTCGACCGCCCGACACCAGAGGAGCGCGACCTGCTGGCGCTGCTGATGTCCGGCTTCACCGATCTCGAGATGGCGGCGCACCTCGGCTTGAGCGAGCGGACGGTCCGGACGCGCATCGTCGGAATGCGGCACCGGCTGAGCGCAGACACCCGCTTGCAGGCCTGGACGGCTGCTACTTCGCAGTCGCCCCGGACATCGCGCTGGAGGTGCTGCTGCTCGACCAAGAGCGGTTGTTGCGGGACGCGCGTGCACGGGTGGATCAATTGGCCGAGGAGTACCGGCACCACACCGCGCTGACTGCCGGACCGTATGCGAAACCGCCGTACTCGATGCTTCTGGCAACGAGGCCGCTCGGGTGCTGCCGTCGGTGCCGCTCCAGCTGTACCTGGCGGACGACCGGCTGGCGCCGGTGCTGCTGAGTGCGGACTCCGCGGTGATCCTGCAGCCGTGCGGACTGTTCGACGCCTATGCCGAGCTGTTCGAGCAACTGTGGGAGCGTGCGCTGCCGGTGGAGTCGAGCGACCACGAGACTCTGGTCGCGCGCAGGCCGCCATCCGGGAGCTGGGTGTGACACCCTTGGAGCCGTGACCATCGAGGACGCTGCTGCCGAGATCGCCGGTGTCATGAAGAAGGCCGGCCTCGTCTGGCTGTCCTGGAACGGCGGCCGGCCCGCACCGGCCTGGTTCTCCACAGTCGACGGGCAGTTCGTCGTACTGGCCGATGCTGCCGACAGCGCCGAGCAGCCACTCCCCGGACTGGCCACGGCGGGTACGGCGGAGATCGTCGTACCGGCCAAGCCCGCCACCAACCGGCTGGCGAGCTGGACGGCGACAGTACGGCGGCTGGAGCCCGGCAGCGAGGAGTGGACCGCAGCAGCCTTGGTACTGCGGACCGAGCGGCTGAACGCGGCCGAGCTGGACACCCAACTGGAGCGCTGGAAGACCGAGGCCGACCTGCTCGTCCTGGAGCCCACCGGTCAGATCACCGAGCGAACAGGCCAGTACGACGACCGCCCGCGGGCCGAGGCGCCCATCGGAACGCCGGCGACCACCAGGGGCAAGCCACCGGTCACCCTGCACCGCGGCATCCGCCGCCGCCCGCGCCTGAGCTGAGAGTGCACGTTCGGGGGTTAGCCTTCGAACATGAGTGGCTCGCAGTCGTCGCGCGTGTACGTGGCCCGGCTGGCTGGTCTTCCGGTGTTCGCACCGAACGGTGACCAGGTCGGCAAGGTCCGCGACGTCGTCGTGATGCTGCGGCAGGGCACCCAGCCGCCGCGGGTGCTGGGCCTGGTCGTGGAGGTGTTCACCCGGCGGCGCATCTTCCTGCCGATGACCCGGGTGACCTCGATCGACGTCGGCCACGTGATCATCACCGGCCTGGTGAACATGCGTCGCTTCGAACAGCGGCCGACCGAGGTGCTGGTGCTCGGCGAGATGCTGGACCGCACTGTCACCATCCGCGAGTCCGGTGCGACCGCAGTGGTGTTCGACATGGCCATGGAGCAGTGGCGGACGCGTGACTGGGTGCTGTCCAAGGTGGCGGTCCGGGAGGGCGCCAAGCGGTTCCGGCGGCGCGGTCAGTCCCATGTGCTCGACTGGATCGACGTGAGCGGCTTCGCCCAGAGCGAGGAAGGTCAGGGCGCGACCCACATCCTGGCCGCGTTCGAATCGATGAAGGCGGCCGACCTGGCCGGCGTGCTGCAGGACCTGTCCCCGAAGCGGCGCAAGGAGATCGCCGCAGCGCTGAACGACGAGCGGCTGGCCGACGTCCTGGAGGAGCTGCCCGAGGACGACCAGGTCGAGATCCTCGCCGCCCTGGACACCGAGCGCGCCGCGGACGTGCTCGAGGAGATGTCCCCGGACGACGCGGCCGACCTGATCGCCGAGCTGCCTACCGACACGGCCGAGCGACTGCTGACGCTGATGGAGCCGGACGAGGCCGAGGACGTTCGGCGCCTGCTGACCTACGAGGAGCGCACAGCCGGCGGACTGATGACGTCGGAGCCGGTGATCCTGCCGGCCGACGCGACCGTGGCGGACGCACTGGCCCAGGTGCGCAACGCGGAGCTCAGCCCGGCGCTGGCCGCGATGGTCTACGTCTGCCGCCCACCGCTGGAGACCCCCACCGGGCGGTTCATCGGGGTCGGCCACATCCAGCGGCTGCTGCGCGAACCGCCGTCCGAGCTGGTGTCCGCCGCACTGGACACCGACCTCGACGGACTGCGGCCGGACGACAGCCTGCACGTGGTCAGCAAGTACCTCGCCACCTACAACCTGGTGGCCGCGCCGGTGCTCGACGACGAGGGCCGGCTGCTCGGAGCGGTGACCGTGGACGACGTCCTCGACCACCTGCTCCCCGAAGACTGGCGCGAATCGGAACAGCAGGAGGTGGACCGCCATGCCCCGTGACGACCGCAGCACCGACGACCGCCGATTGCTCCGTAGCAGCGCCCGGCTGGACGTGCCCCGCGACCTGCGCCGCACCTTCGTGCTCCGGCCGACGTACGACGCCGACGCGTTCGGGCGGCTGTCCGAGCGGATCGCCCGTTTCCTCGGCACCGGGCAGTTCCTGGTCTACATGACCGGCACGATCCTGTTCTGGGTCGGCTGGAACATCTTCGCGCCGCACCAGCTGCGGTTCGACGAGTACCCGTTCATCTTCCTCACCCTGGCGCTCAGCCTGCAGGCGTCGTACGCCGCTCCGCTCATCCTGCTCGCGCAGAACCGGCAGGAGGCGCGCGACCGGGTGCAGTACGAGCGCGACCGCGACGTCGACGCCCGGGCCCGCGCGGACATGGAGTTCCTGGCCCGCGAGATGGCCGCGCTGCGGATGGCCGTCGGCGAGGTCGCCACCCGCGACTACCTGCGCTCCGAACTGCGCTCGCTGCTGGCCGACCTGGACGTCAATCGCCGCGAGGACGACCGGGTCTGACTTTCCGCGTCGAGCTAGCCTGGCTCACAGGTGAGGAGGACGTGGGAAATGAAGACTCGATTCGCGCCTGATCGTGGGCTGTCCCGCCGGATGCTGGTGACCAGTTTCCTGCTCGGCCTGCTGTACGTCGGCTTCGTCGCGCTGCTGATCGCCCTGACGAAGAGCGCTGTGCTGGCCATCGTGATTGCGGGCGGCGCGCTGTTCGCGCAGTACTGGTTCTCGGACCGGATCGCCCTGTACGCGATGCGCGGGCGGATCGTCACTCCGGAGGAGGCGCCGCAACTGCACGGCGCGATCGACCGGCTGTGCGCGCTGGCCGACATGCCGAAGCCGCGGGTCGCGATCGCCGACGTCGATTTCCCGAACGCGTTCGCCACCGGGCGGAACCCGAAGAGCGCCGTCGTCTGCGTGACCACCGGGATCATGCGCCGGCTCGACGCCGACGAGCTCGAGGGTGTGTTGTCACACGAGCTCTCCCATGTCGCCCACCGCGACGTCGCGGTGATGACGATCGCGTCGTTCCTGGGCGTACTCGCCGGCCTGATCACTCGCTTCGGTCTGTACGGCGGGCTGAGCCGCAACCGCGACCAGAACGCCACCGTGGTCGTGCTGACCGTCATCTTGGTGTCGGTCGCCGTCTACGCGATCTCGTTCCTGCTGACGCGGGCGCTGTCGCGGTACCGCGAGCTCGCCGCGGACCGGGCCGGGGCGATGCTCACCGGGAGGCCGTCGGCGTTGGCCTCGGCGCTGACCAAGATCAGCGGGGACATCGCCCGGATACCGTCGCGCGACCTGCGGCAGGCGGAGGCGTTCAACGCGTTCTTCTTCGCGCCGGCGATCTCGGGCAAGGGAGCGAGCCTGTCGTCGCTGTTCTCGACGCACCCGGCCCTGGAGACGCGGCTCGACCGGCTCGGCGTGCTGTCCCGCGAGCTGGGCGAGCAGGCTTAGAGCAGGATTGGGTTCATGGGTCTTCTCGACATCCTGCTCGGCCGGAGCAAAGCCGTCCCGCCGAACCTCGACCAGCTCTTCTCGCTGCCCTCGGCCGCGATCACCCTGGACACCGCGGCCGGGTACAAGCCGACCGGCAGCGGGTCGGTCTGCTTCAAGGCCGCGGAGGGCGGCGGGTTCTCGGCGCTGCGCGAGGAGGTCGACAAGCTGCTCGCCCTGGACAACGGCAAGTTCACCAGCCAGACCGACTCCTACGGCTTCACCTGGCTGGTCCGGGACACTTCCCCGGACAACCTCGAGGGGCTCGTCACCGACCTGCACGCGGTCAACACCTCGCTGGTCGACGCGGGCTTCGGGTCGGCGCTGCTGTGCACGCTGGTCGCGTTCACCAACGGCAGCAAGTCGCTGGGGCTCGTCTACCTGTACAAGCGCGGCTCGTGGTACCCGTTCGTCCCGGTCGGCGCCGACCGCCGCGACAACGCCACCGAGCTCCAGATCAAGTCGGTCGTCGGCAGCGATCTACGCTTCGAGGCCGACCTGGCCCGCTGGTTCCCGGTCTATGGGGCGCCCGGCCTGTAGAAGTTAGGGTTGCCTTCCCGGACCTACGTCACACGGACCGTGGTCGGCGGCCTTCGGGCGAGCACGTAGCCTTGGGGTATGGCTCCTACTGCTGATCAGGTGACCACGGCGCTCGGTGGTGTGCTGGATCCGGAGATCAAGAAGCCGATCACGGACCTCGGCATGGTCGAGTCGGTCGTCGTCCGTGACGACGGCGTCGTCGCCGTACGGATCCTGCTGACCGTCGCGGGCTGTCCGATGAAGGACACGCTGCGGCGCGACACCACGGCCGCGATCACCAAGCTCGACGGCGTCACCGGGGTCGAGGTCGACCTCGGCGTGATGTCGGCCGAGCAGCGCGCCGCCCTGCAGACGCAGTTGCGCGGCGGCGTGGCGGAGAAGGAGATCCCGTTCTCCCGGCCGGACTCGCTGACCAAGGTGTTCGCGATCGCCTCCGGCAAGGGCGGCGTCGGCAAGTCGTCGGTGACGGTCAACCTCGCGGTCGCGATGGCCCGGCAGGGGTTGTCGGTCGGCGTCCTGGACGCGGACATCTACGGGCACTCGGTGCCGGCCATGTTCGGCGTCGCCGACCAGCGGCCGACCGCGGTGGACGACATGATCATGCCGGTGCCCTCGCACGGCGTGAAGGTGATCTCGATCGGCATGCTGAAGCCGAAGCGCGACCAGGTGGTCGCCTGGCGCGGCCCGATCCTGGACCGCGCGCTGGTGCAGATGCTGGCGGACGTGTACTGGGGCGACCTCGACGTCCTGCTGCTCGACCTGCCGCCGGGCACCGGTGACATCGCGATCTCGGTCGGCCAGCGGCTGACCAGCGCGGAGGTCATCGTGGTGACGACACCGCAGGAGGCCGCCGCCGAGGTGGCCGAGCGGGCCGGCACGATGGCGCAGATGGTGCACCAGCGGGTTGCCGGGGTGATCGAGAACATGTCGTTCCTGCCCTGCCCGCACTGCGGCCCCGAGCACCGGATCGAGATCTTCGGCACCGGCGGCGGCACCCGGGTCGCCGAGACCCTGAGTGCCCGCCTGGGCTACCCGATCCCGCTGCTCGGCGAGATCCCGCTCGAGGAGCGCCTGCGCAGCGGCGGCGACCTGGGCAACCCGCTCACCGAAGCCGCCCCCGACACCCCCGCCGCCCAGGTCCTCGACCAGATCGCTGCCAAGCTGGGCGGCCGCCCCCGCGGCCTGCTCGGCCGCCAGCTCGGCCTCTCCCCCGTCGGCCGCTGAGACTCGGCCGCTGACGCTCGCCGCGTCAGCGGTGGTCGCGGAAGAACGTCCGGATGTCGTTGACCAGCACGTCCGGGACCTCCATGGCCGGGAAGTGGCCGCCGGCGTCGTACTCGTTCCACGAGGTGTAGGCGCCGTACGGGTCGACGTCGCGGCGGACTGACATGTCGGCGGCGAAGACCGCCACCCCGGTCGGCGGCAACTGCGGGGCTTCCCAGCCGCCGTTCGACGGCTCTCCCGACTTGGTGACGAACTCGCGGTAGGCCTGCATCCCCTCGTACACCGAGTGCGCCGCCGACGCCCCGACCTGGTTGAACCAGTAGATGCTCACGTTCGTCAGCAGCTGGTCGAGGTCGACCGCGTCCTCGGGCAATTCGCGCTCGGGGTCCGTCCACTCCTTGAACTTCTCGATGATCCAGGCGAGCTGGGCGACCGGCGAGTCGGTGAGTCCGTACGCCAGCGTCTGCGGGCGGGTCGCCTGGATGGACAGGTAGCCGACACCGTCCTCGCGCCACGCGTTGAACCGCTCGGCGCGCTCGCGCTGGGATCCCTCGAGCCCGCCCAGCGACAGCTCGGGGCCGAACGGGAACGGCGCCGGTCCGTTGATGTGCGCGGCGATCACGCGACCCGCCGCGATCATGCCGAGCATCCCGACGACCCCGGAGCCGACGTCGGTGCCCTGTGCCAGGAAGCGCTCATACCCGAGCCGCGTCATGACCTCGGCGAACGCCCCGGCGACGCGGAACAGGTTGCCCCAGCCGGCTTCCGTGACCGGCGAGAAGCCGTACCCGGGAATCGACGGCAGCACCAGGTGGACGGCGTCCTCGGCCTTGCCGCCGTGCGCGACCGGATCGGTCAGCGGGCCGATGACCCGGAGGAACTCCGTGTACGAGCTCGGCCAGCCGTGCACCATCAGCATCGGCCGGGCGGTCGGCTCCTTCGACTGGACGTGGGCGAAGTGGATCGACTGGCCGTCGACCTCGGTCACGAACTGCGGCAGCTCGTTCAGCCGGGCCTCGGCCTTGCGCCAGTCGTAGGTGTTCTGCCAGTACTCCGCGATCCGCTGCAGATAGCTGGTCGGGACACCGCGGCTCCAGCCGAGGCCGGGGAGCTCGCGGGGCCACCGGGTGTTCGCGAGCCGCGCGCGGAGGTCGTCGAGCTCGGCCTGCGGTACGTCGATGCGGAACGGGCGGATCCGGCTGTCAACTGCTGTGTTCGTCGTCATGCCCACAACTCTAGGAACCAATGCGGAAAGGATCGTTCCGCGTTTGAAACTATCCTGGAGAAATGCTGGAAACCTCGGCACGACTGCTGCTGCTGCTCTCCTTGTTGCAGGCGCACCAGCACTGGACCGGCCCGGAGTTGGCCACGCGGCTTGGCGTGACGACGCGGACCGTGCGCAACGACGTCGAACGACTGCGGTCACTCGGATACCCGGTGGAGGCGTCTCCCGGCGTCGCGGGCGGCTACAGGCTCGGCGCCGGCGCCGCGCTGCCGCCGTTGCTGCTCGACGACGAGGAGGCCGTGGCGGTCGCGGTCGGACTCCGTACGGCGGCGGGCGGCTCGGTCGCCGGCATCGAGGAGACCTCGGTCCGGGCGCTGGCGAAGCTGGAGCAGGTGCTGCCGTCACGGCTGCGGCACCGGGTCAGCACCCTGCACAGCTACACGGTGCAGGTCCCGGGGTCGGGACCAGTGGTGGATCCGTCGGTGCTCACGACCCTGACCACGGTCTGCCGCGACCATGAGCGGCTCCGGTTCGACTACGCCTCGCACGCGGGTACGGCGTCAGTCCGGACCGTGGAGCCGTACCGGCTCGCGCACCTGCGTGGCCGGTGGTACCTGGTCGCGTTCGACCTGGACCGTGCGGACTGGCGGACGTTCCGCGTGGACCGGCTGACGCCGAGGATCCCGACCGGCCCGCGCTTCGAGCCGCGGGACCTGCCGGCCGAGGGCGTCGCGTCGTACGTCGATCAAAAGGTGTCGACGGCGATGTGGGAGTTCCGGGCCCGGATCCGGCTGTTCGCTCCGCTGGCCGTCGTCGCGGCCCGGCTGCCCGCGACCGCGGGCGTGCTGACCGAGATCGACGAGTCCTCGTGCTACCTCGACGCCGGCTCCGACGACCCCGGCATGCTGCTGCGCTACCTGAGCATGCTCGACCTGGACTTCTCCGTCGCCGAGGCTCCCGAACTGGCTGACGAGGTGCGCAAGCTGGCAGCCCGCTACGCCCGCGCCTTGGAGTGAGACAGGGTCAGGTGGACTCGGGGTCGAACGGCGCGCGCTGCCCGGCCGGGAGGCGCTGGGGAGCGTCGGAGAAGTCCGGGTTGCTGACCGGCTTGTCGTCGTCGTACTCGTCGGTGCCCTCGAGCAGGTGCTTGCGGACGAAGTTGCGCGGGTTCAGGTCCTGCAGCTCCAGGTCGGCGAACTCCGGGCCGAGCTCGTTGCGCAGGTCGTTCTGCGCGTTGGTGACCATCTGGCGCACCTGGCGCAGCAACCGGCCGGCCGTCCGGGCGAACTCCGGCAGCCGATCCGGGCCGAAGACGAGCACGGCGACGATCGCGATCACCACCAGCTCGAGTGGCCCGATGCCGAACATGTCCCCACCTCTCTGCAGGTCGTCTGCGACGGCGACCAGCGTAGCCGCACCCTGGTGACACCGCCTGCCGGGTCAACCGATTCCGGACAACCCCAACAAAATCAACCGGTCTGCTGCCCGAGCGTGACCGTCACCGAGCGCGCCTTGCCGCCGCGCTCGTACACCAGCCGGACGCTCTCCCCCGGCTGGTGCGTCCGGATCGCCACGATCAGCTCCTCGGCGCTGGCCACCGCCAGGTTGTTGATCGAGGTGATCACGTCACCGACCCGCAGCCCGGCCCGCAACGCCGGCGACGCGGGCTCGACCCGGCTCACCCGCGCGCCACCCTCGAACTGCATGTCGACCTGCGCCCCGATCACCGGGTACGACGCCTTGCCGGTCGCGATCAGCTGTTGCGCCGTCCGCCGGGCCTGGTCGATCGGGATCGCGAACCCGAGCCCGATGTTGCCGCTCTGCTCGCTGGTGCCGGGGACCGTCGCGATCGCGGAGTTGACCCCGATCACGCGCGCGTTCATGTCGACCAGCGGGCCGCCGGAGTTGCCCGGGTTGATCGCCGCGTCGGTCTGCAGCGCACTGATGAACGAGGTCTCACCGGACTCGTCGCCGGTCGTGACCGGCCGGTTCTTGGCCGAGATGATGCCCGAGGTGACCGTGCCGGCCAGGCCGAGCGGCGATCCGATCGCGACCACGTCCTGCCCGACGACGGCCAGGTCGGAGCGGCCGAACTGCACCGACGGCGCGTCCAGGCCGCTGACCTGGACGACGGCCAGGTCGTAGACCGGGGAACGCCCGACCAGCCGCGCGGTCAGCGCCTTGCCCTTCTGGCCGAGCACCTGGATCGATCCACCCGAGGCCGCGGACGCGACGACGTGGTTGTTGGTCAGGATGTGGCCGGCGTTGTCGATGACGAAGCCGGAGCCGGTCGCGTTGGTGTTGTCGGCGCCCTCGACCTTGAGCTGGACGACGCTCGGCAGCAGCGTCGAGGCGACCGCGGAGACCGAGCCGCTGCGGATCTTCGGGTCCGCGCCGGTGCCGACCGGCGGTCCGGGCTGCTCGGCGACCGGGTTGTTGTTGTCGATCGCGACGACGGTCGCGGCCGCGCCGGCGCCGGCGACGATGCCGATGATGAGCGCCACGGCGGCCGCGATGGCGATGATCCGGTTGCCCTTCTGCGGCGGCTCCGGCGTGTAGGCGCGGGCCTGCTGGTTGTGCCAGTCCGGCGGCGGGGGCGGCGTGTACGACGGCTGGTACGTGGGCCGCTGCGTCGGCCAGGCCTGGCCCGGGTACACCGGCCGGAAGTTCGGCTCCTGCGACTGCGGCCGCCCGAAACTGCGCTGCGTCACCGACCGCTGGTTGGTGGTCGGCCCGTTCGACTGCCGGTACGCCGCATCGACACCAGGCGACGGCAGTGGGGCGGCGCCATCCACGGCAGGCGGCTTGAGCGCCGACAGCGGCGTCGTGGCGTCGGGCGAGCTCGGCGGCGTGGTGGGCGGCGTGGTGGGCGGCGTGGTGGGCGGCGTGGTGGGCGGGGCCGCCGGGGTCTGGAAGGCGGCAGGGGACTCGGCCGGGAGGATGCGGGTCGGATCCGCGCTCGGAGTCGGAACTGTCGGCTCGGCGTCGTCGCTGGTCACGGTGCCCCCGCCTCACGTCGTGGTCGTGGTCGTCGGTCGGCGGCCACCGCCCGGGTCTCGGGAGCGACTACCGGATTCGATTATCCCAGCTTCCCCGAAAGCGCACCCATCGGAGTGAGCCACGTCGCGATTTTCGCAAGCCCGGCGCCCATCCGCTGGACCGCGGTGAGCTTGACCGGCACGTCGTGCGGGAACGAGCGGACCACCTGCCCGAGCATCTCCGGCGGCAGGTCCCCGATCAGCGTGTAGACGATCCCACCGGACGACCAGACGACGTACGACGGCATTCCGTAGCGCAGGTAGACGCCCGGGGTCTCGGTGGTGCTGAACCCGGCGACCGCGGCCGGGTCGAGCGCCCCGCGCTGCTCGAACAGCGAGACGTTGAACAGGCCGTCGGAGTACGAGAACTGCAGCGACCCGTTGGTGGTGTCCTGGTGGACGTCGTACAGCTTGAGGGAGGCGGGCAGCTCCGGTGCGCACACCCAGCCCTCCGAGCGCAGCCCGTCGACCTTGCCGAGGCCCAGTGACTCGACCCCGCTCGGCGCCATCGGCGGCAGGTGCCCGAGGAACTCCGACTCCTCGATCTCGAGCTCGGTGAACACCGTGGCCCGGACCATCGTCTTGCCGTCCACGGTGAACAGCTGCCGCTGCAGCAGCAGTCCGGTCGCCTTGTCGATCCAGAACCGCGCAGCCAACGTCTGGTCGTCCCGCAGCGCCTCCACCAGGACTGCAGCCCGCCCGATGGTGTCCGTGCAGCACTTGTAGACGAGCTGGTACGTCGCCCTGAGCAGCGTCAGCGGCCCACCGTCGACTGCGGCGCCTGCGTTCGTCGCACGCTGCACGAAAGCCTTGGCTCCCGGTGACGACGAGGAGCCGACCACGCTGATCTCCGAGCCCTGCGAGGCCGCGTGGACGATGTCCAGCATCGCCGAACTCGCGCCCCGCGGTCCCCAGGAGGTGATGATCTGCGTGCCGTGGTACGAGACCGTGTTCGGCGCTGCGGCGGCGCGTGCCAGCCAGCTGATCGCGAGCGGCGAGTCCTCACGCGACGAGGTGGGTGGGGCAGCGACGGCGGGTGCGGGCAGGCCGAAGCCGATCAGTGCGGTGCTGACCAGTACGGCGAGCCGGGAGAGGCTCACAGCTCAGCGTCCTGTCAGGGCCACCGGCTGCAGCGTCGGGCTCAGCCCTGCATACCCAGCCCCGTTGTAGGAGTTCAGCAGCGCGACCGGGTCGGCGAACGGCGCTCCGCCCGACGTGGTCGCATGGTCGGACGAGAAGCTCGCTACGGGCGGCTGCAGCGTCGGCGGCTGCTCCTCCCGGGACGGGTCGCCGACGATGAACGCCGTACCGAGCAGCGAGGCCACGGCGGCTGCAGAGCCGGCAGCGCCCAGCACGCCGGTACGGCGACGGGAGCGCGTCGTCCGAGGTGCACCGGGGCGGCTGGCGCCCGTGCGGCCGGCCGGGAAGGCGGAGCGCTGCGGGAAGAGCGACATGGCCGGCGTCAGCACCGGCCGGACTTCCTCGCGCGGCTCCGGCGAGAACGACGAGACGCCCATCAGGCGCTGCATCAGGTCGGTGGACGGATCCGGGGTCTCCAGAGCCGCCATCCGGGCCTTGAGGCGGCGCTGGGCGTCCACCTCGGCACGGCAGGTGTCGCAGCCCACCAGGTGGCTCAGGACCCGATCTCGCGAGTCGTGGTCGAGCGCGCCGTCGACGACCGCGCTGAGCTTGTCCAGGGGGTGCTGCAGAGTCACCGGAACTCACCTCCGGCGCCGAAGGCTCCGTCCGCGGGCGGACCGCCGACCCGGGTCTGGCCGGACCGCGGCGCCCGGTGCTCGAGGTGCTTGCGCAGCATCGAGCGGCCCCGGTGGATCCGGCTGCGGACCGTGCCGAGCTTCACGTCCAGCACGTCGGCGATCTCGTCATACGTCATGCCCTCGATGTCGCACAGCACCACGGCGGCCCGGAAGTCCTCCGGCAGCGCGTCCAGCGCGCCCTGCACGTCGTGGTCGAACTGGTCGGAGTCCAGCTTCTCGGCCGGGCCCTCGCCCTTGGCCGGCAGCCGGTCGTGCGCGTCCTCGGGCAGCCCGTCGAACCGGATCCGCTGCTTGCGCCGGGCGCCGTCCAGGAACAGGTTCGTGGTGATCCGGTACAGCCAGCCCTCGAAGGTGCCCGGGGTGTACGACGACAGCGAGCGGAAGACCCGGACGAAGACCTCCTGGGTCAGGTCCTCGGCGTCGTGCTTGTTCCCGGTCAGCCGGTACGCGAGCCGGTAGACCCGGGCGGAGTGCGTCCGGACGATCTCGTCCCAGGACGGCAACGCGTCCGGGACCGGCTGCAGCGCAGGCGCCACAGAGGTGTCGGCCGGCTTCACCGCAACGCCTCCCTGGGTCCTCTCGGCAATGAGCGTGAAGGCCATGGTGCCGCGGTCACCGTCCTCTGCGCACGTCGGGAACACCCGGGTTCGACCCTGAGTTTCTGGTACGACGGCTCAACGCGGCGCTCCGGCCGGAAGTTCCCGGCCGGTGCCCTCCGAAGACCGGACGCCATGGCAGCCACTTTTGTTGCAGCCCTACTTCTCCTCGATCACCGCGATCGGGTCGCCGTCCCGGACGACCTCACCCTCGGCGACCTTCAGCTCGGTGATGGTGCCGGCCACCTCGGCCAGCACCGGGATCTCCATCTTCATCGACTCCAGGATGACGAGGGTGTCCTCCGGTCCCACCGTGTCTCCTGCCTTGGCGGTGACCTTCAGCACATTCGCGACCAGCTCCGCCACCACGGTGTGACTCAACTCGCGCTCCTCAGTCCCGGATGTCTGCCTCGATCCTAGGCGCTGGGATTTCCGGCCTTGCGGGCCCGGTACGACGCGACCCGCGTGCGGCTCGCGCAGGTCGGCGAGCAGAACCGCCGCGGCCTGCGCTCGGCTGCGTTCACGTAGACCCGCTCACAGTCGACGGCAGCGCACGTGCCGATGGCGTCGAACCCGTGCGCGGCCGCGAAACTCGCCAGCCCGAGCGCAGTGGTCGCCGCCAGCCAGTCACCCCACGTAGCGCCCGGCTTGGCCACGTGCAGGTGCCACGGCGACCCGTCGTGGTCGGACAGATACGGCCGTACGGCGTACTCCTCGAGCAACCCGTTGAGCACGGCCGCAGCATCCCGGGCCTCGGCGTGGAAGACGGGGCGGATCCGCTCCCGGACGTTCCGCACCTCGGCCAGGTCGCCCTCGTCCAGCGTGATCGGCTCGGACTCGCCGTGCTCGAGCAGGAACGTCCGGACGTCCCCAGGGGCGTTCAGCTCCTCGGGGTCAAGGGTCCGGGTGTTGACCAGGTCCACCGCCAGCCGGACCGCCCGGTCCGGTGCCTGAAGCTCCACGCCACTCCTCTCGTAACGTATTTGATAGCGTAACGCGTAACAGCCAGCTCCGCGTTACAGGAGGACTGCGTGCCCAGCTACTACTTGGCGGCGACCCTAGCCAGGTTGGCCGACGAGATGGTGGCGTTCACGCTCGTCCTGCTGGTGCTGGAGCGGACTGACAGCCCGGCTCTGGCAGGTATCACTGGAGCGGCCTACGCACTGCCGGCCGTCGTCACCGGGCCGCTACTCGGTGCTTGGCTCGACCGAACGCCGTACCGGCGGAGTGCGCTGGCGCTCAATCAGGCTGTGCTCGGCGTGGTGATGCTCAGCTTGCTGGCTGTGGTCGGGCACAGCGCGCACTGGATGACTCCGGCCCTCGCAGCCGTCGCCGGAGCCACGCTGCCGATGGTGAGCGGCGGCTTCACCAGCATGCTGCCCAGCCTGGTTCCTGCGGACCGGCTGGCCCGGGCGAACTCCCTCGAGGCAGCCAGCTTCGGCGCTGCCACGATCACGGGTCCTGCAGCGGCGGCCACGATCGCGTCCGTGGTCTCTGTCGAGGCTGCAGCGCTGGTCATCGTCGTCGCGACGGCGCTCAGCATCCTGGCGATCACCCGGCTGCCCGCCCTGCCGCCCACACAGGCCGCAGCAGAGCCGTTCCTGCCGTCGGTTGTAGGCGGGCTGACCCACCTGTTCCGGACGCCACGACTGCGCGCGTCCACAGCGACCACCACGCTGGTCCTGGGCGCCTCCGGCCTCCTGCTCATCACGCTGCCGCTGCACATGGCAGCGGTCGGCATGCCGAAGTCCGCGGCTGGCTACCTCTGGACCGCATTGGAGATCGGTGGCGTCGTCACTGCACTCCTGCTCGGCCGCCTGCAGACCCGCTGGCGGCCTGAGTACGTCGTCATCGTTGCCGCAGCCGCCTCCGGCCTGGTGATGACCACGTGGCCGCTTGCGACCAACTTCGCCGTACTGCTGCTGCTTGCTGCTCTGGCCGGGCTTGCCGAGGGACCGATGCTGCCGGCGATGTTCGCCGCTCGGCAGCAGTACAGCCCGGACGTGTTGCAGGGACGCGTGAGCACCACAGCCGCCAGCCTCCGCGTCGGGACCTCAGCACTGGGCCAGGTCAGCGCCGGCCTGCTCGTTCCCCTCATCGGCACGGACAAAGCCTTGTTCGTCATCGCCCTGACCGTCATGGCCGCCGCGGCTCTCGGCCGCCTCTCGATGAAAGCTCCCGCTCATGCACACACCTCTTGACGCCTGGGTCCACGGCTGGGCGATCTGCCGCAACACCCCAACCCCTGTCGCGTTCCGAGGCGGCTACCGCATCGATGTCGGCCAACCCGGCCACAACGTGCGCTACGTGCTGCCGATGTACTACCCCGAACTGACTGGCGGGAAGCACCAGCCGGACACCTGGCTGAAGGTCTGCGGCACTGTCGCACTGGATCCGCCCTGGCAGGTCCAGCCGCCGGAGTACCTGATGACGACCGAGCTGGCTGAGACGGCAGTGCGCGTCGGCGGCTCGTACCGACTGGACACTGCAGTGGAGAGCAGCCTGATCCAGGTCGTCGTGCGGGCCGGAGACGACTCAGTGGCTGCTCGTGGGAAGGCGGGGCTCGCCGGTGGTTGCGCTGTGTTCGACCAGATCGAGACCGACCCGCAGCACCGGCGGCGTGGGCTCGGTCGGGCTGTGATGGGCGCACTGTCGACCGCAGCCCAGTACGCCGGTGCGACGACCGGCGTACTGGTGGCGACCGAGGACGGGCGGGCGCTCTACTCCGCGCTGGGCTGGACGCTCAGCTCGCCCATGACCGCTGCGGTCAGTCAAGGATGACGGACCGGCTCAGGCTGCGGGGCTGATCCGGGTTGAGTCCGAGGGCGAGGGACTTGGCGACTGCGACCCGCTGGGCGATCACCAGGGACGCCATGGGGTCGAGGTCGGCGTGGTGGACGATCGTGGCTCCGGTGGCGGTGACGTCCTGGAGCAGGCCGGCCGGCGACTCGCCGAAGATCCACACGCCGCGGCCGGGCTGGGCGATGGCGATCGGGCCGTGCCGGTAGTCCATCGCCGGGTAGGCCTCGGTCCACGCCGACGCAGCCTCCCGCTGCTTCAACGCCGCCTCGTGCGCCAGACCGACGGTCCAGCGCGTGCCGACGTACGTGACCTGCTCCAGCTTCGCCAACTCATCCACGTCCACCGTCAGCGCGGTCTCCGCGTCGACCGCGGCCTGCTGCAGGTCCTCCCCCAGCGACGCGCGCAGCAGCGCCAGAGTGGTCGTCGCGAACCGGGTCTGGACGACGGACTGCTCGTCGGCGAAGTCCAGCAGGATGGTGTGGCCGGCCAGGTCGACGATCGGCGAGCCCGCGGTCGCGGTGATCGCCACGGTCGGCAGGTCGGTGGCCCGGATCAGGTCCAGCACCTCGGTCGTCGTACCGGACCGGCTGATCACGACCACGACGTCGTACGCGCGCCCGGCCGGGAACTCCGAGCCGGCGAACGCGTCCGTCTCGCCCTGACCACTGTCCTCGCGGAGCGCGGCGTACGCCATCGCCATGAACCACGACGTGCCGCAGCCCACCGCCGCAACCCGTTGACCGGGGTTGGGCAATGCGCCACCGTACTGCGCGAAACCGCCCGAGACCTGCCGCCAGAGGTCTGGCTGAGTGGCGATCTCAGTGCTCACATAAGGCGTGTTGGTCATGTCGTCTCCGCACTTGTCATGGTCGAAACTGCTCAAAACGTGATCGAATGGTCCAACCAGCCGCCATCCGGCTGACCGATTGTGTGAAGGAGGAGCCCCGGGTGAAGCGTTACGAACGCCTGAACACCTTGCTCGAGTCGCTCGCCGAGAAGGGCGCCATCGACGTCGACGAGCTCGCCGAGCAGTTGCACGTGTCCGCGGCGACGATCCGGCGCGACCTGGATCACCTGGGCAAACAGCAACTCCTCACCCGGACCCGCGGCGGCGCGGTCGCGAACGCGGTGTCCTACGACCTGCCGCTGCGCTACAAGACTGCGCGTTTCGCGTCGGAGAAGCAGCGGATCGCGCAGGCGGCGGCCACCCTGGTCCGGCGCGGCATGGTGATCGGCATGAACGGCGGCACCACGATCTCCGAGGTGGCGCGCACGCTGGCGACCCGGCCGGAGCTGTCCGCCGAACACGGCGAGCCCGCGTTCACCCTGGTCACGAACGCGCTGAACATCGCCAACGAGCTGATCGTCCGGCCGCACGTGAAGATGGTGCTGACCGGCGGCGTGGCCCGGCCGCAGTCCTACGAGATGATCGGCCCGCTGTCGCACCGGATCCTGTCCGACCTGTCGCTGGACATCGCGTTCATCGGCGTCGACGGGATCGACGAGACCGGCGCCACCGCGCATCACGAGGGCGAGGCGAACATCAACCAGCTGATCGTCAGCCGGGCCGCCAAGGTGGTCGTGGTCGCCGACTCCTCCAAGCTGGGCCAGCGCGCCTTCGCCCGGATCTGCGAGCTGAGCGAGATCGACACGCTCGTCACCGACGCCCAGGCCGACGACACCCAGCTGGCGATCTTCAAGGAAGCCGGCATCGACGTCATCCAGGCCTGAATCCAGGTTCAGCTCACACCACATCCGCCGTACCTCCCCTCACTGGGCCGCGCATTGCCTGCTGTGGACGATCATATCTGATCCTTCGGTGCATCTTATGAGCAAGAGTGCGCAGTCCCAGCGTGGGAGACACGGAACCGGGACCTCGTGCCGCTAGGCTTCGGTCTCAGGATGACCAGCGCAGCCGCAGAACACCCCGCCGATCCTTGGGAGGGCACCATCGCCACCGGCATCGACCCGACGTCCTGGGCGTACGCCGAGGACTACACCGGTGAGGACGAAGTCGTCACCGGTGCGCGGGCGAGCGCCCAGGACAGTGGGATCGCCGCGATCGGGCCGGGCGCGGCCGCCGCGCTCAGCATGCTGGCTGCCAGCGTGGGCGCGAAGGCGGTCGTCGAGATCGGCACCGGCACCGGTGTGTCCGGGCTGGCGCTGCTGCGCGGCATGCGCACCGACGGCACCCTCACCACGGTCGACATCGACGCCGAGAACCAGCGACTGGCCCGCAAGACGTTCCTGGACGCCGGCGTCCCGTCGAACCGGTTCCGCCTGATCGCCGGCGCCGGGCTGGACGTGGTCACCCGGCTCACCGACGGCCACTACGACCTGGTCTTCTGCGACGCCGACCGGCGGGAGAACACGGCGTACCTGCACGAGGCCCTCCGGCTGCTCCGCCCCGGCGGCGTCGTCGCCTTCGCCGGCGTCCTCGCCGGCGGCCGCGTCGCCGACCCGGCCCACCGCGACCCCGACACCACCGCCCTGCGCGACCTGATCCGCGCCGTCCGCGACGACGACGACCTGGTCTCCGCCCTCCTCCCCACCTCCGAAGGCCTCCTCACCGCCGCCAAACGCCTCAGCTGAGAGCTCCAGAGCAAACACTCAGCGTGGCCCCAGGAGGAGAAACCCGCCAAAGAAACCAACAAACATACTAAGATGAGCTTCGATTAGTATGTTTGTCGGATTCTTTGGAGGATTGGTTGCGATCATTCGCCGACCTCGATCGCGTCATCGGCCGCGTTCCGGCGGAGCTCGTCATGCGCCTCCGCTCGATCGACACCGGTCGCGGCAGCGAGGCACTGCACCGCCATCAGCTTCCGGCGCTGCTCACCGACCTGGCGTATCGGGCCCGGATCCAGAGCATTACGGCATCATCGGCCATCGAAGGTGTCGTCGTACCTGATGCCCAGCGGGCCGAACGGATCATCGACGGCAAGGCCGGTGCGCTTCGCAACCGCAGCGAGCAGGAGCTTGCCGGCTACCGCAAGGCGCTCGACTATCTGTTCCAGGAGGACTGGCATCCGCTGAACCTCGGCCTGCTGCTCCATCTGCACCGCCTACTCTGGTCTGAGACGGCATACCCGGGCGGTCAGCTGAAGACCGACGACAACCTGGTCGTCGATCGGTCTCCCGACGGAAGCACCACCGTCCGCTTCGTCCCGGTGCCGGCGTCGAAGACCGACGCCTACCTGACCGACCTCATCGATCGCTACCTCGCCGCACAACGCGAAGGCCGGCATCATCCGGTGCTCCTGGTCGGGTTGATGATCCTCGATCTCCTGGTCATCCATCCGTTCGCGGACGGCAACGGCCGGATCGCCCGCGCGCTGACCAACGCCTTGCTGAGCGACGCAGGCTACGAAGTGTGCCGCTGGGTCTCTCTCGAGCAACTCGTGGCGGACTCCGCCGATGCGTACTACGAAGCCCTGTTGCGGTCGACCCACGACTGGCACGAGGACGAGTCAGATCCCTGGCCGTGGCTGTCCTACTTCGTCTCGACCCTCGCGGACGCCTACCGAACGTTTGCACACCGAGCGGCATCGGACCGCTCGAGCGGAACTAAGCAAGAACGAGTCAGGGATCATGTCCTCCGCCACGCGGCGCCGGTGTTCCGGCTCGCCGACGTCCGCACCGCCTTACCGGGTGTGAGCGATCAGACCATCCGCCTGGTGCTGGAGCAGCTCAAGTCCGAAGGAAAGGTCAGTCCGGAGGGGACAGGCCGCGGCGCCGTCTGGCGTCGCATTCCTGACCTGGCTTGATCAGCTGCTGAGGTCGTGCCAGGGGCGGGGGTCGGAGGCGGACTGCCTCGGTGGTGTAGCCGCGGCCGGCGTACTCGGTGCTGTAGAGCTGGTACGAGAGCTCGTAGGCGTCCCAGTAGCTGACCTGCCGGAAGAACTCGATGTGGCCGACCATCACGTCGTCCCGGTCCCAGATCAGCAGCGTCCCCTCGTCACGCTCCCAGAACCCGGTCTCGGCACGACCACTTCACCGTTGAGCATGCCAACCCCCTCCTCAGGCTCTAGTGTCCGCTGAGGCGGGTGAGTTCGGCCGTGACCTCGTGAAAGGCTTCGGACTCGGGGTCGATAAGTTCGTAGTGGCCGGCGCCTTCGACTCGGTGGAAGCGGGCGGTGGGGTGGGCGGAGAAGTAGGACTCGGTGATGGTGATGGGGACCCGGAGGTCCGTGGTGCCGTGGATGAGGCTGACGGGGGCGATCGAGGCCGGTAGGTGCACCGGGTCGAGGTCGTTGCGTACGCCGCTGCCGATGAAGTCCTGTACGGCGCCATCGTCCAGCCCCAGGCGATCAGCCATGAGCAGATCCGCCACCGGGGCCAGCGCGATCACCCCACGGAGCCGGACCGGATTGAGCGTCGACGCCGCCCACAGAGCGAGTTGGCCGCCGGCGGAGTGACCCACCAGCAGGTAGCCGGCGTGTACGTCGACCAGGTCCGGCAGGCTGTCCAGCGCCGTACGCACGTCTGTCGTGGTGGCGTCGGGATCGCCCGGCACGCGCCGGTACTCCAGCGACACCACGGGCCAGCCGAGGTCGGCGAGCGCCTCGCAGAGCGGGCGGGCGTGCACCCGGTCGTAGTCCGGCCGCCAGAACCCGCCGTGCACGAAGACGACGAGTGGGCGGTACTCCTTGGCGTGCCAGTGGTCGATCACGTGGTCCTCGTGGTCGCCGTACCGCAACTGCTCGTCCGGCTCGCGCGCCTCGCGCGTGAGCACCGATCGGTCCTCGCTCATTCAGACCTCCCGAGACTGTGCTTATCTCCTAAAAAGTGCAGAGCGTTCGTGGAGAACAGCTTGTGCTGCTGGTCCGCGGTCAGGAAACCGGCCTTCCGTACCACCTCCCCGACCGGCCGCTCACCCAGTGGATAGGGATAGTCACTGCCGACCAGAACGCGGTCTTCCCCCACGGTATCCACAAGAAGCCGTAATGATGCCGATTCGAACACCACCGTGTCGACGAAGAACCGGTGCAGGTAGTACGACGGTGGGTGCTGCGAGCAACCACGCACGATGTCACCGCGCCGGTGCCAGGCGTTCTCCACCCGTCCCAGCCAGAACGCGAAACTCCCGCCCCCGTGGGCGAAACAGATCCGCAGCGACGGCGGCAGCCCGTCGAAGGCGCCGCCCAGGATCATCGCCAGCAGCGACAGATGCGTCTCGGCGGGCATCCCGGTCAGCCAGCGGGCCATCCAGCGGTCGAGTCGCGGCCCGCCCGGCATGTCCCACGGATGCACCAGGACCGGCGCCCCAACCCCGGCACAGTGGTTGAGGAAAGCAACGATCCCGGCGTCGTCCAGGTCCTTGTCGCCGACGTGGTTGCCGATCTCCACGCCCGCGTGGCCGGCCTCGAGACACCGGTCGAGCTCGGCACAGGCGGCGTCCGGGTCCTGCAACGGCACCTGGCAGAACGGCACGAACCGGTTGTCCCCGGCAAGTGTCTCCAGGGTGAGGTCGTTGAAGATCCGGGCCACCTTGACCGCCTGGTCGGCCGGCCGGTCGTAGGCGAAGAACACCGGCGTCGGCGAGACCACCTGGACATCGATGCCGTCGGCATCCATGTCGGCCCGCCGGACGGCCGGATCCCACGTCTGCGGGCCGATCGGCCGGAACTCCTCCGAGCCCACCATGATCATCGCGGCCCGCTCGGAGTCGATCCGCAGCCACGGCCAGCCGGAGCCGCCGCACGCTACCGAGAGATCCGGCCAGCCCTTCGGCACCAGGTGAGTGTGAACATCAACCGTCATCAGCCTTTGCCTGGGTGCATCGCGCCGCAGTTCGGGCAGGTGCGGGCCTCTTCGCTGTCGTAGAAGGCGTTGAAGACCGGTGGCAGGTCGGCGACGATGTCGTTCACCTGGAGCTCGACCTCGTGCACGATCGCGTTGCAGCTCTCGCAGTACCAGCGGAACTTCTCCAGCGTGCCCTGCTCGCGGACGCGCTCGATCACCAGGCCGATCGAGTCCGGGCCGCGCTGGGGCGAGTGCGGCATGTTCCGCGGCAGCACCCACATCTGGCCTTCGTCGATGTCGACCCGGGCCGGTCCGTCCTCGGTCATCACGTTGACGTGCAGGTGTCCCTTGATCTGGTAGAAGAACTCCTCGTACGGATCGACGTGGAAGTCGGTGCGCTGGTTCGGCCCGCCGACCACCATGGTGATGAAGTCGTCACCGGTCGGGAACATCTGCTTGTTGCCGACCGGCGGCTTGAGCAGGTGCTTGTTCTCCTCGATCCACTGCGGAAAGTTCGTCGACTCCAGATTGACCATCTCTAGCTCCTTTGCGGGCTGTGTCCTGGTGGGATGGCCGCAACGGCCTGTATCTCGATCAGCAGCTGGGGATGTGGCAGCTGATGGACTGCGACGGTTGTCCGGGCCGGCCCGGACTCGTCGAAGAATTCGGCGTACACCTCGTTGTACCCCCCGAAGTCGTTCATCGACACCAGGTACGTCGTGACGCACACCAGGTCCTCGAGCCCGGCGCCGACCGCGGCCAGGATGTCCCGGATGTTCTCCAGTACGGCGCGGGTCTGCTCCCGGATGTCCAGCGCCACCGTGCCCAGCGGGTCCACCGAGGCCCCGGCGATCGAGTTGTCCGGCCGCCGGCTCGACGTACCCGACACGTACGCGAACCCGTTGACGACCTTCACATGCGGAAACCGCCCCCGCGGCACCGCCTTCCCCGGTACGACGGTCATCGACGTCCTCGCTTCGCTCCGGGCGCCGATGAGACACGAAGCGGACTGTGCTTGATGGTGAACTCGCTTCGCTCGTTCACGAGAGCTCCACGCAGACGTTGGTGGGTTCGGAGTAGAAGTCGAGGGAGTGGCGGCCGCCCTCGCGGCCGATGCCGGACAGTTTCATGCCGCCGAACGGGGTGCGGAGGTCGCGGAGGAACCAGGTGTTGACCCAGACCAGGCCGACGTCCAGGGCCGAGCCGGCCCGGTGGGCGCGGCCGACGTCGCGGGTCCAGACGGTTGCCGCGAGCCCGTAGTCGGAGCCGTTCGCCAGCGCGTATGCCTCGTCCTCGGTGTCGAACGGGGCGATGTGGCAGATCGGGCCGAAGATCTCCTCGGTGTTGGTCCGGGCCTCGGGCGGCAGCCCGGTCACCACGGTCGGCTGGATGTAGCAGCCGCCGTCGCGGGCATCGCCGAACGAGGGTACGCCGCCGCCGGTCAGGATCTGTGCACCTTCGGCCCGGGCGAGGTCGTAGTACGACAGGACCTTGTCGCGGTGCTGCTTCGAGATCAGCGGCATGTTCATCGTCGCCTCGTCGGCCGGCCAGCCGTAAGTCAGCTCCGATGCCCGCTGCGCCAGCCGGGTGCAGAACTCGTCGAACACCGGCCGCTCGACGTACAGCCGCTCGGTGCACAGGCACACCTGGCCGCCGTTGGTGAAGACCGACCGCACCGACCCCTCGACCGCCGCGTCCAGATCGCTGTCGGCGAAGATCAGGCCGGCGTTCTTCCCGCCGAGCTCGAACGACACCGGCTTCACCCGGTCCGCGGCCACCTTCGCGATCGCCGTACCGGTGGCCGACTCGCCCGTGAAGGTGATCGCGTCGATCCCCGGGTGCCGGGTGAGGTACTCCCCCGCCGACGACGGACCGAAGCCGTGCACGAGGTTGAATACCCCAGCCGGTACTCCGGCCTCGGCCATCACCTCGGCCAGCACGGTCGCCGAGGCCGGCGTCTCCTCGGACGGCTTGACGATCACCGTATTGCCGCAGGCCAGCGCCGGCGCGACCTTCCAGGTGAGCAGCAGCAACGGCAGGTTCCAGGGCACGATGATCGCGACGACACCGACCGGTTTGCGTACGGCGTAGTTCAGAGCCCGCCGGCCATCCGGCAGGGCGGTCGTGTACGACTCGGTCGGCGCAGTCGTCGCGAAGTCCGCGAAGGCCCGGAAGTTCGCCGCACCCCGCGGGATGTCGAGCGTCCGCGCCTGGCTGATCGACTTCCCGGTGTCGCCGACCTCGGCCGCGACAAGGTCCTCGAACCGTCGCTCGAGCCCGTCCGCGACCCGGCGCAGTACGACGGCGCGCTCCTGCTCGCTCATCCGTCCCCACGGACCACGCAGGGCAGCCTGAGCGGCCTGCACGGCCGCGTCCACGGTCTCCTCGGACGCCTCACAGACGTCGAAGATCTGCTCGCCGGTGACCGGACTGAGCTTCGCGAACGTCGATCCGCCCTCGTCGAACGCGCCGTCGACGAAGTTCCGCAGCAGTCCGGGCTGCGACACCCGCCCGGCCAGGAGATCGGGACTCCAGAGGTTCATCGCCGCCTCCTTCTAGCCAGCCCGGCGAGCAGACCGGCGGTGAACGCGACTCCGACCCCCAGGACCTGGTGCTGACGCCGTACCCGCTGCTGTACCTCGGCATACGGCGTCGTGGAGAACGACACCAGTTCGTAGCGGGAGACGTACCGCCCCGGGAAGGCGCGCTCCAGCGCGTGCTCGATCCGCTTGGTCAGCCGGAAGACGGGGGACGCCACCTTGTCGCGCATCTCGACGAAGTTCGCCAGCGCCATGTCGGCGATCGCCTCGGTGTTCTCCCGGCGGCGCGCCTCGAACAGCGGCAGCGCCCGGGCCCACGAGCCACCGGTGTCGCCGAGGCAGCGGTCCAGCTCGACCACGTCCTCGAAGGCGCAGTTCGCGCCCTGCCCGTAGAACGGCACGATCGCGTGCGCTGCGTCGCCGATCAGCGCGGTCCGGCCGTGCGCCTGCCACGGCAGGGCGTGCACGGTGCCGAGCACCCCGACCGGGTTGTTCAGATAATCGCTGACCAGGTCCGGTGCCAACGGCAACAGGTCCGGGTAGTGCTCGCGGAAGTGCGCCTCGATCCCGGCGGCGTCGGTGAGCGCGTCGAAGGAGCCGGCCGGCCAGAACAGCGTGCAGGTGAACGACTTGTCCGGATTCGGCAGGGCGATCATCATCGAGGTCCCGCGCGGCCAGATGTGCAGGGCACCCGGGTCCAGCGCGAAGTCCCCGCCGGCGGCCGGGATCGACAACTCCTTGTACCCGTAGTCCAGGAAGTCCACGTGTTCGGCAACGATGCCCTCAGCAAGCATCTGCTCACGGACCGCCGAGCCGGCGCCGTCGGCGCCCAGCACGACATCCGCCTCGGCCGCCACCTTCCCGGACGGGGTCGCGAACACCATCCGCCCGGCGGCTGAGTCCAGCTCGACCAGCCGGTGCTCGAAGACCACCGACACCCCGGGGGCGGCCGCGGCCGCCGACAGGAGCGCGTTGTTCAGCGCGCCGCGGCTGATCGAGTTGATCGCCCGCTCGCCGTCGGCGGAGTACTGCTGGAAGTCCAGCGGCCCGTCGACCGGATGGATCATCCGGCCCTTCATCGGCAGCGCGTCGGCCATCACCTGCTCGACCAGCCCGATCCGGCGCAACGCGTCCAGCCCGCGTTCGGAGATGGCCAGGTTGATGGACCGGCCGCGCTCGGCCTGACCAATGCGCGGATCCGGCCGGCGCTCGTACAGCGTCACCTCCAGGCCGCGCCGGGCCAGGAAGCAGGCGAGCAGGCTCCCGGTCAGCCCGGCTCCCACGATCGCGATCTTCACTCCGGCTCCACCTGGGTCAGTGCCGACGCCGCGCGCCAGCAGTCGTGGTACGTCGAGTACAGCGGCACCGGCGCCAACCGCAGTACGTCGGGCTCGCGGGAGTCCGCGATCACGCCGTACTCGAACCTGAGCCGCTTCGCGAGCTCACCGGCTGTCATCGCAGCATCGATCCGCAACGACAGCTGCGCGCCGCGCCGGGCGGGGTCGGTCGGCGTGATCACCCGCCCGATCGTGACCCCGGCCAGCAGCTTCTCCAGGTACGCCGTCAGCCGCAGACTGCGCTCGCGCAACGCGACCATGCCGACCCGATCGAAGAGCTCCAGCGAGGTCCGCACGGGACTCATCGAGAAGATCGGCGGGTTCGAGACCTGCCACGCGTCTGCGGACGCCGGCGGACGCGCCTCCGGCGCCATCTCGAACCGCGTGGACGGCTCGGTGCTCCACCAGCCCTCGAACCGCGGCAGGTCGCCGCCGAGGTGGCGCTCGTGCACGAAGGCGCCGGCCAGCGCGCCCGGCCCGGAGTTGAGGTACTTGTACGAGCACCAGGCGGCGAAGTCCACACCCCAGTCGTGCAGCGACAGCGGCACGTTCCCGGCCGCGTGGGCCAGGTCCCAGCCGACCACCGCGCCCGCCGCGTGACCGGCCTTGGTGATCGTCGGGATGTCCATCAACTCACCGGTCAGGTAGTTCACCCCGCCGAGCAGCACCAGGGCCACGTCGCCACCCAGTTGCTCGACGACGTCCGACGTACGCAGGGTGTCCTCGCCGGGACGGGGCCGGAGGCGGATGATCGCGTCGTCGGCGTCGTACCCGTGGAAACGGGCCTGGGAGCGGACCGCGTAGCTGTCGGACGGGAAGGCCGAGTCCTCGATCACGATCCGGTGCCGCGACGCGGTCGGGCGGTAGAACGAGACCATCAGCAGGTGCAGGTTGACCGTGAGCGAGTTCATCACCACGGTCTCGCCCGGCAGCGCGCCGACCAGGCGGGCCGCCGGTCCGGTCAGCAGCTCGTGGTACGGCAGCCACGGCCGGTCCGCGTCCAGGTGTCCCTCGACGCCGAGCGCGGCCCAGGAGTCCAGGTCCTCGAGCAGCTCGGTCCGGGTCGCCTTGGGACGCAGGCCGAGCGAGTTCCCGGCGAAGTAGGCGACCTCGGGGTAGCTGCCGCCCTGGGCCGGAGGCACATCGAAGAGGTCCCGGTGCCCGGGGTCCGCGGCATCGAGCTTCAGCGCCTCCTCCTCCAGCGCGCTCACGCCCCGGCGACCTCGTCCTTCGCCCGGGCCGGCTCGATCACCTGGCCCTTGCCGAGCACGGTCACGCCGCCCTTGGACACGGTGAAGCCGCGCTCGCGGTCGTAGTCCGGGTCGACGCCGATCTCGACCCCGTCCGGGACCACCACGTTCTTGTCCAGGATGACGTTCTTCAGCACGGCGTTCGCGCCGATCCGGCAGTTGTCCATGATCACCGCGCGCTCGATGGACGCGCCGGCGCTGACGATCACGTTGGAGCCCAGCACCGAGTGCTCCACGGTCGCCCCGGTCACCACCGAGCCCTGGCAGACGATCGACTCGCCGACCGTGGCGTCGTCAGTGAACTTCGCGCCCGGAAGCTGCGGATGCGAGGTGAAGATCGGCCAGTCGGAGTTGTACAGGTTGAACACCGGCTGGATCGAGACCAGGTCCATGTGCGCCTCGTGGTAGGAGTCCAGCGACCCCACGTCCCGCCAGTACGAGCGGTCCCGGTCCAGCGCGCCCGGGACGTCGTTCTCCTTGAAGTCGTAGACCCCGGCCTTGCCCTCGGCAACCAGCATCGGGACGATGTCGCCGCCCATGTCGTGCCGGGACGCCGGGTTGGCGGCGTCCTTGCGCAGCGCCTCCACCAGGACGTCGGCGCTGAACACGTAGTTGCCCATCGACGCGAACGTCTCGTCCGGCGAGTCCGGCAGCCCGGGCGGGTCGGCCGGCTTCTCCAGGAACTCCTCGATGGCGTGCCCGTCCGGACCGGTCTTGATCACGCCGAACTCGGTCGCCTCCACCCGCGGCACCCGGATCCCGGCCACGGTCACGCCGTTCCCGCGCTCCAGGTGCGCCGCCACCATCTGGGAGGCGTCCATCCGGTACACGTGGTCGGCGCCGAACACCACGATGATGTCGGGCTTGTGGTCGTTGATCAGGTTCATCGACTGGTAGATCGCGTCCGCGCTGCCCTGGTACCACTGCGGGCCGAGCCGCTGCTGGGCCGGGACGCAGGTGACGAAGTTGCCGAGCAGGGTCGACAGCCGCCAGGTGAGCGTGACGTGCCGGTCCAGTGAGTGCGACTTGTACTGGGTCAGCACGCACAGGTTGCGATAGCCGGCGTTCGCGAGGTTCGACAGCACGAAGTCGATCAGGCGGTAACTGCCGCCGAACGGCACCGCGGGTTTGGCCCGGTCGGCCGTCAGCGGCATCAGCCGCTTCCCCTCGCCACCAGCCAGGACGATTCCGAGAACTTTGGGCGCCTTTGCCATGTCCGCACCTTAGTCCGCGATCCCCCGAGGCATAAGCGCTTGCGAGTGTCGCGACACTGTGTAGATGCCAATCCTCATCGTGCCGACCGTCGCCGTTCACCGTTCGTTCCTGGCGGCCTGGGACGAGCTGGGGCCGGTCCACGAGCGGTGGATGGGCGCCAAGTCGATCGCGAACGACGACGAGGAGTGGACCCGGGAGCAGGCGGAAGACCCGGCAGAGTTCCACCGGCTGGTCGAGGCGATCAAGGCCGAGGCGGACCCGGCGACCGAGCTCCCGCCCGGTATCGTGCACCAGACGGTGCTCTGGTACGTCGACGGCGTCGAGTTCCTGGGCCGGCTGTCGATCCGGCACTGGCTGACCCCGCCGCTGCTCGAGGTCGCCGGCCACATCGGGTACTGCGTCCGCCCGTCGGCCCGCCGCCAGGGCCACGGAACCCGGATGCTGGTCCAGTCCCTCCCCCTCGCCGCCAACCTCGGCATCGACCCCGCCCTGGTCACCTGTGACACGAACAACCTCGGCTCCCGGCGCGTGATCGAGGCCGCCGGTGGCGAGCTGGAAGACGAGCGACACGGAAAGCTGCGTTTCTGGGTACCGACACATGTCGCCTGATGTCCTAGGGTCGGGCTCATGAAGGTGGCGATCCTGACGCGTGAGTTTCCTCCGGACGTGTACGGCGGGGCGGGGGTGCACGTGGACTTCCTGGTCCGCGAGCTGCGCCGCCTGCTCGACGTGGACGTGCACTGCATGGGCGAGCCCCGGCTGGGCGCGATCGCGCACTCCGAGGAGGACGCGCGGATGCCGGAGGCGAACGCGGCGCTGCGCATCCTGTCCACGGACCTGACCATGACCGCCGCGGTCGGTGACTCGCAGCTCGTGCACTCCCACACCTGGTACGCGAACATGGCCGGCCACTGGGCCAAGCTCCTGTACGGCGTCCCGCACGTGGTGACCGCGCACTCGCTGGAGCCCCGCCGCCCGTGGAAGGCCGAGCAGCTGGGCGGCGGCTACGCCCTGTCCAGCTGGGCCGAGCGTACGGCGTACGAGGCCGCCGACGCCGTGGTCGCGGTCAGTCGCGGGATGCGGGACGACGTACTGGACTGCTACCCCGCGATCGACCCCGCCAAGGTGCACGTGATCTCGAACGGCATCGACGCCGACTTCTACCGCCCCGACCCCTCGACCAGCGTGCTGGAACGGCTCGGGGTCGACCTGAACCGCCCGTACGTGACGTTCGTCGGCCGGATCACCCGGCAGAAGGGCGTCCCGCACCTGCTCCGGGCCGGCCTGCGGCTGGACCCGTCTGTCCAGCTGGTTCTGCTGGCCGGCGCGGCCGACACGGTCGAGCTCAAGGCCGAGACCGACGCGCTGATCGACGACCTGAAGGCAACCCGGGACGGCGTGTTCGTGGTCTCCGAGATGCTGCCGCGCGAGGACGTCCGGCAGGTGCTGACGCACGCGCTGGCGTTCTGCTGCCCGTCGGTCTACGAGCCGCTCGGCATCGTCAACCTGGAGGCGATGGCGTGCGAGACGGCCGTCGTCGCGAGCGCGGTCGGCGGCATCCCCGAGGTCGTCGACGACGGCGTCACCGGCACCCTGGTCCGGTACGACGAGAACGACATCGACGCCTTCGAGCACAGCCTCGCCGCCGGCATCAACGACCTCATCGACAACCCGGCCAAGGCCGCGGCGATGGGCAAGGCGGGCCGCGAACGTGCCGTGTCCGAGTTCGGCTGGGACGCGGTCGCCGAGCGCACCGTCGAGCTCTACACCACGCTCACCCGATAATCAGGCCGTCCCAGGACCAGCGGGGGATCGACAGGTCGGCGGGAACGTCGTCGGCTGACCAGTGGTACTTCGCCATCGCAACCGTCGTCGCCCAGGCGAAGTAGTCGTGCAGTACGGCGCGCAGCCGCTCGTCCGCATCCAGGCCGGTGTCGCTCAACGCCTGGTCGAAACAGGCGATCGCCCGCCGGTCCATCTCCTCATGCGGCCCGTTCCCGCTGTGCAACCGGACGACGTACGTCTCATCTCCGTAGTCCTCGCTGTACGTCGGCGGCCCACCCAACGCCTCACCCCAGTACGCCGCCAACCGCTCACTGTGCTTCGGGTGAAACCCATGGCTGAACGCGTGGCTCACCACCTCGTCCGCCATCACCCGCTCATGCCACGCACGAGCCAACCGCAACATCCCCGCCGCCCCACCCGCAGCCTCAAACACCGTAGCCATTCCCCACCTTCTACACCCCACCGGTACGTGCTCGCCACGCCCACGCTCAACGCTGGAGGAAAGCCAACCGCTGCTCGAACGCCGCGCCGCAGCGGCAGTCCTTGTCCTCACACAGGAGCGCCGCCGGGTCAGCGGTGATCAGGCGGGTGGCGCATGCCAGGACGTCCCGGACGGCGATCAGGCGGGCGCGGCAGTTGCCGATGCGCAACTCGCGCGTATGGGGTCGCAGCTCGGGTTCGATCTCGTCGAAGCGGTGGCTCTCGCCGGAGACGTTCGACAGCTCCATCCACGCGCCGGGGCCCGCCTTGGCGTACCGGTAGAACAGCGACCGGCCCAGGTGCTGTTCGGCGAGGTGGATGGTCGTGTTCGAGGTGTGGCCGACACCGAGCAGCAGGACATGGCCACCCAGCTCGGCAAGCGCCTCGATCGGTCCGAGCGGCCAGTCCAGCCGTTGAGCCGCGATCAGCTCACGCGCATGCGCGCCGACCGCAAGGAAGGAGAACAGCGGGTGTGTGCCCCGCTCGTGCTCATAGCCCACGCGCAACGCCTCGGGGATGCGTCCAAGCCATCCGTCGACCGGCAGGTCCGGCGTGAACGGGACCGCCTTCTCCACCGCGTCGTCGAAGGCTGCCCAGGTCTCTGCGTTGTAGTACGCGTTGTGCGGCCGAACCAGCCCCGGCGGAGCGGGCAAGCCAGTCAGCTCCCAACTCCCGCCGACCATCATCACGGTCCCACAGGTCCCGACCAACGCCCGACAGACGGCGTCAGCCCCACCCTCAACCCACCCAAACGACCGCAACGAGCCATGCACAACCACCGCCGCCCCCGAGTCCAGCCCCAACCCAGCCAGACCCTGAGCAATCTCAGCTTCCGTGACAACCATTCAGTTGATGCCGGCGGTGGGGGTGGGGGAGGTCAGCCAGGTTGTGAGGAGGCGGGCGCCGGCTCCGGTGGCGCCGGGGGTGTACTCGAGGCGGTCGGCCGGCGACTCCGCGATCGACGAGAGGTCGAGGTGGGCCCACGGGATGTCCCCCGCGAAGGCCTTCAGGAAGAGGGCGGCGGTGATGGACCCCGGCCCCTTCGAACTGTTGACCGAGTCCGCGATCGGAGTGGCGATCAGCTCCTGGTACTCCGGCGCCAGCGGCATCCGCCAAAGCTCCTCCCCCGACACCCGCCCCGCATCCGCCAGGTTGTCGGCCAACGCGTCGTCGGTCGCGAACAACCCGCCGTACAACATCGACCCCAGCGAGACCTTGATCGCGCCGGTCAGCGTCGCGATGTCGACGATGACGTCAGGCTCGAGCTCCTTGACCGCATACGCGAGCCCATCGGCGAGGACCAGCCGACCCTCGGCGTCGGTGTTCTTCACCTCGGTGGTCCGCCCGCCGTAGTGCCGGATCACGTCGTCCGGCCGGTACGCCGTACCCGACGGCATGTTCTCCGCCGCACAGATCAACCCGGTCACCCGCACCTGAGCCCCAAGGTCACGCAAAGCGGACAGCGTGGCGATCACCGACCCGCCGCCGGTCATGTCTCGCTTCATCGACACCATGCTCTCGCGCGGCTTCAGCGACAGACCGCCGGTGTCGTAGGTGATCCCCTTCCCGACGAGTACGACGTACGGCGTGTCGTCACCAGCCCCCACCGGGACATAGTCGAGCCGGATGAACCGAGGCGGCCGACTCGACCCCTTCCCGACCGCGAGGATCCCGCCGAACCCATCCGCCGCCAACTGCTTCTCGTCCCACACCGTCACGTCGAGACCGGACTCGGCAGCCAGCTCCGTGGCCCGAGCCGCCAGCCACGCCGGGTCCTTCTCGTTCGACGGCGTGGTGGCGAACTGCCGGGCCAGCCACCCGGTCCGGCCGATCACGGCCCCGCGGTCGAGCTCGATCTGCCGGTCGTCGTCGGAGCCGTCGGTGACGGTCACCCGCGCCACCACCGGCTTCCCCGGATCAACCGTCTTCAGGGTGTACGTGAACGACCCCAGTACGACGCCCTCGGCAAAGGCCTGCAGCACCGCGTCATCGATGCCGTCGGCAACTACCGTGGTGAGGTCGTCCTTGCCGCGGCCGAATCTGGCGATCGCCGCACCGGCGTGTCGCAGGTCCTTGGCGCTGCCGTCGCCGGCCCCGACCAGCAGGATCTCGGCCACCTCGCCGGTCAGCAGCGGGTACGACGCGGTCGCGCCGGCCGTCGTACCGAAGCCGGTCGCCTGCTGTGCCTCCAGCAGTCGGGAGAGGTCCACACCGAGGCGTTCGCCGGCGTCCTTCGCGGCGGCCGGCAGGCCGCTCTCGCCGACCACGATCACCCAGGTCGAGGCGCCGTGCACCGGCAGCCCGGGCTGCCACGCCACGACCGGAAGGGTGGGGAACGCGAACTTGCTGCTGCGGCGAGCCACTAGGAGGACCTCACTGTTTGATCAAAAGTTGTCGTAAACGCCCGGCCAACCGTAACGACCCCGGCCGGTGCCACAAAAGGCACCCACCGGGGTCGTTGTAGATATGTCAAGGAGTGCGTGGCACCCCGGGGAGAGCGCTCAGCCGACAACGGCCTTGAGCGCGTTGCCGAGCTCGGTCGCTTCGTCGGCGTTCAGCTCGACGACGAGCCGACCGCCGCCCTCGAGCGGAACCCGCATCACGATCCCCCGCCCCTCCTTGGTGACCTCGAGCGGACCATCGCCCGTCCGCGGCTTCATCGCCGCCATGCGCGCACCCCTTCCCAGTGTCGGTGTTGAGCGACGACACCGCACTGGGTACCGTCTCCGGCGCGTGCGGTGATGCGCCGTCGGCGCGTATCGCAGTGTGTATCAGGACCCATTATTCCCGATCACAGGCCAGAGCCGCGCACCATACGGCAGACTCAGGCACGTGCACGCCCGTTCTGCCCTCTTCGACCTGTACGGCGACCACCTGCGCGCGCGAGGTGGCCGGGCCCCAGTCGCGGCCCTGGTCCGGCTGCTCGCACCGCTCGGCGTCCAGCCGCCCGCGGTGCGTACGGCGGTGTCGCGGATGGTCCGCCAGGCCTGGCTCGAGCCCGTCCGGATCGACGGCCAGCCCGGGTACGAGCTGACCGCCCGGGCGCGTCGCCGGCTGGACGACGCGGCCGCCCGGATCTACCGCACTCCGCCGGAGGGAGCCGCTGGCAACGGTTCCGGCGGCGGTGCCGGCGACTGGGACCGGCACTGGCACCTGGGGATCCTCCGGGAGGTGCCGAACGCCCGCCGCCGCGAGCAGCTCGCGAGCCAGCTCGCCTTCCTGGGTTGGGCTCCGCTGTCCGACGGCGCCTGGGTCGGCCTGCGCAACGACGCGGAGGTGGACCAGATTCTCGGCGCGGAGGGAATCGCGGCGGACCGGTTCCGGGCCCCGGTCGACGACGGCGCGGTGGAGTTCGCCCGCCGGGTCTGGAAGCTGGACGAGCTCGGCGCGTCGTACGACGCCTGGCTGATCGAGGCGAAGGCGCTGGTCGAGGGCGCCGGCGACGACACCACCGACGAGCAGGCCTTCGCCGTCCGGTCGGAACTGGTGCACGAGTGGCGCAAGTTCCTGTTCCTGGACCCGGGGTTGCCGGCCGAGCTGCTGCCGGCCGGCTGGGCCGGGACCAGGGCGGCCGCGTTCTTCGATTTCCACGCCGAACGACTGAGCCCCGCGGCCGGGCGTTTCGTCGACGACTGCCTGACGCTTCACTGAGTTTCCGTCACCGACTGTCAAGGAGCTGACCACGATGAGTGACTCCGTCACCTACGCCGTGACCGACGGCGTAGCCACCATCACGCTGGACCGGCCGGACGCGATGAACGCGCTCGACACGCCGACCAAGGTCCTGCTCCGCGACAGCGTGCTGGCCGCCGCGGAAGACGACGCCGTCCGGGTCGTCGTCCTGACCGGGACCGGCCGGGCGTTCTGCGTCGGGCAGGACCTGAAGGAGCACATCGGGCTGCTCGAGGCGAACGACACGGCCGCGTTGTGGAGCACCGTCCCAGACCACTTCGCGCCGATCGCGCTGGCGCTGGCCGAGATGCCGAAGCCGGTGATCGCGGCGGTGAACGGGGTCGCGGCCGGGGCCGGCGCGTCGATGGCGTTCGCGTGCGACTTCCGGATCGTCTCCGACACGGCCGGGTTCAACCTCGCCTTCACCGGGATCGCGCTGTCCTGCGACACCGGGATCTCGTGGACGCTCCCCCGGCTGATCGGGCGGGCGAAGGCGCTCGAGCTGCTCTACTTCCCGCGGACGGTACGCGCCGACGAGGCGTTGACGCTCGGCTTGGCGACGAGCGTCGTACCGGCGGCCGAGTTCGAGGCGGCGGTCGGCGAACTCGCGGCGAAGCTGGCGGCCGGGCCGACGGTCGCGTACGGCGCGGTACGGCAGTCGGTCGGCTACTCGGCCACCCACACGCTGGCCGAGGCGCTCGTGTTCGAGGCCGGCAAGATGGAGCTGACCGGCGACACCGAAGACCACCGCAACGCAGTCACCGCCTTCGTCACCAAACAAACCCCCACCTTCAAGGGCCGCTAGGTCCTCGGTGCCTTCGGCAAGGACAACTTGAAGGCGACGTACCTGCGACTGAAGGCGGCCGCAACCGGATACGGCGGCATCGCAACTGATGCCTCCAGCAACGTTCACCACGCACTCGCGGTGCAGGACGCGCCGGACCACCACGACCTCGACACCTCGCGTGCCCGGGGGAGTCCGGCGCGTGATCCGTTTGCTGAAGCCAACGCCTACTTGACGACGACGCAGACCGGCCTGCAGGTGTCGGGACTCACGGGTTCCGCAGACCGCCTGCTTCACCATGCACCGCTTCCTCAGCCCGGCCCGCGAGAACTCCGCGCCCGGACCGTTGGTGGGCCCCCCGACCGCGTTCCGGCCGGGCGAGTCACGGCCGGACAACCACCTGACAGCCGGGGAGCCCGGTGAATACCTCATCACGTACAGCACCCGGAACACAACTCGTTCAGCCGTTTGTGTTCCCCTTATTTTCAACATTCCTCGGTGCACTCTGCAGATGCACGAGCTAGCTGCACGTGCACCGAGTCAACCTGGACATTCCGGTTAGCGGGCTATGCCGGTCAGGCCCTGTTCACCTGGCGGCCTATGCACGTCTTTCTCCCTCAATCACCGCGGCGCGTCAGCGTGCGATGCAGGTCGACAAGTGGTCGTTGACGATCCCCGTGGCCTGCATCAGCGCGTAAGCGGTGGTGGGACCAACGAACACGAAACCCTTCTTCTTAAGGCCTTTCGACATCGCCACCGACTCCGGCGTCGTAGCAGGTACGTCGCCCAGCGTCTTCGGCGCCTTGTGCTCGGCCGGCCGGAACGACCACAGCAACTCGGTGAACTCCCCCTCGTCCAGCTCCAACAACGCGCGCGCGTTCGAGATGGTCGCGTTGATCTTCAGCCGGTTGCGGACGATGCCGGTATCCGCCATCAAGCGCTCGAAGTCGTCGGCGCCGTACTTCGCGATCACCGCCGGGTCGAAGTGCGCGAACGCGGCCCGGAAGTTCTCCCGCTTCCGCAGGATCGTGATCCACGACAGCCCCGACTGGAACCCCTCCAACGTCATCCGCTCGAACAACCCGACGTCGTCGCGGATCTCCTTGCCCCACTCGTTGTCGTGGTACTCGACGTACTCCGGCGCCGACGTCGCCCACCCGCACCGCGGCTGCCCGTCCGGCCCGATCACCGTCACCGCTCCACCTCCCGCACCAGCCGCCGCAACGACACCCGCATCAACACCTCGAACACCGGCCGCACCACCGGCCACACCGCAACGCCCACCCTCCCCAACGGCGGCACAACATCCTCCGACCACGTGAAAACGCTCGCACCCCCAGACGTCCCCGCTGCCCGGTCGGCCGACACCGCGGCGTCGCCGCCCGCAGACGTCTCCGGTGCACGGTCGGTCGATACCGCGGCGTCGCTGCCCGCAGACGTGCCGGCAGCGCGGTCGGCCGATGCCCCGGCGTCGCTGCCCGCAGACGTCTCCGGTGCACGGTCGGTCGATACCGCGGCGTCGCTGCCGGCAGACATGCCGGCCGCGTGGTTGGTCGAGACGGGACTGATGGCGAACGTCCCCGTGCCGCGCACGACGGTGCCCAGATGCTTCACCGTGCACTCCCGCGGCGGATCCCAGTGTGTGATGACCATGTCGTCAGTGAACCCCAAGCCACCGACAGAAGTCCGCGCCGCCACCCCACCCCCCACCCCGACCCCACCGTTCTCCGTCCCCCAAACCCGAGTCAGCAACATCCAGCGCGACTGCCGCTCCCAGTCGACAACCACCTCCCAAGCCTCCTCCACCCCCAACGCCAACCCAACCGACGCCTCAACATGACAACTCCGCGCACCCTTCATGCCCCGACCCTCCCAGCAATCCCCCCAACAAGCACCCCACCCCGCCCAGCACCCATCCCCCACCCACCAGCACCCCGCCCCGCTCCCTGCCCATCCCCTGCGTGAACAGCACCCCGCCCCGCTCCCTGCCCATCCCTCGCGTGAACAGCACCACGCGGGCTCGCAGCCCATCCCCACCCCACAAGCACCCCGCCCGCTCCCCTGCCCATCCACGCCCGCCCCCAACACGACCAGCCGCTCTCAGCCCATCCCCGGCCGCACACCCACCCTGCCGACGCTCAGCACACCCACCCGGCTCTGCCCCACGGCGTAACACCCCCGTGAACCCCGGCCTACCACTGCCAAAGCGCCACGCAGCAACCCAGCTGAGGCAGGCGTACCTACCGTCGAGGTCCCGAGCCCTCATCTCAGCTCGCCCACTGACAAGCACCTAGCCCCGGCACCTGACACCCACCCGCCGAGCTTCAGCCCCGACCACCTTGCTCAGCCCCAAACAACCGTCCCACCAAGAACCACCCAGCCCAGCATGCTCAGCCGGCAGACATCCGCCTGCCAAGGCACTCGCCGGCCACCACCATGCTTGAGGTGCCGGGGAGCCAATGGCCCGTCAGCTCGGCCGCTAATCGGCACCTTGCCCCGGCACCTTGCCCCGGCACCTGCTCAACCCCCCGGCTCCGAGCCCCACCCCCGCCGAGTCCACCACGCTCGGCCCGGTCAGCCGCCCGACCAGCCACCGCGCCGAGACCCACCAACCACCGCTGGGCCGAGCGTGCCTCCCCCGCGCACGTTGCTCATACACCGGCTATCCCCTGCTGAGGCGCTGAGCGCCCACCGAGCTGAGTTGCTGGCTCGCCCGTCAGCCAGGCCAGCGACGATCACGTGGCTCCAACGCAGCCTCGTTCCGTGACCCCAGATGCCCATCCGGCCGAGACCCAGCCCATCCGCCGTGCTCGGCCGCCGGGCAGCCACCCGGCTGTGAACCAACCAGCCTGTCCTGCTTGCTGAGGCACGCGTAGCCGCCCCTGCATGAGGCATCAATGCCCACGATGACGAGGCGCTGGGCCGCGTTCCTTGCCGTCGAGCTTCGTACGGGCTGTCCTGTCAGCTCGGCCGTTGGTATGCGCCCTGCTGCGGTGCCTGCTCGTAGCCTTGCTCCGGATACTCACCCGGCTGAGAACCGGCTTGTCCGCCCTGATCAGCCGCCGGTTGACCCCCCTGCTGCGAACCAGCCTGTCCGCCCTGCGGATGCGCCGGGGAGCCCTGCTCGGGGCTGCCATAGCCACCCTGGTCGGGTTGATAACCCTGCTGTGGACCTTGGAAGCCACCGTTCTGCGGCATCTGCTCGGCCTGGTAGCCGCCCTGCTCCTCGACCGCGTAGCCGCCCTTCTGTGGACCCGGCTCAGCCGATGCGTAGCCGCCGTTCTGCGGCGTCTGCTCGGGCCGGTAACCGCCCTGCTCCTGCGCCGGATAGCCGCCCTGCTGCGGGCCTGGCTCGGCTGCGTAGCCGCCGTTCTGCGGTGCCTGCTCGGCCTGGTAGCCGCCTTGCTGCTGCGCCGGGTAGCCGCCCTGCTGGGGCTGCTGGTGGCTGGGCTGCTCGGGGTTCGCGTAGCCGCCGTTCTGCGGTGGCTGGTGCTGGGCCGGCCACTGCGGCCGTGTCGGCTGCTGATCTGCCGGCGGCCAGAACTGCCACTGCTCCTGCGCCTGCTCCCGCGCAGGCACCTGCCCACCCTGCTCCGAGTACTGCGCCCCACCCTGCGGAGACTGCTCCCCTTGAGCCGGGTACGACTCCTGAGCTGGGTACTGCTGCTGAGCCGGGTCCACCTGCTGCGCAGACTGCTCCTGGCCGTACTGCTCCTGCTGCGGGTGCTGCTCGTGCACCGCGTACGGCGCCTGCGCGAGGTGTTCATGCTGCGCCTGCACCTGCCGCGGGTACTGCTCCTCCTGCTGCGAGGGCTGCTCCTGCTGCGAGAGCTCCTGTGCCTGCGGGGCGTGCGCCGGCTGCACTGGGTGCTCCTGCTGGGAGGGCTGCTGAGCTTGCATCGGAGGCTGGTGGTGCGACGGGTGCTCCTGCGCCTGTTGCGCGTGCTCCTGCGCCTGCGGGTACTGCTGCTCCTGCTGGGCGTACTCCTGGAGGTGCGGGTACTGCTGCTCCTGTGTCGGGTAGTCCTCGTCCTCTGGATCCTGCTGGCTCGGTGCCTGGTGCTGCAGGAACTGGTGTGGCTGCGGTTGGTTCGATGGCTCGGGGTGGGGCTGGGCGGCAGTTGGGTGCGGGGTCTGCTGGTTGGGCGGGAGAGGAGTGTAGGTCTGCTCGTGGGGCGGGGACTGGGGCTGCCACTGTGGGGCGGCGGCCTGGGCGTCGTACGGCGGCTGGTCTGTCGGCTGCTCGTGGTACGGCTGGGTGGGTGGTTGCTGCCACTGAGGTACGGGCTCCGGGAGTACCCACTGGGGTGCGGGGTCGGGCTGCGGGTTCTCCTGCTGGGTCCGGTGAGGCTCTGGCTGGGCGTCTTGCGGTGAGGTCAGGGGGAATTCCTGCGTCACCTCGGTCGAATGCGCCGACTGAGCCGGATCGGCCGACTGAGTTGGGTCGGGTGCACCCTGCGTGTCGCGTCGATCGGCTGCTTGCTCTTGGTCGAGGTCTCCTGAGGTGCGTGCAGGGTCGACGGAGCCGGCTGGGTGCTCTGGGGCGGCGGGGACTGCGTTGGGCTCGGCGTTGGCCGGTGGTCGGTCCTCGGGGAACCAGGGCTCGGGTTGCTGGGCGGCGGCGTACGGGTCCGCCTGCGGCTGCGGGTAGGCGGATGACTCGAACGACTCCTGCGGCGCGTAGGACTCGGGCTGCTGCGGGTTGTACGAGGCGGACTCAGGCTGCTGCAGCGTGATGGTTTGAGGCTGCTCCGCGAAGTCGGACTGTCCAGGCACGTACTGCGCCTCCGGAGCGTCACCCCGGCCAAACGCGGACTGGGCTTGCGCGGTGTCGCCCCACCCCTGCGCGGGCTGGTCCTGCGGGCCAGCGTCCTGACCGGGCATCGACCAGGCCTGCGATGCGTCATCCTGCGTCGGCGCGGACTGCGCCTGCGGCGCCTCGTCCTGCGTTGGTGCGGACTGGGCCTGCGGGCCGGCGTTCTGGCTGGGCGTTGTCCAGGACTGCGGTCCGTTGTCCTGAGTGGGGGTGGGCTGCGGACCGTCATCCTCGGCGGACTGGGACTGCGGTGCGTCGTCCTGAGTGGGCATCGACCACACCTGCGGAGCGTCGTCCTGGCTGGGCGTGGACTGGGCTGGCGGTGCCTCGGCCTGGGCGGGGTCGGGCTGAGGATGTGGTGCGTCGTTCTGCTGGGGCGTGGGGTGGGACTGGGCGTCCAGGAGGGCTCGGGCTTCGGCCTGGAGGCGTTCGTACTCGCCGGCAGCGGCGGAGGGCTCGGTTACTGGGACTTCCTGGGTGTCTGAGTCGTCTGCTGCTGGTGGGTGTTGTGCTGGAGCCTGCGCCGTCGGGGCGGGGGTGGCTGGTGCATCGGCTGGCTGGTCATCACGGGCAGCAGGATCGTTTGCCGAGGAGTTAGAGGCCGCAGCGCCGGCCAGCGCACCTGCAGCCGCGGCGCCTGCCGCGAGCGCAGTCGCTTCGGGCCTGGGCACCGAGGGCGCGGGCGTTGCGGACCCGCCGACTCCGGAACCGGCCGGGCCAGACTCGTATGCTGCGGAACCCGTCGGGCCGCGCTCGCCTGCTCCGGATTCGGATGCACCAGACTCGGATCCTCCGAAACCGGCTGGGCCGGACTCGGATGCTCCGTACATGGATGCGCCGAACTCGGGTGCGACGGGCTCAGGTGCGCCGGAGTCGGGTGCGCCGGGACCAGTCGCGTCGGGGTCCGCCGCGGGGGGTTCAGTTGGCGAGTCGGTCGGGGAGTCGGTCGAGGGTTCTGGGAAGTTGCCGCCGACGAGGATTGGTTGTTGGGTGCCGGTGTCGTCGAAGTCGGTGGTCGTCTCGTCGGGGGTGCCGGTGAAGCCGGGGCCGTCGACGATCGGGGAGACGGCTCGCTCGAGGTCCGCGATGCGGCGGTCGCGTTCGGCGACCTCGCGGGCGACGCGTTCGAGGAGGGTGTCGACCTCGTCCATCCGGTAGCCACGCAGGCCGACGCCGAAGCGCGCGGCCTCGATGTCCGTGGCGGTGAGCGCCTGCCGGGCCGGGACGCTGAGGTCGGGCCGGTCGTCGTACGCCGTACTCATGGCACCCCAACGACCCGAGGCCACTACTGCGACAGCCCCGATCAACAGCACCACGATCAGCCCGAAGAACCACATCACGGGACCGATCGTGCCATGCCGACGAAGTCACCCGCACAATCGGACACCGATTCGGCCCTCGGCGTAAGCACGAAGCCGGCAGGAACCGGAGTCTCAGCTCCCGTCAGAGCCCAGCCGGTGCGCCTCGCGCCGCTCGCGGGCCAGCGGGCTGTCCGCCTCGGCCACGTCCCGGGCGGCCGCCGCAGCTGCTTCCTCGGCCGCCGCGTCGGCGAGCTCACCGGCCTTGACGATGTAGCTGATCGCCTCGTCCACGTCGTCGGTGACCACGAACATGTCGAGGTCGGCCGCCGAGATCTTCCCGTCCGTCAGCATCGTCTCGCGCAGCCAGTCGACCAGGCCGCTCCAGTACGACGTGCCGAACAGCACGACCGGGAACGACGTCACCTTCCGCGTCTGCGCCAGCGTGAGCGCCTCGAACAGCTCGTCCAGCGTGCCGAACCCACCCGGCATCACCACGAAGCCCTGCGAGTACTTCACGAACATCGTCTTGCGGGTGAAGAAGTAGCGGAAGTTCATCCCGATGTCGACCCACTCGTTCAGGCCGTTCTCGAAGGGCAGCTCGATGCCGAGGCCGACGGACACGCCGCCGGCCTCGGAGGCGCCCTTGTTCGCCGCCTCCATCACGCCCGGTCCACCACCGGTGATCACCGCGTAACCGGCGCCGACCAACTTCCCGCCGAGCTCCTCCGCGGCGATGTACATCGGGTCGTCCGGCTTGGTCCGGGCCGAGCCGAACACGCTGATCGCGGCGCCGAGCTCGGCCAGCATGCCGAACCCCTCGATGAACTCCGACTGGATCCGCAGCACCCGCCAGGGGTCGGTGTGCACCCAGTCCGACGGCCCGCGGCTGTCCAGCAGCCGCTGCTCCGAAGTCGACTGCTGCACCTGGTTGCGCCGCATCACGACCGGCCCGCGCTGCTGCTGGCCGATCGGACGGTCGGGGTGGATCGAGGGTTGTTCCATACCTCCAGATTAGTGCGGACAGTGACAACGGGCCTGCCGACGCGGGCCCCGCCACGAGGTGTACCTACGCCGTCAACCAGGCTCTCAGCCGCTGTTCACACGCCTCGATCTCCGCCTCGGGCACGAACTCGTCCTGCTTGTGCGCGTACAGCGGGTCACCGGGCCCGTAGTTCACCGCCGGTACGCCGAGCAGCGAGAACCGGGCCACGTCGGTCCACCCGAACTTCGGCTGCGGCTCTCCCCCGACGACCTCCAGGAACGCCGCCGCGGCCGGCCGCTCCAGCCCCGGCAGCCCACCCGGCGCCGAGTCGGTGACGACCAGGTCGAACCCCTCGAACACCTCCCGCAGGTGCGCCTCGGCCTCCGCCTCCGACCGGTTCGGCGCGAACCGGTAGTTGACCTCCACCGTGCACAGATCCGGTACGACGTTGCCCGCGACCCCACCGCGGATGCCGACCGCGTTCAGCCCCTCGCGGTACTCCAGGCCGTCGATCGGCACCCGGCGCGACTCGTACTCCGCGAGCCGGGCCAGGATCTCGCCCGCCGCGTGGATCGCGTTCGACCCCATCCAGGACCGGGCCGAGTGCGCCCGCTCGCCGCGGGTGCTGACCTCGATCCGCATGGTGCCCTGGCAGCCGGCCTCGACGACCCCGTTGGACGGCTCCATCACGACCGCGAAGACGCCCTCGAGCAGCTCCGGGTTCGACCGGGTCAGCTTGAACAGGCCGTTCCGCTCGGCCTCGACCTCCTCGCAGTCGTAGAAGACGTAGGTGACGTCCCGGTTCGGCTCCGGCAGCGTCGCCGCCAGCCGCAGCCCGACCGCGAGACCGCCCTTCATGTCGCAGGCGCCGAGCCCGTGGATCAGGCCGTCGGCGCGCCGGGCCGGGAGGTTGTCGTTCAGCGGCACGGTGTCGATGTGCCCGGCGACCACGATCCGCTCGTCGCGGCCGATATCGGTCCGGGCGACCACGGTGTTGCCGTGCCGGAACACCTTCAGGTGCGGGTACGCCGACAGCGCCTTCTCGATCTTGTCCGCGAGTTTCTCCTCGGCGCCGCTGACCGACTGCAGGTTGACCAGCGCCTCGCACAGGTCGGGGCCGGGCACGGACAGGTCGAGCTTCGCCATCAGGATTCCTCTGCCGGTGGTAGGAACACACAGAACTCGTTGCCTTCGGGGTCGGCGCAGACGTGCCAGCCGATCTCGTCGTCCTTGGGCCGCAGGAGCGTCGCCCCCGCGTCCAGGACCGGCTGCAGGGCGGGCGCGGTGACGTCCCAGTGGATCCGGTTCTTCACCGACTTCGGCTCCGGCACCGGCACGAACACCCAGTACTGGAACGGCAGGCCGGGCACGTCCTCCAGCCAGTAGTACGGCCGGCCCGGCTTGCTGCGGAAGTCGCCGCCGACCACGCCGGACCACCAGCGCGCCTGCGCCTCCGGGTCGACCGAGTCCACCACGAGCTCCACCAGCCGGTACGCCGGGACGGTGTCGCGGACGAAGCCGCAGAACTCACCGCCCTCCGGGTCCTCCAGCACGGTCCAGTGCCGCTCGTCCGTGGCGGGTGTCTGCACCGTCGCGCCTTCGCGCAGCAAGTCCTCGATTGCACCGGTCTGCACGTCGAGGTGAACCCGCTGCTTGGCGGCCTTCGTCTCGGGGACCTGGCACATCCAGATGGTCTTCTGCGGTACGTCGCCGACGAGCACGTTCGGGTTGTCCGCCGGAGCGGTCAGCCCGAGCACCCGCCCCCAGAACGCGACCATCGCGCTGGGACACGACACGTCCACGCACAGGTCCTTGAACCGGGCCACGCTCATGCCGCCAACCCTAATCCGGACGACCGACAAACACCTGTTTGGTTAGGCTGGCGGACATGCGTGATATCCGGCCCGAGGTGCAGGCGGCTGCTCAACTCGTCAACGAGACCGTGAGTACGGCGGACGAGGCGGTCGTCCGCGGTCCGTCAGGTCTGCCCGGGTGGTCCCGCGGTCACGTGATCACGCACATCGCGAACTTCTCGGAGGCGATGACGCGGCAGGTCGACGAGGCGCTCCGGGGCCGGTTGATCGAGGTGTACGACGGCGGACGGCCGGCGCGTGACGCCGGGATCGAGGCCGGCGCCGGCCGCCCTGCCGCCGAGCTCGTCGCACACCTGCGCGAGGCGACCGCTGCGCTGATCGCCGCGTGGGACATGGTCGGCGCGGACGACTGGGAACGCCCGATCATGCACCGCAACAGCAACCTGGCCGCCGGCATCCACGCGACGTGGCGCGAGCTCGCCGTACACACCGTCGACCTGGACCTGGGGCCGACTGCCGCCGGCTGGTCGGAAGCCTTCTGCCTCCATCTCCTCGACTTCCTCCGCCCCCGCACCCCCGAAGGCGTCCAGCTAACCCTCCACCCCACCGACGGCCCCACCTGGCAGAACGGCGCCGGCCAGGAAGTAATCCTGACCGGCGCCCTCACCGACCTCACCGCCTGGTACGCCGGCCGCACCCCACCCGGCCCGATCACAGGATCAACCCCCGAACTCCTCCCCTGGCCTTAGCTCACGGTGAAGTCGTCCAGTTGGATCCAGGTGTCTGTGTTGGGGGCGTTGAAGCCGGCGTAGACGGTTAGTTCGTGGGTGTTGGGTGGGACGGTGACGGTTACCTCGTGGTGGACGTAGCCGGTGGAGGCTCCGAAGGTTTTCGCCGCCAGGTCCTGGGTGCCCAGGCGGACGCCGAAGCGGCCCTGGTCGGCGGGGAGGCCGGCGGAGGCGTTGATCCAAGAGCCGAAGGTGTACGTCGTTCCCGGGTTGACGGGGACGGTTTGGTACAGGGCGCTCCAGCCGGTGCAGGTACACCGGATCCACCCGTTGTTCGCGCCGGAGTGGGCGAAGCCGAGACCGCGGTCGACGCCATTGGCCGCCGTACCCTCGAAGAGCCAGGCCGGTTTCCCACCACCTGTTCCCTCGAAGCCTCCGTCCGCGAGCTGAGCGACGTACCGGACCGCCAACTCGGACACCGAGGTGTAGCTGCGGGTCCCGCCAGGCAGGCCGATCACCCGTACTCCATCGGTCTCCTGCACCGGGAAGGTGATCGTGTAGGTCTTGTTGGCGCCCGCCGACGCATCACCGGGATACGCAGGCGACACAGTCTGCGCCGCAACCTCGACCCATGAGCCGTCGACCTTCACCTGCACCCGCGGTCGACCGGTGAAGTACCCGCCCTCGGCCGACACGGCCCCGGACGTGAACTCGACCCGGTTGATGCGCTGCCGAGCAGGCCAGGTGTACCCCCACCACGACGCGCCCTTGACCTCGTCGTCGAAGTCGGTCTCGCTCCCGGTCAGCGCCCCGTCGTTCATCAACGCCAGACTGCCCGACTGCGTCGACTTGGAGATCGCCAGAGCACCAGTCGCCAGGTTGGCATCCCCGGGCAGGTTGCCGGCGGACCCCGGCACGGAGGGCGTCAGCACCAGCTTGCGCAGGTTGAAGTTGTAGACCGACGTACCGATCCCGCCACCACCGCACGGGCACACGTTCGCCTGCACGTACATCGTCTTCCCGTCCGGCTGGACGAACTTGGACGGGATGGTCACGCCGTACCCGCCGTACTTCGAGGTCGACCACGGATACCCGCCGAAGTCCTTGCTGAGGAAATGTTTCCACGGTCCCCACGGCGTCGGCGCCTCGTAGAACTCGAAGGTGTACTCCGTCCAGGACGTGTACACGTACCGCTTCTGCTTCTCCAGGTACGTGACGCCGCCCTGGCTGATCACGCTCAGGTTCGACGCGTTCGTCCCGTACGTCTGCGCGTACAGCCGCCGCTGGTCGGTCAGCACCGGCTTGCGGTCCGCGATCTTCGCGCTCCACCCGGATCCGGTGTAGAACTTCCACGCGTCCCGGTCCTGCACCTTCCCCTTCGGCACCCGCGCCAGGAACACGCTCTGCGGGTCCGCGACGGTGTCGTCGAACGAGTCCCGCCAGTTCCCGTCCAGCCCGTACGCGTACACGTACCCGTCCGGCGCCAGCGCGCCGCCCTTCCCGAAGTCGGCGAACCAGATCGTGGTGAACACGTGGTCGGAGAACATCGGCTTCCGCTTGTCCCACGTCCACGTCCGCCCGTGATCGGTCGACTTCAGAATCGTCGCCGCCGGTACGTCGTTGAAGTCGAGCGCCAGATCCTGGACTGCCAGGTACAGGGTGTCGCCGACGCAGACCATCCCGGTCGGCTTCCGGTTGTACCCGGCACCGCTCCAGATCGACCCCACCTGATCACCGCGCGAGATCGTCGTACCGGTCAGACTCCCCGGCGATCCGGTCACCTCACTGACCGCGATGTCGGAGAAGTCCTGGTCCAGGCTGAACCCCTTGCCGTCACCGTTCGCGGTGTACAGCTTGTCGTTCCCGGCCCAGCAGGACGGCCACAGGTCGCCGTCACTCGCGCTCGGCGTGCCCTTGGACTCGACCTGCGCCGTACCAATGTAATTGCTCGAAGCAACCACAGAAGAGGGCTCGGAGGAGTCCATCACGAGTGCCGCCGAGCCGAGGACCAGCGGCAGCACGGCAAGCAAAGCCCCACGTTTCATCGCAAAGCCCTTCACTTGAGACCGGTCGTCTTCATCGCGTCGACCAGGCGGCGCTGGCCGGCGACGAACACCACGACGGTCGGGATGGCCGCGATCACGGCGGCCGCGAGGATCAGGTTCCACGCCGAGGCGTACTGCCCCTGCATGCCGGAGACACCGAGCTGGATGACGCGCAGGTCCGGGTTCCGGGTGATGGTCAGCGGCCAGAGGAACGCGTTCCAGTTGGCCAGGAAGAACAGCACCGACAGCGACGCGAGCACCGGCCGGCTGAGCGGCAGGATGACACTCCAGTACCGCCGCCAGTAGCCGCACCCGTCCAGGTCGGCGGCTTCCTCGAGCTCACGCGGGATGTTGAGGTAGTACTGGCGCAGCAGGAAGACACCGAACGCGTGGAAGATGCTCGGCACGATCAGGCCGGCGTAGCTGTCCAGCAGGCCGAGCTGCTTGGCGACCAGGAACAGCGGCACCAGGATCACCGGCAGCGAGACCAGCAGCGTCGACATGATGCCGGAGAAGATGAGCCCGCGGCCGGGAAACCGCAGCCGGGCCAGCGCGTACGCCGCCATCGAGTGGAAGAACAGCGCCACCACGGTGACCACGACCGACACGATCGCGCTGTTCATCAGGAACGTCGGCATCGGGATTTTGAACAGCACGTACTGCAGGTTGTCCAGCGTCCACCGGGTCGGCCAGCCGAAGTCGAACACGTCCTCGACCGGCTTCAGCGCGCTGATCACGATCCACAGCAGCGGCGCCACCGCGATGAGTGCCAGGACATGGGCCAGGGCCGGAAGTACGAACCTACTCCTCATCGAACCGGCCTCCCTTCGTGAACGCGAACATCAGGCCGGTGCAGGCCACCAGGATCGCGACCACGACGGTGGTCAGCGCGGCGGCGTACCCCATGTTGTTGAAGGTGAAGGCCTGCTCGTAGATGTAGAGCACGACCGTGCTGGTGGCCCGGGCCGGGCCGCCCTTGGTGAGCACGAAGACCAGGTCGAACGCCTGCAGACCGGTGACCGCGCCGATCGTCGAGTTCACCACGACGAAGAAGCTGGTCGGCCGCATCAACGGCCAGATCACGAACCGGAACCGTTGCCAGGTGCTCGCGCCGTCGATCTGCGCGGCGTCCTCGAGCTCCTTCGGCACGTCCTTGAGCCCGGCCAGCAGCACCAGCATCTGGTAGCCCATCACGAACCAGACGCTGATCACCACATAGGTGCCCAGAGCAAGCGACGGGGTGCCGAGGAACGACACGTCACTCAGGCCGAACGGCGCCAGCAGCTTCGAGAGCGCACCGCGCTTGTCGACCAGCAGGAACTGCCAGATCAGGCCGACCACGACCAGGCTGACCACGTGCGGCAGGAAGAACGCCGACCGCACCCAGCCGATCCCGCGGAAGTGGTTGCGGACCAGCATCGCCAGCGCGAAGCTCACCACGAACGCGATCGGCACGAACGTGACGACGTACGTCGCCGTGACCTTGAGCGACGCCCAGAGCTGGTCGTCACCGGCCATCAGCTTGTAGTTGGCCAGACCGACGTACTGGTAGTTGCCGAAGCCGTCGACCTTGAAGAACGCGACCCCGAAGGCGAGCACCATCGGCAGCGCGACGAAGACCAGCAGGCCGAGGGTGTCCGGCGCGAGGAAGGCGTACGCCGCCAGCGCCTCGCGCCGTTTCCTGGACATCCCGGTCTTGCCGCGCGTTGCCGAGGCCTTCACCAGGGGCTTGTCGGGCGGAGCAGTTGTGGTCACCATCAGCTGATGGGCGCGCCCTGGTAGGTCTTCAGGAACGTGTCGATGCGCGACGCCGCGTCAGCCGCCGCCTTCCCCGGGTCGGCCGCGTTCAGCTGGCAGGCCTGGATGGCATCCGCGATCGGCTGGTACACCTCCGGTGGGAACCGCGGCTCCGGCTTGCCGGTCGGCGCGATCTCGCTGACGAATTGCTTCAGCGCACCCTCGGCGAAGGCGCCCTTGGCGTCCGCGGCCTGCTGCACCGACTTGCGCGGCGGCACGTTGGTCTTCACCACGGTGTTCCACTGCCGCTGCCGTTCGATGCCCGCGGCATCGGTCGAGCCGAGCGCCCAGGCGATAAACTTGGCCGCCGCCTCCGGGTTCTTGCCCTTGGCGTTGGCGACGAACGCCCAGCCGCCGAGGTCGGTGGCCGGCTTGCCGCCCTCCGGCGTCGGGTGCGGGATGATGCCGTACTTGAAGTTCTTCGCCTTGGCCCGCATGTCCGCGACCGCCCAGATGCCGCTCTGCTGCATCGCGGCCGCGCCGGATCCGAGGTTCGACACCACGTCACCGCCACCGTCACCGAGCGCCTTGCGCGGCGCGACCTTGTTCTTGATGGTGTCCTGCCAGAACTTCAGGGCCTGTACGGCGGCCGGCGAGTCGAACGCGACCTTGCCGTCCTTGATCGGGGTGCCGTCGCCCTGCCAGAGGAACGGGTACCAGGTGAAGTTCTGGTAGTAGCCGGGCAGCGTCTCGAACATCACGCCGTACTGCTTCTTGTTGGTGAGCTTCTGCGCGACCGCGATGGTCTGGTCCCAGGTCTTCGGCAGGTCCGCCTCGGACAGGCCGGCCTTCTCGAACGCGGCCTCGCTGTAGTACATCGCGAGCGGCTCGATCTCCATCGGCAGTCCGTACACCTTGCCGTCCACGCTGCGCGCCTCGAGCAGGCCGGGCAGGTAGTCCGCCTTGGACTCGTCCGACAGCGCCGGGCCGAGGTCCTGCAGGACGCCGCCGTTGTAGTAGCGCAGGAAGTCACCCGGGCTGATCAGGAAGATGTCCGGGCCCTGGCCGGACTGGAAGGCGGTCTGCAGCGTGGTCCCGTTCAGGTAGTCCTTGCCGGGGATGTAGCGCAGCTTGACCTTGACGTCGTTGTTCTTGTTCCACTCCTCGACGACGGAGACGAACCACTTGCTCTGCGGGCCCTGGTCGTCGGACGGGCCGTAGAAGTTCCAGAACGACATCTCCTTGGCGTTGCCGCCGGACTCGTCACCACCGCAGGCGGTCAGCAGCGGTACGCCGGCCGCCGAGGCAGCCAGTGCGCCGAGTCCGCCGCGCAGGATCGTGCGCCGGCTGACCGGCGTGGCAGGGAAGGATGTTGCGGCCATCAGGTGCTCCAGGGGTGTCTCGTACGCCGACCGTGTTCGAACGGTTTTCGGGGCAATCGATTTCTCGCAATCTACGAGTGACGACCTGGCCGGTCAAGGGGCGAGCCGATGTCGATGTGGCCGAACCGGCCGATTTCCTCGTGCAGGTGGGGGTTTCGACCTGGGTGCAGACGTTGACACTGCCCGATCCCGCTGCCTAGTCTGCGGAAATCGATTTCTGAGATGAGAGGGCTTCGGGATGCCAGTTGTGCCGAACCGTGGCGATGTCGAGGCACCACGGGATCTGGTCGCGTTGGGCCTGCAGGCGGCGCGGAACGCGATCGAGACCGAGGCAGCGGCCGTGTCTGCGCTAGCGGACCGGCTGGACGGGGCCTTCTTGGACGTGCTGATCGCGGTCGCCGGCTGCGAGGGCCATCTGGTGGTGACCGGCCTCGGCAAGTCCGGTCTGGTCGGCCGCAAGATCGCTGCCACGCTGGCCAGCACGGGTACGCCGGCCACGTTCATCCACTCCGGCGACGCCCTGCACGGCGACTCGGGTGCGGTGACTTCTCGCGATCTCGTCCTCGCCTTGTCCGCATCCGGCGAGACCGCGGAGGTGTGCGCGTTCGCCCGGATGCTGCGTGAGCGGGAGATCCCGGTGATCGCGATGACGGGCAACGAGGAGTCCACGCTGGCCCGGATCTCGACGTACACGCTGGACACGATGGTGTTGCGCGAGGCGGATCCGCTGAACCTCGCCCCGACCGCGTCGACCACTGCCGCCCTGGCGATGGGTGACGCGCTGGCCTGTGCGCTCGTCGTACTGCGGGACTTCAGCCACCACGACTTCGCCCGGTTTCATCCATCGGGAGCACTCGGCCGGCGGCTGCAGGGAGAAGACGCATGAGCTCGTACGACGTGTGCGTGCTCGGCTCGTTCATGAAGGACCTGGTCGCCTCGGCGGAACGGCGGCCGTTGCCCGGTGAGACCTTGCACGGCACCGGGTTCGCCGAGTTCCTCGGCGGGAAGGGCGTCAACCAGGCGATCGCGGCCGCGCGGATGGGCGCGCGGACGGCGATCGTCGGGACGATCGGCGAGGACCGGTACGGCGAGGAGTTCCTCGAGCTGCTCGAGGCCGACGGGGTCGACAGCTCGTGGGTCGTCCGGCACCCCTCGCTCGGAACCGGGGTCGGATTGCCGTTGGTCCTGCCGGACGGCGGCAACTCGATCATCATCGTCTCCCGCGCGAACGCTGCGATCACGTCCGCCGACGTCGAGGCGGCCGCTGAGGTGCTGACGGCCAGCTCGGTGCTCAGCGTCCAACTGGAGCTCCCGGTCGAGGCGAGCCGAGCTGCCCTCCAGCTCGCCTCGACCGCGGGTGTGACCACGATCCTCACGCCGGCTCCGGTCGGCCCGGTCGATCGCTTGCTGGCGTCGTACGTCGACATCCTGGTGCCGAACGAGGTCGAGGCGGCCGCGTTGACCGGGCTGGACTGCGACGACGAGTCGCAGGTGCCGGTGATCGCCCGGAAGCTCGCCGACGAGTGGGACCTGCGTGGTTGCGTGGTGACGCTCGGGTCGCGCGGCGCCTTCGTCGTCGACCGTTCAGGCAGGACCGCCGGGGAGGTGTGGATCGAGCCGCATCGGGTCGCGACGGTCGACACGGTCGGCGCCGGCGACGCGTTCTGCGGGTCCCTGGCCGCCTCACTCGCCGCGGGTGCCGACCTGGTGGGCGCCGTACGACTGGCGAACGCAGCCGGTGCTCTCTCGACCACAGTCAACGGAGCGGCCGACTCGGCTCCCGACCGCGCGACCGCCCTCGCCCTGCTGGATGGCGCGGCCTTTCCGGTGGGTCCACCCACGTCGTGAGATCCTTTTCCCCGGATCGGAGTTAGAGTGCGATCCAGACGATCTACTGGACTCCAGCGGGGAGCGGGCATGACGACGATCTACGACGTCGCGCGTAGATCCGGCGTGTCTCCGGCCACCGTCTCGCGGGTGCTGAGCGGTCGGCGCAACGTGGACCCGGAGCTGTCGGAGAAGGTGCGGGCCGCGGTGGCCGAGCTCGGCTACCGGCCGAACGGCGTGGCCAGAAACCTTCGTAAATCCAGGACGAACCTGTTGGCCGTTGTCATCTCCGACATCGAGAACCCGTTCTTCACCTCGCTGGTCCGCGGTCTCGAGGACGTGGCCCAGACCGAGGGTTACCACGTCGTCCTGTGCAACTCCGACGAGGACCCGGCCAAGGAGGCCGCTTACGCCTCCGCCGTACTGACCGAGCAGATGGCCGGCGTGGTGATCTCGCCGACCAGTACGGCGGACGGCGTACTGCAACTCGCGGACGCGAAACTCCCGATGGTGCTGATCGACCGCCGCGTCGACGGGGTCGAGGCCGACACCGTGCTGGTCGACAACGAGCACGGTGCGCACGAGGGCGTGAAGCATCTGATCGACGGCGGCTATCGGCGGATCGCTTGTATCACCGGTCCGCGCAAGGTCAGCACGGCGATGGATCGGCTGGCGGGTTATCGGTCGGCGTTGCGGGCCGGTGGGATCCGCTACGACAAGGACTTGGTCCGGCACGCCGACTTCCGCGAGGCCGGCGGGTACGCCGCGATGGAAAGCCTGCTCGAGCTCCCGGAACCGCCCGAAGCCCTGTTCGTCACCAACAACCTGATGACCGTCGGCGCCCTGGAATGCCTGGCCAAGAAGGGCGTCCGCGCCCCCGCCGACATCGCCGTCGTCGGCTTCGACGACATCCCCTGGGCCGACCTCGTCGTCCCCAGCCTCACCACCGTCGCCCAACCCACCTACGAACTCGGCCGCACCGCGGGCCTTTTGCTCAAGGACCGCATAGCCTCCCCCGGCCGCCCCCCGTCCACCGTCACCCTCCGAACCGAACTCCACATCCGAGCCACCTCAGCCCCCCGCAAACCCCGCAAGAAGTAGCCGGAGCACCTCAAAGGACACCGCTTCGCGGCCGCTCCTCTACTGGCTGCCTCCGGCGACAGGCGCAGGCCGATATCCCGCGCCGACGCACTCGGCGCCAGGTGATCAACTCGCGAATGAGCGCGGATGGGCACCGCTACACGGCGGCTGCTCTACTGGCTGCCTCCGGCAGCAGGCGCAGGACGGTATCCCGCGCCGACGCACTTGGCGCCAGGTGAACTTGCGGATGGATGGAGATGGGGACACCTCTACACAACGACAGTCCTTCCTGCGCGGACCGGGTTCACAGGTAGGAGCAATGCTTGAGACCTGTGGATCGGCCGAGGAAGGGCGTACCTTCCCGGTGATCGAGTAGAGGTCTCAAGCAGGCCGGCGCTGCAACGCTGGCTGGGAAGGCACGCCCGTGCTCACAGTAGTCCCCGACCCCGCATCCGATGACAGCGACCAGCCAGCCCTGGGCGAGATGTCGTTGATCGATCAGATCGTGCGGGAGGGCGCCCGCCGTATGCTGGCCGAGGCCCTGCGGGCCGAGGTCGACGCCTACATCGCCGCGTACGCCGACCAGCGCGACGAGCACGGCCACCGACTAGTGGTGCGCAACGGCTACCACCAGCCGCGTGAGGTGCTCACCAGCGCCGGGGCGGTGGAGGTGACCGCGCCGCGGGTCAACGACAAGCGTGTCGACCCCGACACCGGCGAGCGGAAGCGGTTCGCCTCGGCGATCCTGCCCGCGTGGGCGCGTAAGACCCCGAAGATCACTGAGGTGTTGCCACTGCTGTACCTGCACGGCTTGTCCTCGGGGGACTTCGTGCCAGCGTTGGGGCAGTTCCTCGGTAGCGCGAAGGGGCTGTCCGCTGCGGTGATCACCAAGCTGACCGAGCAGTGGAGGACCGAACAACGCGTCTTCAGCCAGCGGGATCTGTCCGGTGTGGACTACGTGTATCTGTGGGCCGACGGCATCCACGTCAACATCCGCTTGGAGGAACACAAACTCTGCCTGCTGGTCATGATCGGGGTCCGCGCCGACGGTCGCAAAGAGCTCGTCGCGCTGGCCGGCGGCTACCGCGAATCGACCGAGTCGTGGGCCGATCTGCTGCGCGACTGCGCCCGGCGCGGGATGGCCGCCCCAGTGCTGGCGATCGGCGACGGCGCATTGGGGTTCTGGGGCGCGCTCCGCGAGGTCTTCCCCGCCACCCGCGAGCAGCGCTGCTGGTTCCACAAGATCAGCAATGTCCTGTCCGCGCTGCCGAAATCCGCTCAACCAGGCGCAAAGAAGGCCCTGGCTGAGATCTGGAACGCCGAGGACCGACGCCACGCACTGGGCGCGATCACCGCGTTCCAGGCCGCCTACGGCGCGAAGTTTCCCACAGCGGTCGCCAAAATCACCGACGACGTCGAGGAACTGCTGGCGTTCTACGACTACCCGGCCGAACACTGGACTCACCTGCGCACGACCAATCCGATCGAATCCACATTCGCCACCGTGCGCCACCGCACCAAGGTCACCAAGGGACCCGGCTCCCGCGCGGCCGGGCTCGCCATGGCCAAGCTCATCGAGTCCGCACAAGCCCGCTGGCGCGCGGTCAACGCACCTCACCTCGTCGCGCTCGTCCGCGCAGGCGCCCGCTTCGACAACGGCCAGCTCGTCGAGCGGCCGGAAGAGGCGGTGGCCTCGTGAGCACGCCATCCCACCCGACCGGCAGCACGCGGCAGTGGCCCACCGACACGTTGACCGCGTTGCGGCTCGGCCAGCGACTGGTCACCGAGCTACCAGCCTCCCGGCCCGGGCGGCGAGCATTCGTCGACATCACCCCGCTCATCACCGCAGCGGACACCGAAGCCCGCAGCCAGGGCTGGAAACGAGCCGACCACGCCCGCACCTTCACACTGCAACACTGGGACTACGCCGCTGACCGCCTCGACGGCTTCGACTACGACAGCGGAGCAATCCTGATCAAGACCGCGACCGTCATCGGTGAACCGGACCTGACCACCACCCTCGAAGCGTGGCACCTACACCCCGAACAGTTCCTCTACCCCTGGCAAACCGACGACCCGAAGTAGTCACCCAGACCGAGGAGAACACAACAACTCATCCACAGGTCTTGACTATTTCTCCACAGGTAGCCCGATCGGCTCTAGGTGTCCGACGGTGTCCCGCCGTCGGCGCTGCAGCCTGACCAGTTCGGTGTCGCGGCGCTGCGCAGTCAGTGCGACCCTTCATGGTTCCCGCGGAGAGGCGGCGGCACTATGGCAAGCAACTGACAGGCACCAGGTCCTGAGACTCAGCGAGAACCTCGCATCGGATGCCTCCGTCCGCACTGGAGCACCCTGGCTCGAGCACTGCAACCACGACCGCCGCCGCACTCTGTGGCCAACCACCCAGCCGCCCGCAACCAACAGAGCACAGCTAGGCATCCGGGGCGCGTGTCGACGGCAGCTGAAAACTGACCAGTGGGCGGCAACTGAAAATTGACCAGCTTCCCGGAGAGATCCTGGCTTGAACCGAGCCGGGGAGGGAGC
>NZ_JBFAHB010000017.1:0-136634 GCF_040653975.1 Kribbella sp. NPDC050820
TCGTGGTCACCCCCGACGCGAACCAGGACCAGACGGTCGACTGGCAGGACGGCGCGATCGCGTTCCGCTCGATCATGACCGGGCCGAAGGGCGGCCCTTCGTCGCGTCCTGCACCGGCGGCTCCCGCCCACCCATGGGGCCTCGTGCCGTCGCCCGCTTTCGACTACACAGTGGTCGGGGGCCAGTGTGGACACCTTGCTGTGGCGCAGATGGGCCTGCGGGCCTTGACTACTCCTTCGCCGTGGAGCTTTCGAGCCAGGCCAGGTATCCGACCGATCCGGTCACGATCGGAGTTGCGGCGATCTCGGGGTTGTCCCACGGATGCTGGGCGAGGAGGAGTTCCTCGAGTTCGGAGTAGCGGGCCTCTGTGGTCTCGAACAGGACCTGCGACTCGTCGCCTTCGCCGTATTCGCCCGCATGCCAGAACACCGACACGACCGGACCGACGACTTGGGCCCAGCCGCGAGACCGGCTCGCACAGCCGCTCCGGCCAGCCTCACGGCGTCGTCGCGAGTTGGAAGCCAAGCCCGGCCGAGCGATGCCCTCGACCAAGGCGGCGGCCGCGAACACGCCCACCAGCAGCCAGTCGAGCCGACCGATGGGTGGGGCGTCAGCAGGCCGCGGCTCATGCCAGATGGAGCGCCAGACAGTGACCACGGCTCCAGCCTAGGGGTCGGCGCGCCTCGGCGTACCGCCGAAAGAACGAGAGCCAGACCATGCTATCGGCCAGGCGAACCCCAGCCTCCGGGCCGAGGCGCCCGCTGCCGGGCTCAGCGATCGTGGACCTACCGATCCTCGCCACAACAACGGAGCCCATGATGAGAACACCTCAACCCACCACACTGGAAGACCAGCCGATCCCGGTGAGAGCCAAGCTCGCCGCAGCGTGGACAAGCTTCATGTTCCTGTACGTCTACGTGGACATTCTCAACTTCTTCACGCCCGGCGTCATCGAAGACATTCTCGACGGCAAGGTCTTCGAGTTCGACCTCTCCCAGACCTTTTCGACCACGGCGCTGACCCTCGTGGCCATCCCGATCCTCATGGTCGTGCTGTCGATGACGCTGCCCGCCCGGGCGAACCGCATCACGAACCTCATCGTCGCCTCGCTCTACGTCCCCGTCACGGCATTCAACGCCGTGGGCGAGTCCTGGCTGTACTTCTACGGCCTTGGCATCGCACTGGAATTGATCCTTCTCGCCCTCATCGTGCGGTACGCCTGGACCTGGCCCCGCACCGCACCGTCGGCGATCATGGCGACCAGCCCGGACCGTGAAACCGTTCGCGCCCAGCCACAAGCGTGAACCCACAGCAGTCCCCATCCTGTCCGGAGCCATCTGCCTCGGAGCCGCGCTGTGGGCCTCCTGGCGGTGGGACACCAACTACCACTGGGACGTCGCGTGGGGGCCTTCCAAGGCCCCTACCCAGGAGGTCCCTGGTCATGATCACCACACCAACCGTGTCCGGGAAACCGGGTCAGGCTCCCACGGGTCTATCCTGCGAGCTGTACCACTAATCGGCTCTCACAGCACCTGGACCGATCCTCGGGGGCCCGTCACTTTCACCGGCCGGCGCGACAAATCAGTCGCGGGTGGGGGCGTCCGGGTGGTGGGGTGGCACGGTGATCAATCGTGGTGATCTGGGGGCTGTACGGCCGTTGACGTTGGAGTGGGTGGGGCGGCAACTGGGGGTTGGGGAGGGGGTCGTCAAGGTCGAGGCGCTGCATGGGGGGATCAGTGCTGAGATGCGGAGGTTGACGATTGGCTCCCGGGACGGCGGGACCCGTGAGTTGGTGCTGCGGAGCTTTGTTGACGTGGAAGGCGCCGAGGAGTGGTTGAACCGGGAGGCTGGGGCGCTGACGATGCTCGCAGGGACCGGGGTGCAGGCTCCAGGTCTGGTTGCGGTTGATGCGACCGGCGCGCATTGTGAGTATCCGTCGCTGTTGATGACACATCTGGCGGGCCAGACAGTGCTCGACGACGACGGGCTGGAGACGCGTGTCCCTATGCTCGCCCGTCAGCTCGTGGCGATCCATGCGTTGCGTCCCGTCGAGCGGCCTGGGAAGTACGTGGCGCTGACGACGGCCGACACCGTCGTGACTCCGGAAGGCGCCGACGAGGATGCATGGGCGGCGGCGATCGACACTATCCGCCGGCCGGCACCGCCGTACGAAGGGCGCTTTTTGCACCGGGACTTCCAGCCCGGCAACGTGCTGTTCAACGGGGCGGCAGATGCCCGGATCACCGGCGTCGTCGACTGGGCATCGACGTCCTGGGGCCCGGCGGATCTCGATGTCGCGCACTGCTCTGTCAACCTCGCGCTGCTGCACGGCCCGGCGTGGGGTCTGCGGTTCGCCGAGGCATACGAGCAGGCCGGCGGCGTACTGGCCGCGACCGCAAGCGAGCGACTGTACTGGCTCGTGCGGGACGCCCTCGCCTCCTCAGAAGAAGTGCAGCAGGTGTCGCAGCCCTGGCGAGAGGCAGGCAGAACAGACCTGACAACCCGAGCCGTGGAGCAACGCCTGGACGCCTACGTCACCACCCTGATGAACACGCTGGGCTAAGGACAAGGTTGTGGGGTGGGGGTGCGGAGTTTGTGGAGGTGGTGGAGGGTGCCGCCGGAGAAGATTGCAAGGGCGGTCCAGATGAGGGCGAAGCCGAGGAGGCGGGCGGGGGGCATGGGTTCGGCGTACAGGTAGACGCCCAGGAGGAACTGGATGGTGGGGGTCAGGTACTGGAGGAGGCCCAGGTAGGTGAGGGGGATTCGGGTGGCGGCGCCGGCGAAGAAGAGGAGGGGGATGGCGGTGGCCGGGCCGGCGGCGATGAGCAGGAGCGTTGTCGTCCAGCCGGCGTGGATGAACGCGGCGCGGCCGGCCAGGTCGAGCCAGATCAGGTAGCCGAGGGTGAAGGGGAGGATGATCGTCGCCTCGACGGCCAGGCTTTCGACGGCTCCGGTGGCTGCCTTCTTCTTCAGTACGCCGTACGTCGCGAAGCTGACCGCGAGCCCAATCGCGACCCATGGCACGCGGCCGTAGTCGATCGTCAGCCACGCCACCGCCGCCACGGCCAGGTAGATCGCGAACCACTGCGGTCGCCGGAGGCGCTCCCGGAACAGCAGGACGCCGAGCATGACTGTGACGAGTGGGCTGATGAAGTAGCCGAGCGAAGTCTCGACCACCCGCTCGTTCTGGACGCCCCAGATGTACATGTACCAGTTGAAGGCGATGATCACCGCGGCCGCGGCGAGCAACCGTAGAGCTGCGGGGCGCTGCCGAAGGTCGCGCCACCAGCCGGCCCGGGGACGGACCCACAGCAGCAGCGCGCAGATCCCGAGCGCCCACACGAACCGGTGGGCGAGCGCCTCGACCGCGCCGACGTTGTCGAGAAGACGCCAGTACAAGGGAAACAGACCCCAGATGCCGTAGGCGGAGGCGCCGAAGATCAGGCCCTTGTTGAGGGTCGCCTGACTGTCGGGCGCTTGTACTGAGGTGTGTGCTGACATCTTGGGCCTCCTTCACGATCAGCATGGATCGATGGATTGATGACGTCTAATGCCAAATTTTGAAAATCGCATTGATATCTTTGATCTATGCTGAATCTGGTCCATCTGAACGTTCTGGCCGCGGTGGCGCGGCACGGGTCGGTGACCGAAGCCGCACGAGAGCTGCACTACTCGCAGCCGTCGATCAGCCATCACCTGTCCCGCCTGGAATCGGCCACCGGCGTCAAGCTCGTGCAGCGCGTCGGTCGGGGGATCCGGTTGACGCCGGAAGGGCATCTGCTCGCCAACCGGGCCGCCGAGATCATCGGCCGCGTCGATGCGGCAACCAACGAGTTGGCGGCCCAAGTCGGGCTGCAGACCGGCCGGGTTCGCCTGGCCGCCAACGCTTCCGTGCTGAGCACGCTCGTGCCGAAGGCGGTGCCGATGGTGACTGAGGCGTATCCCGGGATCGAGCTCAGCCTGGTCGAGCGTCACCCGGTCGAGGCGCTGCAGATGCTGCGGCACGGCGAGATCGACGTCGCGCTGATCTTCCGGTACGCGCAGGCGCCGGTCGAGGCCGACGGATTCCGCCTCCTGCACGTCTGCGACGACTCGATCTATCTCCTGAGCCTGCAACCCGGCGACAGCATCGCGAACCATCGCGACTCACCCTGGATCGGCGGGTGCGAGCGGTGCCAGGAGGAAGTGGTCAACGTGTGCCAGTCGGAAGGTTTCTCCCCACGCTTCGCATCACTCAGCGACGACATCATCGTCGTGCAGTCTCTGGTCGCCGCCGGCGTCGGGGTGACGACGATCCCTGGCTTCGCGCTCGAAGCGCATCACCGGCCCGACATCCACAGCACTGAGCTGACCCACTTCCGCCGGCAGATCTGCGCCGTCACGTACGGCGAGCCGCCGGACCCGCCGGCCACGACCGCGCTGATCGAAGCCCTCCTGGAGGCCGGCCGACAACCGCGGGCTCAGCTCAGCACGCGATAGGTCACGTGCGTCACGAGACTCGCGCCGCGTGCCTTCACCTGCTCGAGTTTCAGTTGCGGAACACCCTCGAACAGCCGGGTGCCGGCGCCGAGCGTGAGCGGCGCGATGTGCAGCTGCAGTTCGTCGAGCAGGCCGGCCGCGAGGTACTGGTTGATCGTGGTCGCACCGCCCATGATCGCGACGTTGCCGTCCCCAGCCGCCTCGCGTGCCTGAGCCAGCGCCGACTCGATTCCGTCGGTGACGAAGTGGTACGTCGTACCGCCGTCCATCGGCTGCGGATCGCGGGCGTGGTGGGTGAGCACGAAGACAGGGGCGTGGTACGGCGGCTCGTCGCCCCACCAGCCGTTCCAGTCCCGGTCCCACTCGCCGCGCACCGGGCCGAACATGTTGCGGCCCATGATGAACGCCTTGGCGTTCAGCATCTCGTCGATCTCGGCCTGGTTCTCGTCGCGGGTCTCGGAGTACCAGGCGTGCAGCTTGTCGCCCCAGCCGTCGCCGCCGTCGTCGCCGAACGGGCGCTCCTCGGTCTGGTTGAGGCCGGCCGAGTACCCGTCGATCGAGATGGTGATGCCGGAGAGCACCTTGCCCTTACCTGTCGTCATGCTCCACTCCCTGGGCGGTCTCGCGCTGATCTTGCTGTCATGCTCCACCCTGGCCCGTGCCGCCGTATGACGTCCAATGCCAATCCCTGACAGAACTCATCGAGATCCTTGATATGTTCCCGGCAACCCTCGGACTGCCCAATAACTGTTTGACGGTTGATGCGGTCGTCGGGCAGGGTTACTGCCAAAGACTTGTTTGGGGGTGGAGGTGCGGTGACCGGTGACGATGTGCGGGAGCTGCGGGCGGTGGCCCATCCGGTGCGGTTGCGGATGCTCTCGTTGCTGACCGGGTCGGCGATGAGTGCTGCGGAGGTGGCCCGGGAGCTTGGGTTGACGCATGCGAATGCGTCGTACCACCTGCGGATCCTGCTCGAGTCGGGGACGGTTGTGGAGGCGGGGGAGGAGCGGATCCGGGGCGGGGTCGCGAAGCGGTACCGGTATCCGCACGAGGACCGCAGCCGGCGGCGTTCACCCGCGACGACGGAGAGCCGGATCGCCGAGGTGCGGGCGCTTGGCCGCGAGCTTGAGCGGCGGATGATGCAGCGTAAGCGGAGTGGACCGAGTCACCTCAGTGATCTCGACGGCTGGGTGGAGCCCGAGGTGTGGGAGCGCGTGCGCGAGCTCCTGGGGGAGGCGTCTGCCTTGATGCACGACAACAACAAGCCGCCGCGGACGCCGGGCACCGTCCATGTCAGCGCCACGTCCTGGACGTTCGAGATGACCAAGAAGGAGCGGTCATGAGCGAAGCACTCGCGCCGCTCCGCGAGCCGAACTTCCGCTACTACTGGATGTCCCGGCTGATCGACCGAGCCGGTACGACGATGGCCGGCGTCGCGCTCGCCTTCGCCGTACTCGAGGTCAGCGACTCGGCGTCCGCCCTCGGGACGGTCCTGGCCGCCTACAGCATTCCGATGGTCGTGTTCCTCCTGGCCGGTGGCGTGCTGGCCGACCGGTTCGGCCGAACCCTCGTGATCCAAGCGGCCAATGTCCTGTCGGGTCTCAGCCAGCTGGCGTCGGCCGTGCTGGTGATCAGCGGCACCGCCGAGGTGTGGCACCTGGCGGCGCTGGCCGCGATCAACGGCACCGCCAGCGCAGCGGGCATGCCGGCCCTGGCGGGCGTGCTCCCGCAACTGGTCCCACGTGACCAACTAAAGGCGGCGAACCTCGTACTCGCGGTACCCGAGAACGCACTGATGGTCCTCGGCCCGGCGGCCAGCGGCGTGCTCGTGGCCGTCGTTGGTCCGGGCTGGGCGCTGGCCGTGGACGGAGCGACGTACCTGCTTGCGACGTTGGCCCTGACTCGAGTGCGCATCCCGCGCCCGGACGGCGGACAGCACAGCCAGGGCGCTGTCGCCGACCTTCGCGCGGGCTGGACCTACCTCCGCAGCACCACGTGGCTCTGGGTGGTCGTCGCCGCGTTCTCGTTGCTCAATGCAATCGCCAGCGGGGCGTTCAACACCCTCGGCCCGGTGCTCGCGACCCAGACCGACATCGGCGAGGCTGGGTGGGGCCTGATCCGCTCGGCCCAGGCGGTCGGCTTCCTGGTGTGCTCGCTGATCCTGATCCGGCTCTCGCTACGCCGGCCGCTCCGGTGGGGAATGCTCGCGATGGCGCTCGCCGGGCTCCCAATGGTCGTGCTCGGCTTCGAGCCCGTGCTGGTGGCGGGGATGGCTGCCGCGTTCCTGGCCGGCCTCGGCAGCCAGGTCTTCGGGCTCGGCTGGGACCTGGCCATGCAGGAGCACGTGCCTGACGAGATGCTGTCCCGCGTCTACTCCTACGACATGCTCGGCTCGTTCATCGCGATCCCGATCGGCCAGTTACTGTTCGGTCCGCTCGGTCTGGCTTTCGGCATCCAGCGGGTCATGGTGATCGCCGGCTTGGCCTACATCGCCATCGCCATAGCGACACTCGCTTCGCGCTCAGTCCGCGACCTGCCGCGGGCGACCACAGTCACGACCGTCACCGCTCCTCAGCAGTGAGCACTCCGGGTGGCGATTGAAGACGCCTACACTGCTGTGCGCTGCTTGGACAGGACCGGCGACTGGAGCGTGGGATGACCTTTTCTGTGGTGGCGTTCGATGCGGAGTCCAGCTCTTGGGGGATCGCGGTTGCGTCGAAGTTTCTGGCGGTCGGCGCGGTGGTGCCTTGGGGGCGGGCCGGCGCTGGGGCGGTTGCTACGCAGGCGATGGCGAACCTGTCGTACGGGCCGGACGGTCTCGAGTTGCTCGCCGGTGGTGTTTCCGCTGAGCAGGCGGTCGCGCAGTTGACGGACGTGGACGACGAGCGCGAGCACCGCCAGGTCGGGATGGTCGACACTCACGGGCGCGGTGCGACGTTCACCGGCGGGTCGTGCCTGGACTGGGCCGGCGGGCGAGCCGGGGACGGATTCGCGGTTCAGGGCAACATCTTGGCCGGACCGCACGTGGTGGCGGCCATGGCTGATGCCTGGAAGGCAAGTGCTGGTGAGGCGTTTGAGCGGCGGCTGGTGGCGGCGCTGGCGGCCGGGGACCAGGCTGGTGGGGATCGGCGTGGTCGGCAGAGTGCGGCGCTTCGGGTGTGGCGGGAGGGCGCCGCGTACGGCGGGGTGCTCGACATCGCCATCGATCTGCGCGTCGACGACCATCGAGCGCCAGTCGACGAGCTTGGCCGCCTGCTGGACCTCCATGAGTTGTACTTCGGCAAGCCGGCGCCGGAGACCTTGCTGCCGCTGGAAGGCGACCTGGCCGCTGAGGTAGCCGCCCGCCTGGAAACCCTCGGTTACTCGACCGCCGGCGGGAACGGCGTAGTCGAGGCACTCGACACCTGGGCAAGCACCGAGAACTTCGAGGAGCGGCTCGTGGCCGGCAAGCTCGACCCAGTCGTGCTGGACCAACTCCGCCGCCAGGCAGACGAACGCAACGCTGGCGGGGCCTCCTGATGCGCGATGCAGTCTGACGATCTGGGGTTGCTGGCTCAGCTTGCGTGCATCCCTGCGGCCGAGCTGAGCGACGAGCACATTCGGTGGCAGGTCTATAGCCGGGTCCTGCCGTTGCCCGACGCGCATGACGTGCTCCGGAGGGCGCTGCTCGGCGAGCCAGTCCCAACCTTGGCGTCGGCCGTGGTGGTCGCGTTGTTCGACCACGTGCCGCCTGGTGACCGGGCCGGCTGGGTGCAGGTGCTGCCTGCCAATCTGCAGGTGTTTCCAACGCAGCGGATAGCGGAGCTGGCGGTTCTCGACAGGTACCAGACCCGTCCGCACGACGTTCAGGAGACGGCCACCGAGGCCGCTGGAGTCGAGCCGCTTGAGCCGGGGCTCGAGCGGGCGCTGCAGGTACTGCGAGACAACCCGGACCAACGGCCGAGGTTCGAAGCCGCACTCATCTCTCTGCTCAGTCCTGTCAAACCGGGGATGGTGGAGCTGGTCTCCTTCGTGATGCATGAGCTTCGGTGGGACGCCGTACGGGCGATGCACGACAGGCGGCGGCACCGGGACCTGGACGCCTGAGGGTCAGCGGACGCGGCGGGGGAGGCACAGGTAGGCGGCGAGGAGGCCGGCGGTGGCGGTCAGGGTCCAGAGGGTCCAGGGGGCCAGGGCGTAGAGGGCGCCGCCGATGAGGGGGCCGATGCCGGTGCCGGTGGTGTAGGCGGCGAAGTAGAGGCCCTGGTAGCGGCCGGTCATGCGTGGGGGAGTGAGGCTGCCCAGGTAGGCGTTGGCGACGGAGCTGGTCATCATCTCGCCGAGTGTCCAGATCAGGACCGTCGCGGCCAGCAGGATCAGGTCGGTCGCCAAGCCGGTGAGCGCGAGGCCGGCCCCGATGAGTACGTTGCCGATGGCAAGGACGTACGGGAGCCGGTACCGGGAGACCACGGCGGCGGTCGGCAGCTCCAGCGCCAGCACCACGAGACCGTTGAGCCCGATCAGCAGGCCGAAGTCGCGCGCCGTCAGGCCGACGTCGCTGACGTGCAAGGGCAGGCCGACGGTGGTCTGGATGTAGACGAACTCCGCGACCAGCGTCATCACCAGGAACCTCACCAGCGTGCGGTCGGCGAGCGCCTGCCGGTATCCGACCGCCTGCTCCGCCTCCGCCGATGACTCGTCCTGAGCGGGCCCTTGCTGGGGCCTATCCCGCAGCAGCACAGCCATGACCACGCCGAACAGCAGACACGCGACAGCGTTGCCCAGGAAGAGCTCCGTGTAAGACGTACTCGCCAGCACACCCCCGACCACGCCGCCCAGCGCAGCGCCGACGTTCATCGCGAACCGGAACACCGCGAACGCGGCGAGCCGTTGCTGAGGCGTCGACACGGAATCGAGCAGTACGGCGGCCGCGGCCGGCCGGTACACCTGCGACGTCACACCGATCAGTCCGACCACCGCGACGATGAGCGCGTACCTGCCGAGGAACGGCACGACCGCCGTCAGCGCCGAGGTGGGTAGCGCGGACACCACGATCGTCCAGCGGCGCCCGATCCGGTCGGTGAGGTAGCCGCCGACGGTGTTGCCGAGCACGTTGGCCAGGCCGGACACACCCAGCACGAACCCCGCGGCACTGGCGGAGTACCCGCGCCCGATCAGATAGAGCACGATGAACACCGGCAGGAAGTTGCCGACCCGGTTCACCATGACGCCGAGACTGACGATCCACACCCGCCCGGGCAGGGTGCGCAACGCGTCCCGAAATCGCGGTTCGACCGTACTCGTCGGACTGCTGTCGTCGACATCTCCCATGACGGCGTAATCTGCTCCTCTGAGGTAGGGCTCGCACATCGGGAGTACTCCCTATCCCGGCGCCGGCCGTCGTGGGTGATCGCGTCTAAGGCCTCGCGGTGCGACGATGAGGCGTGCGGTTGTCTTGGCGCCTTGGCGGGGTTGTCGTCGGGTGCGGGGCGCTTTTGCTGCTGCCGCTCGCCGCGACGAGTCCTGCTGCGCCTGAAGTGATCTACCGCAACGGGATCGTGCTCACGATGGACGACGGGCGGCCGCGCGCCGAGGCGGTTGCGGTGCGCAACGGACGGATCCTGGCGGTCGGCAGCGACGACGAGGTGCTGGCGTTGCGGGATCGCCCGACGCGCGTCGTGGATCTCGGCGGGCGGACGGTGCTGCCGGGGTTCATCGACTCGCACGCGCACTGGATCGGCGACGGAAGCATGATCGGGTACAACGCCGACCTGGCGATCGACGCGGCCCTCAGCCGGGGCTGGACCAGCATCAACGAGCAGTTCGTCAACTATCAGCGACTGGCCGACCTGCGTGCCCTCGACGCGGCCGGCCAACTCCGGTTGCGGGTCAACGCCTACCTGCCTGTCAACTTCGAGGACGAGAAGTTCGGGCAGTGGTTCCGCGGGTTCGAGCCCCGGCACGCGTACAGCCCGCACCTGCGGCTGGGCGGCATCAAGCTGTTCCTCGACCACGACTGGGGTACGCGGTTCCACTGGGACCAGACCGAGCTGGACGAGTACGTCCTGTCGGCGCACCGGCTCGGCTGGCAGGTGACCGCGCACGTGATCAGTGCGCAGGCGGTCGACCAGTACTTGACGGCGGTCGCGGGGGCACAGGCTGCGCAGCCGGTCCCGGACGCACGCCACCGTGCTGAGCACGTGATCCAGCTCCGGGACGATCAACTCACCAGGATGGCTGAGCTGGGAGTGATTGCCTCCATCCAACCCGGGATCCCGGGGGACCTGGCGACGGAGGCGGGCTTCCCCGAGTTGGTTGCTCGCGGCGAGACCCGCTGGATCGCGCGCTGGCGGGATCTGGTGGAGAGCGAGGTCCGCACCATCGGCAGCACGGACATCCCGTGGCTGGTGCTTGCAGTAGGCAACCAGATGCCGCACGGATCACCTCTCGAGGCGATCCATCAGGCGATGACCCGGCAGAGCTACCAAGGCCGTCCACCGGAGGACTGGCAGCTCGCGCAGCGCCTGACCGTCGATCAGGCACTGCGACTGTTCACCATCGACGCCGCCTACGGCACCTTCGAGGAGGACGTGAAGGGCAGTCTGGCTCCCGGCAAGTACGCCGACCTCGTGATCCTCGCGGACAACCCGACGACCGCCTCGGTGGATTCGCTACCGAACATCAAGGTCCTCGCGACCGTCGTCGGCGGTCGCGCGGAGTACTGCGCTGACTCCGCTCTGTGCTGATCCCGGGGATTCAGATTCGTGCTGTTCGGGCGTGGTCGCGGCGGACATCCGGTCGTACTGTCGAAGGGTTGGGCGTTCGCAATGGGGAGGGGTCGGGCGATGGTCGAGTCGGTCGCGCCGCACGGGCTGCACCATGTGACGGCGATTGCGGAGGATCCGCAGCGGAACGTGGATTTCTACACCAACGTGCTGGGGTTGCGGCTGGTGAAGCGGACGGTCAACTTCGACGCCCCGGACACGTATCACCTGTACTACGGCGACTCCTCGGGCCGGCCATCGACTCTGTTGACGTTTTTCCCGTGGCCGGGAGCGCCGTACGGCCGGCAAGGCACCGGGCTTACGACGGCGACCGCGTTCAGTGTCCCGCCGGAGTCGCTCGGGTGGTGGCAGAAGCGGCTGCGGGCGCTCGATGTCGATGCGGACGAGCCGGTTGCGCGCGCCGACGAGGAGGTGCTGCGGCTGCGTGATCCCGATGGTCTGGTGATCGAGTTGGTCGCGTCCGAGGGTGACAGCCGGTCGGGGTGGGACGGTGTCGCCTCGATCCCGTTCGACAGCGCCATCCGTGGCCTGTTCTCGGTCACGATGACGGAGAAGCTACTCGACCCGACGGCCGAGATGCTCGCGGGCATGCTGGGCATGAGCCACGGCCAAGACACCGCCGACGGGTCACGGTTCGTGATGTCGGGCGGCGCTCAGGGTACGGCGGTCGACGTCAAGCCCAAGAATGTGTCGCGCGGACTCCAGGCGGCCGGGACCGTGCACCACATCGCCTTCCGGGCGCCGGACGGTGAGACCCAGGCGAAGTGGCGCCTGGAGCTGATCGAGGCCGGTGTGCAGGTGACCGAGATCCTCGACCGGCGCTACTTCACGTCGATCTACTTCCGGGAGCCGGGCGGAGTCCTGCTCGAGATCGCCACCGACCAGCCGGGCTTCACGGTCGACGAGCCGCTGCTCGAGCTCGGCCAGCACCTGAAGCTGCCGCCCTGGCTGGAGCCGAACCGGGAGCAGATCCAGGCCTCGCTGCCGCCGCTGCGCGTGCCGCCCGCCCCGCGGCCGGTCGACGGATGAGTGAGGACCTGCTCCGGCGCCCACACGTCTGGCAACCGGGCACGTCCACGCCGCCGCTTCTGCTGCTGCACGGGACCGGTGGCGACGAGCACGACCTGCTCGTACTGCGCCAGCACCTGGCACCCGACGCCCCGGTGCTGTCACCTCGGGGCACGGTGTCGGAGCAAGGTATGTACCGGTTCTTCCGCCGGATCCGGGAGGGCGTCTTCGACGAGGACGACCTCCGCCGGCGCGCCGACGAGTTGGCCGGTTTCCTGACCGCCGCCGAGCAGAAGTACGACGTCCCGGCCGGCTCCTGGCTGGCGGTCGGCTTCTCCAACGGCGCCAACATGGCCTCCGCCCTGCTGCTGCGCCACCCCGAGTCGCTGGCCGGCGCCGTCCTGCTCGCCGCGATGGTCCCGTTCGCCGCCGACGAACCGCGGGACGACTCGCTGGCCGGCAAACCCGTCCTCATCGTGAACGGCGACCACGACCCGATGGCCACCGAAGCCCAAACCCGCCGTCTCACCGAACAACTCCGCCACCACTCCGCCGACGTCCACCTCCACCACTTCTCCGGCGGGCACACCATTGCAGCCGACCAGTTGCCCCACATCAAGTCCTTCATCGACGCGATGGACTGAAGCGGCACCCGGTCAGGTTGGGCGGTGGTGGGTGGCGAGGGCGGCGCCGACCTGGTCGGCCAGGGCTACTGCGACCTGGCGCTGGGCGAGTGACGGGCGGGCCAGCCGGGTGGACGCGACCAGGACGAAGCGGCCGCGGGTGATGCCGTCGTGGTGGACCCGGAGCTCGATCTCGCAGTCGGTGGGCAGGCCGAAGCGTTCGACCTCGAGCTCGCGACCTCGCCGTACGACGGAGCCGTCACGGACGAGGGCGGCCGGGGCCTCGTCTCGGGTGTCGCTGTCGAAGTAGCAGTCGTCCACGCCGAGCAGGTCCACGAGCTGGTCGGCGACGTGCACGATGACGCCCTCGGTGTGTGAGCTGCCGGCCGCGACGATGCCCGCCGTACGGAGAATGCCGTCGAGGTACACCTGCTGCTGGTCCGCCCGGACCTGCCGCCGCCGGCTCCAGAGGATCTCCGCCGCCGCGATGCCGACGACGGAGAGCAGCGCGGCGGTGGCGATGTCCGCCCCGTCGGTCATGGTGAACTGCTGGTACGGCTGCGCGAGGAAGAAGGCCCAGCACACCGTGCCGGACAGGGCGGCGATGATCCCCGCGCGCCGGATGCCGGTCGCCGCGGCGGCGATGACGACCAGGACGAGCACCAGGGCCGCGTTGGTGTTCTCGATTCGGGCCCGGAACGGCACCGTCGCCGCGCAGACCAGCGCGGGAACCGCTGCCGCTCCCGCGACCACGGCGGCGTGCGCGCGCGGGGGGAGGTGGACTCGCATCCCCCAATGATGGCGGGTCGCGGACCATCCGGGTGGGCCGGGTCGGAGCGGCGGGTGGTTAGGGTGCCGGTATGGGCAGCAGCGTGTACGTCGCTTCGGTCGAGGGGTTCACCGGCAAGTCCACGGTGGCGCTCGGGGTGCTCGAGCAGTTCTCGCGGCGGGTCGGGCGGGTGGCCGTGTTCCGGCCGATCGTCCGCGCGGACACCGCCGGGCACGGCGGTCGCGACTACGTCCTCGACCTCCTCACCTCTCACGATGCCGTCACCGTGCCGTACGACGACAGCGTGGGCGTCACGTACGACGAGGTGCACGCGGACCCGGATGCCGCGCTGGACACGATCGTGCGGCGTTTCCACGCGGTCGCCGAGCGCGCCGACGCGGTCGTCGTGGTGGGCAGCGACTACACCGACGTGGGGACGCCGACCGAGTTCTCGTACAACGCGAAGATCGCGGCGAACCTCGGCGTACCGGTGCTGCTGGTTCTGAACGGGTACGAACGCACTCCGCGCGAGGTGCGGACGATCGCCGACATCGCGGTGGCCGAGTTGCACGCGAACCACGGCTCGCTGTTCGCGGTGATCGCGAACCGGGTCGGCAAGGAGCTGCTGAATCCCGTGGTCGACGCGCTGGCCGGTGCCGGCGCCCCGGCGTTCGCGATCCCGGAGGAGCCGGTGCTGAACCAGCCCTCGGTCGCGGACCTCCTGGCTCCGATCGACGGCCGCCTGCTCAGCGGTGATCCGCAACTGCTGTCCCGCGAGGTCACGGGGCTGGTGGTCGCCGCGATGACCATGCCGAACGTCTTGGACCGGCTGGCCGAGGGCGCCGCGGTGGTGACGGCCGGCGACCGTCCGGAGGTCGTGCTCGGGGTCCTGATGGCGCACGCGTCCCGGAACTTCCCGCAGATCTCGGCCATCGTCCTGAACGGCGGCTTCGAGCTGCCGGACCAGGTCCAGCGCCTGATCGGCGGGCTCGGCGTCACCTTGCCGATCCTCGAGACCAGTCTCGGTACTCAGGCGACGTCGGCCGCGCTCACCGCCGTACGCGGGCGGTTGACCAAGGACTCGCCGCGGAAGGTGGACGTGGCGCTCGCGCTGTTCGGTCAGTACGTCGACGGTCAAGCGCTCCTGGATCACCTTGCGGTGGCGCGCACCAGCGCGGTGACTCCGCTGATGTTCGAGCACCAGTTGCTCGACCAGGCAGTTGCCGACCGCAAACACATCGTCTTGCCGGAGGGTGAGGAGGAGCGGATCCTGCGCGCTGCCGACGTACTCCTGCGTCGCGGGGTCGCGGACCTGACGCTGCTCGGCGACCCGATCGCGGTCAGCGCGAAAGCCGCCGCGCTCGGCGTGGACGTCGCTTCGGCTCGGGTCGTCAGCCCAGAGGACGATCCGCTGGCGGAAGAGTTCGCCGCGGAGTACCACCGGCTCCGGCAACACCGGGGCATCGACCTCGAGCGGGCCCGCGAGCTGGTCAAGGACGTGTCGTACTTCGGCACGATGATGGTCCAGCTCGGCCTGGCCGACGGGATGGTGTCAGGCGCCGTACACACCACCGCGCACACGATCCGGCCGGCGCTCGAGGTCGTCAAGACCGTTCCGGACGTCTCCGCCGTCTCGTCGGTGTTCTTCATGTGCCTGCAGAACCAGGTGCTCGTGTACGGCGACTGCGCGATCATCCCGGATCCGACCGCCGAGCAGCTCGCCGACATCGCGACCTCGTCGGCGGCGACCGCGGCGGCCTTCGGCATCGAGCCGCGGGTCGCGATGCTGTCGTACTCGACCGGCACCTCCGGCACCGGGACGGACGTCGAGAAGGTGTCGAAGGCAACCACCATCGTCCGCGAACGCGCGCCCGGTCTGCTCGTCGAGGGGCCGATCCAGTACGACGCAGCCATTGACGCCGCCGTCGCCCGGACCAAGCTGCCGGACTCGCCCGTCGCCGGAAAGGCCACCGTGTTCGTGTTCCCCGATCTGAACACCGGCAACAACACGTACAAGGCGGTGCAGCGCTCGGCGAACGCGGTCGCGGTCGGACCCGTCCTGCAAGGTCTGCGGAAGCCGGTCAACGACCTGTCGCGTGGGGCGACGGTTCGGGACATCGTCAACACGGTCGCGATCACGGCGATCCAGGCACAGCAGGGCGGCAAGTAGATGAGCGACCACGTGCTGGTGATCAACGCGGGGTCGTCGTCGCTGAAGTACAGCCTCGTCGACGGGAGGTCGGGGGAGAGCCTGGCGGGTGGCATCGTCGAGCGGATCGGGGAGGCGGGCGGGAGTCAGACTCATCGCGGGCCTGATGGGGAATCGCGTGGCGATGAGACGATCGGGTCGCACGAGGAGGCGTTGCAGTGGGCTGTCGAGGCGTTCTCGTCGTACGGACCTTCGCTGGACTCGTCGGATCTCGCTGCCGTCGGGCATCGCGTCGTACATGGTGGGTCTCGGTTCGGTTCGCCTGCGTTGATCGATGATGAGCTGATTGCCGAGGTGAAGGATTTGGTGCCGTTGGCGCCGTTGCACAATCCGGCGAATCTCGAGGGGATCTCAGTGGCGCGGCGGTTGCTGGGGGAGGTGCCGCATGTGGCGGTTTTCGATACTGCGTTTCATCAGACGTTGCCGCCGTACGCGTACACCTATGCGGTGCCGCATTCGTGGGCGGAGGAGCATGGGATTCGGCGGTATGGATTTCATGGGACTTCGCACTCGTTCGTGGCGGAGCAGGCGGCTCGGTTGTTGGGGCGTGAGCCGGCTGAGGTGAACGTGATCGTGCTGCATTTGGGGAACGGGTGCTCGGCCACCGCCGTCCGGGGTGGGGAGTCTGTGGACACGTCCATGGGGCTGACGCCGCTGGAGGGGCTGGTGATGGGGACTCGGTCGGGGGATGTGGATCCGGCGATCCTCGGGCACTTGGCGCGGGAGCTCGGGTGGTCGGTGGACGAGATCGATCGGGCGTTGAACTCCGAGTCCGGGCTGAAGGGGCTGAGCGGCGAGAACGACTTCCGCGAGTTGTCACGGCGGCGGGAGGCTGGGGATTCGCTTGCTCAGTTGGCGTTTGACGTTTACTGCTACCGGATCAAGAAGTACGTCGGGGCGTACTACGCCGTACTCGGTCGGGTCGACGCGATCGTCTTCACGGCGGGGGTTGGACAGCACTCGGCCGCCGTACGCGCCGCCTCTCTCGAAAACCTGTCCTCCCTAGGCATTGATATAGACCCTGCCCGCAACGCGGAGGATTCATCCACCGCCCGCTTCGTCTCTCCCGACGACAGCCCCGTCGCAGTCCTGGTCATCCCCACCAACGAGGAATGGGAAATAGCCCGCCAATCCTTATCCGTAATCCGCCCCCGGTAGCTTCCCCACGCCGCCGGCCCGCGCGCTCCTGCGTCGCGTGCTCTGCCGCCGGCTCCCGCCCGCCCGCAAGTTGCGTGCTGTCGCCCGCGGTCGACCGCCCGTGGTCTCGGATCGGCGTGGTCGGATGAGCCGTCTCGTGGTCCGGGGTGGGGTGTTCTTCCCACGCCGGCCCGTAGGTAGCGTGCTGTCGCCCGCCCCGTGGTCCCGGGCGTTGGTGTGTTGGCTCGCGGTCGGCGGTGTGGAGACCGGCATGGCTCGGCGTGGATGGCGTTACGTGGTGGTGATGCCGTGCGTTGCGAAGAGGGTGCGGAGGAGGTCGTGGCCCTGGGGTAGGGACCATTGCTCGGCGGGCATTCCGGTTGTGCGGGCAGCCGTGACGTTTCGGTCGGTGTCGTCGATGAAGAGGATTGATTCCGGGGCTGCGCCGATGCGGTGGGCGGCTTGGGTGAAGAAGGCTGGGTCGGGCTTCGCGACGCCGAGGTCGTAGGAGTAACAGCTCACGTCGAACAGGTCGTCGTACCCGAGGACTGTTCGCATGTGAGTGCCGCGGTACCGCTCCTGGTTCGTACCGAGGTGGACGCCGTACCCGTTGCTCCTGAGGGTTCGCACCAGGGCTATCGATTCTTCGACGACGACGATGTTCTTCCAGACGGCGGCGTACACCTCGGCTACCGGGACGACCACGCCGTAGCTTCGTAGGGTCGCCGCGAGGACCGGCAGGTAGTCGCCGCTGCCGGCGAGCATCGGGAGTTCGTCCTTCCACGTCTCGTGGAGGAACTCGCGGGCCCTGTCGCCGAGGTACGGCTCCATGGCCGCGTACCAGCCCCCGGGCAGATCCTGCAGGACACCGTCGGCGTCGAGCAGCACGTGACGAATCCTGGACTTGCCGACCGCCTGCTGGTACTCCGACACCGCTACACCCTCTCCAAATCCTCCATCGGTCGCCAGTCAGTTGAGTCTGCTGGGCTGCTCGTCGGCTTGGTCGGGTGGTCGAGGAGGCGCATGAAGGGCAGGGAGGCGAGGGCGAACGCGATGGCGCCCATGATCAGCGCGGAGACGATCAGGGCGTGGGGAGCGGAGACGGCGTGCATGAGGCGGCCGAAGCCGAGTGAGGCGAGGGCGCCGACCAGGGAGCCGTAGGCGGCTCCTAGGCTGCCCACCCGTCCCAGCAGGTTCTGCGGCGTGCGGCTGTAGAAGGCGGTGTACGGTACGGCGAACATCACGCTGAGCATCGATCCGGCCAGGAAGCTGACGCCGATCGCCGGGATCGATCCGGGCTGCAGGAAGTACAGGCCGAGCAGGGCCGAGGCGTACAGGCCGGTCGCGCCGACCAGCCACGTCCGTTGCGGCAGCTTCTGCGCCAGGGCGGCGAACGTGACGCCGCCGACCATACCGCCGATTGCGCCGGCGCCCAGGAAGATGCCGAGCGCCCGGGAGTCCTGCTGGGCGAAGATGAACCACGCCGGGAAGATCAGGGCCGAGATCGGCACGATGACGGCGCCCATCAGCGGCCCGACCAGCTGCATCTTGCCGAGGAAGGGTTCTTTGACGAGGAACTGCACCGCCTCGCGCAGGTCGCGGTACGTCTGACGCGGTGTCATCGGCTGCTCGTGGGAGATGACCTGCTTCCGCAGCCGGGACACGAGCACGATGCTCATGAGGAACAGGACGGTGGTGACCAGCAGCGTGTTCGCTTCGCCGAACGCCGCGATCAGCAGACCCGCAGTGATCGGACCCACGAATGTCGCCACTCCCTGGAGCGTCTGCGTCAGGCCCATCGCCCGGGTCATCGGCACGCCTTCCTCCTCGGCCGCTGCCGGGACCGTGCTGATCTTGCCGATGTGTCCCGGCCCGTCGAAGAACACCCCGAGCACCTGGGTGATCGCGACGAGCCAGAGCGAGAAGGCGTCGAGCCACAGCACCAGCGCCAGGCTGAGCGCGGTGATCAGGCTCAGGCTGTCGGCAAGGATGGAGACCCGGCGGCCGCCGATCCTGTCGGTCACCAGCCCGCCGGCCAAGGTCCCGGCCAGCGCGGCGATTCCCATGATGAACGCGATGGTGCCGGCGCTCGCGGCACTGCCCGTGCGGGTCAGGACGAGCCACGGTACGACGAGCGCGATCACCTGGTTGGCATAGGTGGACGTGGACTGCGCCGACAACACGGTCAGCAGCTGCCTGGCCCGGAAGAGCCTCTTCATCTCTGACTGTTTCATGTCGACAGTTCCGTTCGGGGTCGGTGGACTGCCCTCGGGTGGGCGGTCGCTCACCCCTTCCACGAACACGGCCGCAGTGATCCGACAACCTGGCCCAAGAAGATGTGGGGTAGCGTCGGCGGCAGTGAGGTGGTTGGACGACGGTTCGCCCGCCGCGGTCGCCGAGGCGCTGAGGGAGGTCGCGCCCGCGCTCGGCGACTACCGGATCGCGGTTCGCGAGTCAGCCGGCGAGAGCGATCCCCTGTGGTGGGCGGGCAGCGCGATCGTCGGGGACCGGTTCGTCGCGAAGTTCGCGTGGTCTCGTCCGGCCGCGCTGCGGGTGGCGCACGAGATCGCCGTACTGGCGGCGTTGGCGCGCGGGCCGGCCGTTCCGGTCCTGCCGGAAGTGGTTGCGAGCAGCACCGATCCGCTGCTCTTGGTGACCCGGCCGGTGCCGGGTGAGGCGTTGTTCGATGTTGTGGACTCGCTCGACCGGGACGACGTGGGTCGGCAACTCGCCCGCTTCCTGGGGGAGTTGCACCACCCGGCGACCCGGAAGCGCGTCGAACCCGCGATCGGCGAGGTTCCGCCTGCGGCGTTGCAACCGGCCACGACCGACGTACTGCGCGAGCAGTTCGTGAGATGGACTCGGCCGGATCAGCGTCCTGCGGTCCTACGGTGGTGCGACTGGGCGGACGACGTACTGGCGACGCCGGGTCCGAGTGTGTTGGTGCACGCTGACCACCGGACAGCGCCGGACTGGGTCGACGATCTGGCCGAACGATTCGACGTACTGGGAATCGACTAGTTGCGTCGCGCGATGAGCGTGGCCTGCTGGCGCTTCTCGCCCATGCGGCTGTCCGTCGCCTCGACCTGGAAGCCTGCTTCGACGAGTCGCTGGGACATGGCCTCGATCGACCAGTAGTAGGCGGTCGTCACCGCATGGTCGAACGGCTCGACCCGCGGGCCTTCGAACATGCCGAGGACCAGACCGCCGCCTTCGCGCAGGCACCGTGCGAACTCGGCGAGAATGCGCGGCACGTCGTCCGGAGCGGTGTGGATGATCGAGTACCACGACAGGATCCCGGCCACTGAACGATCGGGTACGCCGAGGTCGTCGAGCTCACCGATCCGGTACGAGACGCCGGGGAACCGCGATCGGGCGATCGCCACGAACTCAGGCACGAGATCCACACCCTCGATGTCACAGCCCTGGCCGCGCAGAAAGTTGGTCCACTGACCAGGCCCGCAGCCCGCGTCGATGATGCGGCCGGTGAGCTCGCCGGCCCACTGAGACACCAGCTTGCGGTCCCGTTCGTCGATCGCCTCTGTCGAGGCGAACAGGTCGGCGTACTCATCCGCCCGTCGTCCGTACGCGTCCCGGACCTCGTCCACAGCCACAAGCAACCCCTCGCAGTTTCGATCGTCGCCGCCCGTCGGCACGACATACTCTCACCGCGGGCAGCCTTGCTGCCGACGAGATCCGGGCGGGGTTGTCGGATCGGGGCTGAGGCGTTCGTAGCAGGGGTGACAGGTCGCCGTACCGGACTCGAGGAGCATCATGACTGCGAGCTACACCTTCGACATCTTCTGCACCCTCGACGGCTTCGGGTCGTACGACGGCGGCGACTGGGCGGCTACTGGGGTAAGGCGGGCCCCGAGTTCCTCGAACGGCGGCTCGCGATGTACGGCGAGGAGCAGCGGATGGTGCTCGGGGCCAACACGTACCGGCAGTTCGTGGCGGCGCTCGGCCCGAGTGTGGAGGAGGCCAAGGTCGACGACCCGGTGAACACCCGGATGATGACCATGCCGACCACCGTGGTGTCGAGCACTCTGCAAGGCCCGCTCGAGTGGGCGAACGCGACCCTCGCGAACGGCGACGCCGCCGAGGTCGTCGCCCGGCTCAAGGCGGAGTCCGACGTGCCGCTGCGCTCTCACGGCAGCCTGTCCCTGAACCGCGCCCTGATGGCCGCCGGCCTCGTCGACCGCATCCAGGTGACGATCTTCCCCGTGATCACCGGTCGAACCGGCGTAGACCCGGTCTTCCAGAACGCCGCCGACTTCGACCTCGAGCTGATCGAGAGCCGCGTACTCGACACCAACACCCAGGAACTCATCTACCGCCCAACCCTCCACACCCAAGGGTGAGTACGGCGACTTCAGCGCCGTAGCCAACGAGGGTGCCGTGGGGGAAGTACTCGAAGAGTGCGGTGCTCGCAATGAAGACCACGGTGGTCGACCCGAGCAGGGTCGCCCACCAACCGGGGAGGCGGTGCGGCCGGTAGGCGAGGACGCCTGTCGGGATCGAGCAGAGGCAGATTGCCAGCAACAGCGGGATCTCGGCTCCCCAGAGGTATTGCCAGGGCGCCTCTAGGTGAGGGCTGACGTAGCTGATGACCGTCACTGGGGCGCCGAGCATCGTCAGCACCGCGAATGTGACTGTCCAGCGTCCTGCGATCCTTGCGGCGGGGAGGAGCGCCGTACCGATGAGCAAGAATGACGGAGCCACGAGCGTGCCGAACAGGGTGTAGTCGTCGGAGATCGACAGGGCGGCCGCTAGGCGGCGGATCGCGTCGTACGGCGTGGTGTCTGCGAGCCGCTGTGCCCAGATGGGCGCGGCGATGCCGTCCCAGGCGACCAGTTGCGGCGGGAGCAGGAACGCCGCCCAGATCGAGCCGATGACTGCCATCCCGACGTACCACTGTCGCCGGGGTCCAGACTCGACTGGCTTCACCACCCCAGAATCGCGGATCGCGCCGGTGCCGTGGAGGGGACGGATCGCGCCGGTGTCGTGGAGGGGTACGGCGACTCGGGGTGTGGGAGTGGGGTACTGGGGGGAGACGGCAGGCTAGGGATGGAGGCGTGATGAGTATCGGGGCCGGGATCTTCTTGATGACGGCGGGCGCGATCCTTGCGTTTGGCATTCGTGACGACAGTGGGACGGTGGATCTGAACGTCGTCGGCGTGGTCATCATGCTCGCCGGGGCCGCCGGGATCTGGCTCTCGTACTACATCACCAACCGGCGCGCCCGGGTCGAGACCAACGCGATCGACCCGGTCGTGGAGGAGGAGTACCGCACGGTCCAGAACACCATGACCGAACAACACCCCACCCCCAGCACCCGCGAAACCCCACCCCACGCCGCCCGCCCCACCGCCCCACCCACCGACCGCCGCCTCGACCGCACCTCGCGCACCGAGCGGCGAATTGACCTGGATCCGGCGGCGAGTGATCTTCACACGCCTACGCCGTACCGCAGTGCGCCGCCGGCTGCGGCCGCCCCGGAGCCGCTCGGAGTGTCTGAGACTGATCACTCTCGCAGTGAGTCCTTGCGTAAGCAGCTTCGTGGGCGCCTCAAAGTGCCGCATCTTCCCGGTCGGCACGGCAACCGTTGACACGACGCCGGGCGTGAGCAGCGGGGGAGCTCAGGCGGGCGGGACCGGGAGTTGGAAGACTGACCAGGTGTCGGCTGGGTGGAAGCCGAGGAGGGTGTTGACTGCTCGCATGTGGGTGTTGTTTTCGGAGTTGTAGGCGTCGATTACGCGTAGGGCTGGTTCGTGGGTTTGGGTGTAGGCGTGGTTGGCCGACTTTATGAGTAGGCCGAGGCGGTGGCCTCGGTGGGCTGGTTCGACAATGGTGGTCCGCTGGCGGGCGTGTGTGTCGTCGTCCGACTCGAACGACAGCTTGGTGCGGGCGACGATCTGACCGGTCGCGTCGTGTCGCGCTGCGGTGGAGTAGGAGCGGTAGCCGCGGCCCAGTTCGGAAGCCTCCTGGCGCCGTACCCGGGCGGTGTCGTACTTCTGCTGCTCGACCGCCAGGTCGCCGGAGGGAGCGTCAAGCATCAGCCGGCTCTGCAGCGCGGCGATGTCCTCGACGATCTCGTCGGCTACCGCGTCGCGCCACTGCACCAGCGAGTACCCGTCCGCGTGCGTCCATGCTTCAGCGAGCATCGCCTCGTCGCCCTCCGAACGATCGGAGAGCCGGCACCGCGACCTGATGCTGGCTCCGCCCGGCCGGTGAGCGCGGCGGGTGAGATACCGGTAGCCGGCCTCGTCGCGGGCGACACCGCCGGCCAACTCCCGAACCGTCTGGATCTCGATCAGCCGCCGGTCATGCCGTCGGGCGACCGCGTAGACCGCGTCCAACAGCCGGGTCCCGATGCCGCGACACCGGTGCTGCGGGTGGACGATCAAATCCAGATAGACCATCCCCAGGTTCTCCGTCTGAGGCAGTTGGTACGACGCGGCCCCGACCACCCGATCGCCGTCCCGGGCCAGCAACGCCGCTTCGGTGACTCCCGGCGACGGGTGCTCGAACCGCGCCGAGTGTTCCAATCGGCTCGGCATCGGGAAGTCAGGCAGGTCGTAGCGGGTGACCACGACTCTCAGGTCGTACCACAGGTCCATCGCCACCGAGTCGGCCGGCGAGAGCTCGCTGATGGTCATCCCCGCATCTTTCCGGCGGGCACAACCGGCCTGCAATCGAATTGCCCGACCACCGACCAAGGTCGGACAGCACGGTGGCGTGGGGGAGTTGCGGGCCTTAGGGTTGCGGGCGTGGCCGATCGGGACCGTGTCGAGTTGCCCGCTGATGAGTCGGATGTGCGCGCGGTCGGGTATGGGCCAGGAGATGTCGTCCAGGTGCCGGAGCGGTATGCCGGCCTTGTCGTGCACAAAGAGCAGTCGGGCCGCGTGGACCGGTGGAACGATCGGCTGATGGCGCCGGAGCCCTCGGCGGTGTACGTCGTCGACGACAGATACCTCTACGCCACCGACAAAGCAGGTCGCGTCACGCACGCAGAGGGATGGCTCGGCTGGTTGCCCTCGAAGGAGAACGACGAGCGGCGGAACCTGAGCGCGCAACGTGCGGCCGGTGAGCCCGACCGCCAGCGAAACGACGACGGTGGGCACCTGTTCGGTACGGCGTTCGACGGCCCCGGGGAGGCGGTCAACCTCACCGCGCAGTCGCGGAACCAGAACCAGGCGGTGAAGGCCAGCGACAACTGGCGGCGGATGGAGGAGAGCTGGCAGGCGCTGCGCGCGGCGGGCATCCAGGTGCATGCCAGTATCGACGTGCGCTACCCGGACGGGACCACGCGCCGGCCGTCGTCCCGGGCGGTGGTCGACCGCCATGACGGACGAAGATCGCCGCGGCGTATCTTCAAGGAGACCAAGCCCCAGGCGAACCGGGACCGTTGAGGATCGTTGATGACCGAGATGACCAACGAGATGGGCACGATCGAGGCGATCGCGCGGGCCCTGACGTCGGAGTTGCCCGCCGGGTGGCGTGAGGTGCGGGCGACCTACCGCGCGACGGCGCCGTACGCGGAGCTCGACGCGGATGTCGTCGACGCAGAAGGAAATGCCGAGCAGGTGGATCCGCTGGCCGAGGGGCTGGAGGGACACTTCGAGACCCTGCGGCTGCAGATGTACCAGCAGGGCAAGGGAACGTGGCTGACAGCAACCATCTCGATCACCGCGGACGGGCACTTCACGACCGACTTCGACTACGAGAGCGAGCCCGCGTGGTCGATGCCGGTCGACGCCGAGATCTACGCGTCCGACCTGGCCGAGTTCCCGCGCGAGGACCAGTACATCCCCGACTGGCTCCGCGAGAAGACCCAGTGACGGAGCTCGCCGGCCGGGTTGCACTCGGCGTCGCCGGACTCTCGTTCGCCCCTCGGGACCGATCGGGTGACCTGGCGACGCTCCGGGCCGGCATCGCCGCGGGCGCGACGATCCTGGACACCGCGCGGGCGTACGCCCACGTCGATCAGCCCTTGTACGGCGAGGAGCTGGCCGCGGAAGCCGCCCACGGTACGGGCGTCATCGTCGGCACGAAAGGTGGTCACTCCCGAACGGGTGAGACCACCTGGGACGCGGACATCAGCGCACCCCGGATCCGTGAGGACGTGGAGACCAGCCTGCGCGTCTTCGGTGGTGAGCGCCTGGACCTCTACTACCTGCACCGGGTGGACCTCGCCGAACAGCCCGTGGAGGAAGGCATCGCGGCGCTCGCGACCCTGCGCGACGAGGGGAAGCTGGCGCGGATCGGTCTGTCCAACGTCAGCGTCGCCGAGCTCGAACGGGCCACGGCGGTCGCGCGCGTGGACGCCGTACAGAACCAGCACAGCGCGATGGGGCGTGAGTCGGCCGACGTGCTCGCGTGGTGCGAAGCCAACCAGGTGACGTTCTTCGCATACTCGCCGCTGCGATCTGCGAGCGGTCCCAACCTCGCGGCCAAGGCAGAGGAGCGCGGCGTCTCGGTCCAACGCCTGCAACTCCGCGCCCTGCTGGCTTCGTCGCCGGTGCTCTCGGTGATCTCCGGTGCGACCCGCCCGGAGACCGTCCTCGACTCCCTCGCCGCCGAGACCGACCCGTGGGACGACGACCTCCAAGCTGCGTATACGTCCGACCTCAGCGGACACGCTTGACCGGGAGGATCGCCGCGGCCCCGGTGAGGGCCGACACGCCTGCAACGGTGTAGAGCACGGCGTAGCTGCCGCCTCCGACCGCCAGGATCGCCGGCGCGATGGCGGGCGCGACGAAGAAGGGCAGCGCCCCGGCGATGTTGAACACCCCGAGGTCCTTCGCGGCGGATGCCCGATCGGGAAGTACGTCGGCCACGAGTGCCAGGTCGACGGCGACGTACAGGCCGAAGCCGAGACCGCTGAGGCCCATACCGAGCAGATAGCCGTTGAAGTCGTCGGCGACTGCGATCACGAACAGCGCGACGCCGTACAGGATCGACGCGATGACGACGAGGATCTTCCGCCGGCCTGTGCGATCGGAGAGCTCGCCTCCGAGCAGGGACGCGGTGATGAGGGCGGCGGACTGGGCGAGGGTGCCGAGGAAGACCTGGTGCGGTACATCGGCCTCCGGGCTGCCGAGTTGGTCGAGCAGGTAGTAGGCCTGGTAGGTGGTGAGGAAGGCATAGGCCAGCAGCAGCATGAATCGGCTGGCGAACGCCCAAGCGAAGTCCGGGCTTCTGCGCGGGTCGACGTAGAACGTGCCGGCCAGCTCGCGCCAGGACCACGCCGGCTTGTGCGCCTGATCGAGCCGGCGATCCTTCAGCGTGATCACGAACAGCACGACGAAGAACCCGCCGATCGCGCAGGGCACCAGGAACATCGCGAGCCGGTTGCCGGTGAACAGCTGGACGAGGTAGGTGGCGCCCACCGACGCAACCGGCAGACCGATCCCGAGGACACCGGCGACCATCCCGCGTTGAGCGACGGGGACCTGGTCCGGCAGCACCGCGACCTGGGCGGCGAGCAGTGCGTTCAGAAACAGCTGCGCGAGGCACCATCCGATGAGGACGACCAGGACACTGGGTGCCAGGGCGACGATCAGGATGCCCAGACAGCCGCCGGCGAGGCCGGTGACCATCCAGGGCCGGCGCATGCCGTACGGCGACGCCGTACGGTCACTGAGTTTGCCGAAGAACGGGTTGCCGACCATCGCCACGACCGAGCCGACGCCGGCGACGAGAGCCAGGCTGTTCGGAGCCTGCTCGATCCCGACCAGCGAGTTGACCTTCAGGGCCAAGGAGACGAGCAGGGGAGCCAGGAAGACGAGCGAGGTGCCCATGGACGCCAGCGCGTAGAGAGTGATGAAGCGCGGGCTGACCCGGTCCATCTGGCTCTCCTCACGCTGGCGACCCGGGTTGCCTCACGATAGCTGGCGCCGGAATCCCTTGAAGGTCATCCAGATGCCCAGTGAGAGCTCCCAGCCGGCGACGGGGAGAGTTGCCAGCATCGTCACGCCGGAGGTCTGCTCGTTGTGGCCGAACAGGGTCGCGACGTTCGCGGCGATCAGCAGTGGGGCTCCGATGAGTCCGAGGGTGGGGATGATCCGCGGGACCAGCCGCGACTTGTACATCAAGGTGCCGAGCAGTACGGCGTTGATGCTGGCCATGAACCCAGGTCCGAACAGGAACGTCCAGTCACGGACCGCGACGAGCGCCTGGGTGCTGCCGGTCACGCCGGTGACCTCCTGGTTGAGCGTGACGACGGTGAGCAGGCTGACCACGCCGGTCATGATGATCGAGGCCTCGACGAGCCTCGAGGTGACCAGCCCGAGGGCGAACGCCTGGTTCACGCGCTTGAGGACCGGGTACAGCGCCACCGCGCTGCCGATACCCGCGAGGGCGGTGACGAAGTCCAGCAGCCCGGCCGTCAGGAGCCGGTTGTCGTGGCCGGCGGCGACCGTCAGGTCCGGGTTCACGGCCGCCTGGATCAGGGCGAAGGCAGGCAGGGACGCCGCGAAGGTGATCAGGTAGAAGATGCCTGCGACGCGGGCGTGGTTGCGCGTCGGGTCGCCGGCACTGCGGGTCGCGGTCGTGGGTCGTGCTGTGGTGGTGGTCATGACTTGTCTCCAGTGTTCGGGTCGACCTGGGCGATCGAGATGAGTGGCAGACCGAGGTCGTGAAGTCGTTGCAGCACGCCGTACAGGGCGGCCTGGTCCACGACCGGACCTCGGAGGGTGGTGGAGCCGTCGGCTCCGGCGGTGAGCGTGAGCCCGTCGAACCAGTCCGACCAGCGCGGGTCGAGACGCCCGCCAAGGCGGATCTCGTACCAGTTGCTGCCGGCCTTGCTGCTCATGGCTGCAAGCTAGGAGCCGTTGTGGTGAGACGGCCTCACATCATGTGGTGAACTCGGTGATGATCAGCCGGCCTGGCTGCGGGACAGCAGGTTCAGCTGGTGCGCCCGGCGGACTGCCGCGCGGCGGTTGTTGACGCCGAGCTTGGCGTAGATGTTCTTGGTGTGCGTTCGCACCGTGTTGAGCGACACGACGAGCTGGCGGGCGATGGCGGGGCCGTCCAGCTCGCTGGCCAGCAGCCGCAGCACATCCAGCTCGCGCTCGGTCAGCGGCTCGATGAGGTCATCCTGGGCAGGTCTGCCCGCCGGCACGCGGGAAGTCGCCAGGAGTTCGCGCAAGTAGGCCCAACCTGGTCGACGTCGGTCGAGCGACTTGAGCAGCGGCTGGACTTCGCGGGTGAAGACTCGGACATAGCCTTCAGGTTCTGCGAGCGTCAGCGCGCGCTCCAGCGTCGAGTCGTCGCCGGTCGCGAGGGCCAGCAGCACCAGCACCTCGATGACGGTGCCTTGCCTGCCGCCGGCCTCCGCCGCGGCCAGGAGGCGCTCCAGCAAACCGGCGGCGTCGTTCGACCCCTCGGCGAGAAGGACGCGGGCAAGAGTCACATGCTCGTACTCGCGCAGGTATGACAGCTCGTCCTGCGCGCTCACGCCGTACTGCCGCGCCCACGCCAGCGCCGAACCCACGTCCTCGTGCACTGCCTGCATTCGCGCGCGCAGGGCCGGGATCGGTCGCACGTTGGGTGCGAAGTCGCCCACGTACACGCGTTCCGCCTCGGCGAGCAGCCCGAGTGCCGCGTCGAGGTCGCCCTCAGCCTCCCGGAGCAGCGCCATCGCCACCCGCCAGCGGTAAGGGTTCTGCGGCAACCCGAACTGCTCTCCGAGTTCGTCACTACGCCTCAAATACTCGGTGGCTCCGGCCAGATCGTTGCGCTCCAACGCGAGCTGGCTCAGACCGACGTACATGTCCCCGGTGCCCCGCAGGCCTTGGCCCGCCGCGAGTTCGAGGGCGCGCTCGTAGGTGCGTTGTGCTTGGCGCAGCCGGCCCTGTGTGGTTTCGAGATCGGCAAGCGTGATGGAACACCCCAGTACGTCGGAGACGTAGCCGAGCCGGTGCAGTCCGTTGGTGGCATCGGTGTAGCTGCGGTGGGCGGACTCGAGGTCGCCCGTCGTCCACGCGGCGAGCCCAGCCAACGCCTCGGCCGACGCTCGGGTCAGGTCGTCCTCCTCGGGAGCCCGGGCGACCGCCAGTCTCGCGTGTTCCAGCGTGCCTGCCGGGTTGCTCCCGATGAGAGCCAGGCCGGCCCGGTACAGCTCGATGCCACCAGGCAGCCTGGCCAGCTCGCGATCATCCACGACCACGACGTGCTCCGAACCGCTCAGCAGCCGTTCGACATTGCCCAACCGGCGCTGGACGTCGTCGAACTCGTTGCCGGCCATCAGCGCGCCGATGAACTCCATCGCGAGCACCGGCCGACGGTCGACCACGTCGTCCGGCAGCTCATCGATCCACCGCCGCAAGGTGTGCTCCTGCCGATTCCTGCGCAACTCCGGCACAGCCCGCTCGACCAGATCGGCTGCCCGCCCGACGTCCCCGGCCGCAAGTGCATGCCGTACGGCGGGAATCGGTTCGCCGGCGTCGTCGTACCAGGAACTGGCGCGTCGGTGTAGCTCCGCCACGTTGACGCTCTCGGCGACCAGATGGGAGCGGAGGACCTCCCCGAAGAGGTGGTGATACCGGTACCAGCGTCGTTGGTCGTCGAGCGGGACCAGGAACAGGTTGGCGCGGTCGAGCCGCTCCAGCATTGCCTTGCCGTCGTGGTCGCCGGTCACGCGGTCGCACAGCGCGCCGGTGAGCCGGTCCAGGACGGATGTCTGCAGCAAGAAGCGCCGTACCGGGTCGGGCTGCCGGTCCAGGACTTCTTCCACGAGGTAGTCGACGACGAATCGGTCGTCGCCGGCGAACCCGGCGATGAACCTGGTCGGGTCGCTGCGACCACGAAGGGACAGGGCGGCGAGCTGGAGGGCTGCGACCCACCCCTCGGTGCGTTCCTCCAGCGACGTGAGGTCCTCGGTAGTGAGCTGAAGGCCGCTCAGCTCGTTGAGGTAGCTCTCTGTCTCGGCGAGGGTGAAGCGAAGGTCGGCAGCCCGGAGCTCGACAAGCTCGCCGCGGGCGCGCAGGCGGGCCAGTGGCAGGCCGGGGTCCGCACGAGTGCTGATGATCAGCCGCGCCTGTGGAGGCAGGTGGTCGATCAAGAAGGTCATTCCGGGCTGGATGCCCGGGCCGTCGACGAGGTGGTAGTCGTCGAGGACCAGCGTGACTTCGTCCGGCAGCACGCTCAGCTCGTTGAGGAGGACGGTCAGGACATTCTCGATCGGTGTCTGCCCTGCCTGCAGCAGTGCAAGGGCGCCGGTTCCGACGCCCGGAACGACCCGGTCCAGCGCGGTGGCGACGTACGTCCAGAACGTCGAAGCCTCGCGATCTCCCGCGTCGAGGGCGACCCACGCAACCGCGCTCGCGGAGCGTTCCAGCCACTGTCCCAGCAGAGTGGTCTTGCCGAACCCGGCCGGCGCCGAGACCAGGACCAGGCGGCCGCTCCGAGACAGTTGATCGTCGAGGCGTGGCCGCATGACGACTTCGGCCCGTGGTGCAGGGCGGAACAGCTTGGTCTCGACGAGAGCGTCCGTCACGGCAGCCCCTGGTTGTCGACGCTATGTGCACGAGCGTAGGACACGGATTCCCCCAGCCGGAGGACCTTTGGCCCTTGTTCTGGTTCGCGCCGGAGCGGTGGAATAGAGGTGGTGAGGAGGCGCGGGATGATCGTTGTGGGGGTCGACGGCTCGTCCGGTGGGCGGCGGGCGTTGCGGTTCGCGGTCGGGGAGGCCCAGCGTCGGCATGCGCCGATGCGGGTCGTACATGTCGTGCTGTCCGAGTCCGAGGTGGACCAGGCCAGGAAGAACATTCGCGCCGAGGTCGACAGCGCGGGTGGCATGCCGCTGCCGCCGACGGAGGTCGAGATCAGCGTCGGCGATCCGGTGCAGGTGCTGATCGAGGCGTCCGCACGCGCTGAGCTGCTGGTGGTCGGCAGTCACGCCACGACGTCACTCATCCACTCGGCGCTCGGCAGCGTCAGTACGGCGTGTGCCCAGCTGGCCCGCTGTCCGGTGGTGGTCGTCCCGGTGGGCGCCGAGCCAAGAACACGCTGACCTTCAGCGGACAGATCGACAGGCTCCGCCGAGGGCGCAACCGGTGGGGCCGAGGGCCCATTCCCCCCAGGGCCCGGCTCCCACCCGGTGGTCCCCGCCGCCGGGTGGGACGCTCTTACTTGGCCAGGCTCGACGCGTGGTCGGGGACCTGGGTCTGCATCTCGCGCGGCGTGCGTTCGTAGCCGCCGGACGGTGGCCGGGCGGGGAGCTCCAGGGGCGGGCGCTGCACGTCGCGGTACGGGACGGTCGACAGCAGGTGGGCGATCATGTTGATCCGCGCCGCGCGTTTGTCCTCGCTCTCGACGACGTACCAGGGCGCCTCCGGGATGTCGGTGTGCACGAACATCTCGTCCTTGGCGCGGGAGTACGCCTCCCACCGGGTGATCGACTCCAGGTCCATCGGCGACAGCTTCCAGCGCCGCATCGGGTCCTCGAGCCGGCTGCGGAAGCGGTTCTCCTGCTCGGTGTCGCTGACCGAGAACCAGTACTTGCGCAGCAGCACGCCGTCCTCGAGCAGCAGCCGCTCGAAGATCGGGCTCTGGTGCAGGAACCGGGCGTACTCCTGGTTGGTGCAGAAGCCCATCACCCGCTCGACCCCGGCCCGGTTGTACCAGCTGCGGTCGAACAGGGCGATCTCGCCGGCCGCCGGCAGGTGTTCGACGTACCGCTGGAAGTACCACTGGGTGCGCTCGCGCTCTGTCGGCGCGGGGAGCGCGACGATCCGGGCGACGCGGGGGTTCAGGTACTGCGTCACCCGCTTGATCGTGCTGCCCTTGCCGGCCGCGTCCCGGCCCTCGAAGACGACCACGACCCGTGCGCCCTCGGTGCGGACCCACTCCTGCAGCTTGACCAGCTCCGCCTGCAACCGCAGCAGCTCCCGCTCGTACACCTTCTTCGGCAACCGCCCGTTCTTCGCCATCTGACCGCCCCTCCCGTGCTCTCGCCCCTATGAAGAGACAGTACGAGATGGTCAGCAACCCACGCGGAGGATGAGCTGCGGCCAGCCGGTCCGGCGTACGACGTCGCGCAGCCGGGCGCGGTCGGCAGCGTCGGGGTTGAGGAACGACGCGGTCAGCTCGTACGACGTTGCCGTCAGCATACGCGCTGGAGCGCGAGGCCGGACCGGGTCCAGGCTCGTTGGTTCTCCTCGCGGGTGGTGAGGATCGCGACCGCCGGCGCCTGCTCGAACGCGACGAGGTCGGGCAGCGAGCCACGGTGGTGCTTGTTGACCCAGTACAGGTCGGCGTGTTCCGCCCGGGCCGCCTTGCCGAGCCGGTCCAGGACGAGAGGTGACACCGGTTCGTCGATCACGCGCCGCGAGGCGGGTGGCTGCGGGTCAGGTCGCCGTACAGGGAGCTCAGAGCGTGCACCGGGACGCGGCGGTCGGCGAGGAAGATCCGGGCGATCACCTCGGGTACGGCGGGATCGGGATCCAGCGCGATCGTCGTCTCATGACCCAGCATGGCCGCGGCCACCGGGCCCTTCGGCACATTCCGAGGTGTCGAGTCAGGAGTCGCCGGATTCGCGGGCGCGCTGGGTGTAGGTGCCGGAGGTCAGGGACTCGTAGGAGTTGCGGACGATGGTCTCGAGGACGTCGAGGTCGATGTCGGTGAGGTCCTTGAGGTAGAGGCAGCCGACGCCGGTGGTGTGCGGGCCGAGCTTGGCGAGCAGGTCGGCGTGGGCGGCGACTCCGTCGTTCAGGTAGACGGTGGTGGCGGCGGCGCGGGGTGCGAAGCCGGCGGCGGGGGCGTCGCCCTGGCGGCCGCTGGCGTAGTGGTAGTGGTACTGGCCGTACCCGATCACGGTCGCCCACATCCGCGGCTCCTCGCCGGTGACGCGGCCCATCAGCCCGAGCATCGTCTCGGCATCCCGGCGGCGCTTCGCGGAGCGCACTTTCTCGAGGTGTTCGGCAACGTCCGAGTTCGCCATGACAGCATCCTCGCACGCTTGGTCCGCGGCGAAGATTCACCCACAGCGGATGAGCAAGCCGGGCGGCTCGCGGGGAAGACTCGGGTAGGTCGGCCGAGGAGAGTGCGATGAATCAAGGCTTGCTGAACTCGTTGACGGATGCCGAGCGCCTGCTGGTGGCCGAGACGGACAGGAGCACCTTGAAAGGTCTGGACGAGGACGACCTCCTGGACCTGCACCAGCGTATTCGCCGGGCCAGGACGAAGTACGTGAAGAACTACCGGCGGGCCGCGAGTGCCGCCGTCGCGCCGGCCGGTGGCCGGGGGATGTCCTACGCCCGGAACCAGCGGGACCGCGACAAGGCCGAGTTGTTCGAGGCGGCCCTGGCGAGAGTCAGTCGCGAGGTCGCAGTGGCCGCCAGTCGCGCGTCCAAGCAGTTGCGAACCGAGCGCATCGAAGCGGCACGCTCGGTCAAGCCCAGCATCGAGGCTCCGGTGATGCGTGCCGGGGACATGCCGAAACCTCCGGAACCCGTCAAGCGGCGCGCCACCAAGACCACCGGGGGCCTCAAGAAGGACGCCTCGACGCGTGCGACCGGCGCCCGCCGCCAGGCCAAGCGCGACGCCCGCTGAGGATCAGCGCTCGGCTGCTGCGTGCGCGATGTTGCGCTGCATGCCGCCGAAGACGATGCCGTGGAACGGCTTGATCGCCCACCAGTAGAGGTGGCCCGGGAGACCGTGCGGATGGAACAGTGCGCGCTGCCGGAAGACTGTCTTGCCGTCGTCGTCGCTGTCGATGACCAGTTCGAGCCAGGCGAGCCCCGGCAACCGCATCTCGGCGCGGAGTCGGAGTAATCGCCGGTCTTCGATTTCCTCGACCCGCCACCAGTCGAGCGGATCGCCCACCGACAGGTCGCGCGGATTGCGCCGGCCGCGCCGCAGTCCTGGGCCGCCGAAGAGCCGGTCCAGCAGACCGCGGGTCCACCAGCCCAGCCGCCACGAGTACCAGCCGTTGCCGCCGCCGATCCCTTTGATGACTGTCCACAGCCGCTCGGGGCTCGCAGGTACGGCGCTCTCACGCTCGTCGACATACAAAGAACCGCCCGACCACTCCGGGTCGCTCGGCAACGGGTCGCTCGGTGCGCCGGGTGTCGACGCGGACGCCCAGGTCGTGGTGACATCCAGGTCCTGGACCCGCTTGAGGGCGAGCTCGACCGCGCGGTCGAAGCCGATCAGGCCCGGCGCGGGATCGGGGATGTGCCGCGCGATGTCGTGCTCCTTGCAGACGACCTCATGCACCAGGCTGTCGACCAGCGGCCGGGCGATGCTGCTCGGCACCGGGGTGACCAGGCCGACCCAGTGGCTGGACAGCGAGGGAGTGAGCAGCGGCAGCAGCAGGATCCGCCGTTGGTTGAGGTGGGCAACCTTCGCGTAGCGCTGCATCATGTCGCGATAGGTGAGGACGTCGGGCCCGCCGATGTCGAAGCCGCGGCTCACCTCGTTCGGCATCGACGCGCTGCCGACCAGGTAGTGCAGCACGTCGCGGACGGCGATCGGCTGGATCCTCGTGCTCAGCCAGCGTGGGGTGACCATCACCGGCAGTCGGTCGGTGAGGTGGCGCAGCATCTCGAACGACGCCGAGCCGGAGCCGATGATCACGGCCGCGCGCAGCACCGTGGCGGGCACACCAGAGGCCAGCAGGATCTCGCCGACCTCGCGGCGGGAGTCCAGGTGTGGCGAGAGCTCCTCGCCCTCCGGATACAGCCCGCCCAGGTACACGATGCGCCGTACGCCGGCCTCGCGTGCAGCCGTCCCGAAGGTCAGCGCGTTGTGCCGATCCCGCGCCTCGAACCGCCGCCCGGTCCCGAGCGAGTGGATCAGGTAGTAGGCGACGTCGACGCCCGCCATCACTGCCCGCAGCTGGCCGGGATCTCCGGCATCCGCCTCGACGACCTCGACCTCGTCGTACCACGCCCGATCCCGAAGTCGCCCCGGATTCCGCGCCATCGCGCGGACCCGAAACCCGCGCGCGAGCAGTTCCGGCACCAGCCGCCCGCCGATGTACCCGGTCACCCCCGTGACGAGCGCGAGCATCAGAGCCTCTGGAGCGCGTTCCGCAGACCGGCCTCGGCCTCGTCGCCGAGTTTGGCGAACCGCCCGCGGAACAGCGGCTCGACCAGCCGCGCAACACCCTTGAAGGTGAACTCGGCGCGATATCCAACCGTAGTGCGCCCGTCCTGGGTGGCGAACGTCATCGTGTCCACGGCGACGACAGTCTTGTTCTCCCCGCGCAGCTGGAGCAGCTCGCCCTCGTCGCGCCGCAGAACGACGTACTGCAGCTCCGTCTTCCGCCCGGCGAACTCGGAGACGTTGCGGTACGTCGTACCCGGCCCGCCGTCCCCGTCGACCCGCTGCGTCGAGACGGTTCCCGGATCCCACTCCTCCGTGGTCTCGAAGTCGGCCAGATACGTGTAGGCGCGCTCGACCGGAGTGTCCACGACAACCGTGCGCTCGACGATGATCACCCCCGCACGGTATCCACAGTTCCCGAAACCACACCCTGCTCGGCGGCACGGCGGCTACGCTGCCGGGGTGAGGGCCGACGCATGGGCTGAGCAGCAGGTGGCGGCGGTGCGGGATGATCCGGCGGGGCGGCTCGCGTTGATGGAGCGGTGCTACAACGGCCCGTTCGGGAGTGCTCCTCGGCATCTGCCGTACCGGCGGGCAGCGGCTTCAGCGATGCGGTGGCAGCTGAAGCGGGGTGTGCTGCAGCCGCCGTTCAGTGATCAGCCCGGAAGCCCGTGGTGGCGGGCGGTCAATGAGCGTGTCCTCCGAGACGGGTGTGAGGCGGTGGCGCTCAGCGGGGACCTCCCGGGTCCGCCGTCGTCGCGCACTGCCGAGTTCTGGTTGTCCTTCGCGTTGGAGCCGACCGCCCGAGCATGGTGGCGGGCACACAACGGAAGCATCGTCGCCGGGTACGTCGAACACCGCGAGCTGGCCGAGCCCGAGACGGCCGCCGAACGCTTCTTCATGAACGTCGTCCTCTGCCGCGTGCTCTACGCCCATGCGCTGGTCGCCGCGCCACGCATGTCCCTCGGCTGGTTACGCCCTCTCGCCCCACTCCTCGGCGACCCGCGCCTCGGGATGACCGGCATCTTCTTCCAACTGTCCCGCGTGCTCCCCGACGAGTACCCGCTACGCGACGACGTCCGCTTCTACCTCGGCGCCGAACTGGGCTTCGGCCGGCTCCTCGATTACGGCATGATCGTCCCGCGCCTGCAACAGCTGTACGAATGGTCAGCCGGCGAGCTCGAAGTCCCACAACTGCTCGACGCCATCCACGACGGAGCATTGACCTACGCCTGGTCCATCGACGACCGCCACGTCTGGCAAGCACCTCCGTCCATCGTGCTCCAAGCCGCGCGCCGCATCCTCCCGCCGGAGCCGGACGGCTCCGGTCCGGCCTAGTCGGCCGGCTTGGTGAGTAGGTAATAGGCGTAGCGGTGGTCGAGCTCGTTGTGCGGCTCGAGGTTGAGGGCGGCGGGGGAGAAGCCGCAGGCGGTGGCGAGCTGCCAGAAGTCGGAGATGCGGTACGTCGTCATGTCGGCGAGCCGGGAGTTGTAGTCGCGGCGCATCGGACGGGTGCTGAAACGACCCTCGTCGTACTTGGTCTGGATGAGCGCCACGCCACCCGGGCGGAGAAGCTCGAAGGCGATCCGGAGCAGGCGTTCGCCGTACTCGGGGGTCGGGATGAGCTCGAAGACGTAGAAGCTGAGGAAGATGTCGCAGGGACCGTCGACGGAGCGGAGCACTCGCTCGGGGCCGTCGACATGGATCAGGATCGGCTGGTACGGCGTCTCGCAGACGCGGGCAACCTGACGGCCGCACTCGTCTAGACTCGCCGTCGACACATCCACCCCGACGAACTCGTCCGCGCGAGGCGCGAAATGTACGGCGTTCATGCCGCCGCCGCAGCCCCACTCGAGCACGCGCCCCCACCGAGGCGGTTCGTCGAGCATCGCGGAGTAGCGGTCGAACAGGTCGAGGTGCCGGCGCCCGAGCTGCGCCCACAGGTCTGCGTGCTCGTTCGAGAAGACGTCCGCGTCCCGCCAGTGCGAGTTGCCCTTCCAAGTGCTGCCGCCGTCGTCCTCCCAGTACAGCTGGGCGTCCGAGGCCAGGTGCCGATCCGAGTGGGTGAGGCCGACGGTGCTCAACGTCCGCTGGATCAGCGGTTTGCCCCTCGCGCCGAGTCTGCGCACCCGTGCCTGAACCGTGTGATGCAGAGCCATCCCGGACCCCCCTTGGATCAAGGCTCTATCTACTATTCGGGATAGTAGCAACTATCGCGGATAGTAGTAGGGCGCCGGGCGTGGTCGTCCTCAGTCCGGACGGTCGGCCTGGCTCAGCAGTTGCTGCAGTTTGGCGGCCTCTTCCGGCGGGATCTGCTGCACGAACCGCAGCAGCGCGGCCGTCGGGTCGCCGCTCTGGGCGAGCGCGTCGTTCATGAGTTCCGCGGCGTAGTCGGCGCGGCTGCGCGTGGTCCAGTACTCGTGCGCGCGGCCGTGGAGTTCGCGGGCCAGGAAGCCCTTGCGGTACAGGTTGTCCATGACCGTCAGGACGGTCGTGTAGGCCACCTTGCGACTCGTCTGCACTTCCTCGAGCACGCTGCGTACAGTGGCCGGCTCGGACCGGTTCCACAGGCACTCCATGACGACCGACTCCAGGTCACCGAATGTGCGCATACCGCATTGTCACACCATCGGCGCGGCGAGTGGTTAGTGAAGCACCAGGTTGTGTGATCCGGCGATCACAGCGGGCGGCACCAGGGTGATCGCGAGCATGAGGGCGCCGACAGCCACGGAGAGCAGGCGACCGGTCGGCCGCGCGGGTTGGAGGAGGCGGCGGATCCGTTCGGCCGTGTACGACGCCGCGACGCCGAGGAACGGCGACGGCCCCGACGCCGGGCCGGCGGCGGCGCCGACCCTGAAGAGCGCACTGGCTACGGTCTCGCGTCCGCACACGCCGGCGGCCTGGTCGTCGGCTGCCATCTCGACCAGGCGACGAGTCTGCGTGGCGTAGTCGGGGAGGAGTCCGAATGGCGCGAGCAGGCCGGTGATCGTGTCGGCCAGCAGGATCTTCGCGTGGTGGCGCTGACCGAGATGTGCGCGCTCGTGGGCGACCGTCGCGGCCATCTCGGCGTCGGTGAGGAGCCGGCGGCCGGCCGACGTGACGATCACCCGACCCGACCGGCGTCGTCCGGGGACGCAGTACGCGGCGACTTCGGGTGTGTCGAGCAAGTAGACGTCGCGGTCTGCGGTTGGTCGGGCACAGAGTCTGACCAGGAGGCGGTGCCGGCCGCGGATCCGCGCGGCCGCGACAGCTCGCCGTACGACGTCGAGGCTCAAACCGGTGATCAGTACGGCGATCAGCAGTGCCGCCGCCATCCACTCGGGCGACGCCGGGACCTCGTGGGTGAGGAGGAACACGGCTCCGACCAGGGCCGACGGTGTGGCGATACCGCACGCTTGCCAGAGTTGTAGTGCGAGGCGCGGATGGTTCCGGCTCCAGGTGGACCGGCTGAGCCAACGGTCGACGCCCCGCCCTAGTGCGACGCAGTACGTGACCAGCACGCCCGCGAGGAAAGTGCTCATAGGTGCTCCCCGGGGCGGCACGATGGCGGTCGACCCCAGGCCCGACACCTGTCGCACCTACCCTCGCATCCCCTGTCTCCGTTCGCCAAGCGATTGCCCAGGGCACGTGGTCAGCGGTGGTGGCTGATCAGGTCATGGGCTGCGGTGGAGTCGTGGGGGAGGGGCTCGGCGTGGATGGTTGCCGAGGAGAGGCAACGTACGCCGTGGACCAGTTCGTGCTCGACCTGGTGGCTGAGGTGGTGGGCGTCGACCAGAGACATGTTGGAGTCGACGCTGATGCGTGCTTCGGCGCGGAGCGTGTGGCCCAGCCAGCGAAGTTGTACGCCGGTCACGTCGACGACGCCCGGAGTGGAGCGGATGACTTGCTCGGCCTGGTCGACGAGTGCTGGGTCGACCGCGTCCATGAGTCGCCGGTAGACCTCGCGGGCGGCGTCGCGCAGGACGAACAGGATCGCGATCGTGATCAGCAGGCCGATGATCGGGTCGGCCAATCCGAAGCCGAGCCAGGCGCCGGCCGCGCTGAGGACCACGGCGAGGCTGGTGAAGCCGTCGGTACGAGCGTGCAGACCGTCGGCGACCAGGGCGGCCGAACCGATCCGACGGCCGGTGCGGATCCGGTACTGGGCGACGATTTCGTTGCCCAGGAAGCCGATCACGCCGGCGACCGCCAGTACGCCGACATGGCGGACGTCACCGGGATGGATGAACCGCATGATCGCCTCGTATCCGGCGTACGCCGCGGAGGCCGCGATCAGCACCACCACGACAATCCCGGCCAGGTCCTCGGCCCGCCCGTACCCGTAGGTGTAGCTGCGGGTCGCGAGCCGGCGGCCGACGATGAAGGCGATCGCCAACGGGATCGCAGTCAGCGCGTCGGCGTAGTTGTGCAGGGTGTCGCCGAGCAGGGCGACCGAGTTCGTGTAGACGACGATCAGGGTCTGGATCAGCGCGGTGACCATCAGGCCGACGAAGCTGATCTTCAGGCAGCGCATGCCCTCCTTGCTCGCCTCCAGCGCAGAGTCGACCTTGTCGGCGCTGTCGTGCGAGTGCGGGACGAAGATCTCCTTCACCTTGCCCAGCAACCCACCATGATGCCCATGCCCATGCCCATGCCCATGCCCGTGGCTGTGGCCGGTGGTCGCTTCGTGATCGTGATGGTGGCCCGTCGCGCTCATCGGCGTTCCCGCCTCTGCGTGGTGCCGGTTGCCGGGTCGTCGTGAGGTACGGCGTCCGCGGACCGATGGTGCTCGGGAAAGCCCCCGCTGGAGTGCTCGGCGTGGTAGATCGCGTCCTCGACCAACTGACTGACGTGGGAGCTCTCGATCCGGTAGAAGATCTGGTTGCCCTGCCGCCGGGTCCGCACCAGGTGCGCCATCCGCAGCTTGGCCAGGTGCTGGGACACCCCGGCCGGCGACTTGCCGACCGCCGCGGCCAGCTCGTTGACCGGCATCTCGCCGTCCAGCAGCGCCCACAGCAGCCGCACCCGGGTCGCGTCCGACAGCATCTGGAACACCCGAACCGCCAACTCGACCTGCTCGTCGCCCGGAATCGACCTACGCGACTGCGTATCTACGCGCATACGCAGATACTAAGGCAGCGACTCACGTAGTTGCCAGGGCTTTGAGGGCCGGGAGGTAGATCTCGGAGAAGGTCGGGAAGGGCTGGATGGTGTCGCGGAGGACGGTGATCGGGATGCGGGCGCGGATCGCGAGCGTGGCCTGCTGCAGCCACTCGCCGGCTTCCGGCCCGAGGGCGTAGGCGCCGGTGAGGCGTTCGCCGTCACTCAGCAGCGTGAGGAATCCCGGGCTGTTGGCGTACTCGTGCGTGTACGTGGCCGTCTTCGCCACGTCCCGCAGCGCGATGGTCGCGCTGTACGGCGCCGCCGTCGCACCGACCGCCGCGGCCTGCTGATCGGTGAAGACGACCCGCGGTACGGCGTCGTAGTTCGCCTCCCGTGGTTCGCCGAGGATGTTCGCGGCGACGACGCGGGCTTGGTACTTGCCGACATGGGTCAACAGCCAGATGCCCGTCACATCGCCCACTGCCCAGACCCGGTCCGCGACCTGCAGGCGAGCGTTGACCGGCACTCCGTCGGCGTCGGCCGTGACGCCGATCGTCTCCAGCCCGATGCCGTCGACACGCGGCCGGCGACCGGTGGCGATCAGCAGCCGGTCGCCGCGAACCTCGCGATCGTCCTCCAGCACGAGCACGTAGTCGTCACCGTCGCGTCGGGCCGCAGTCGCTCGTGCGCCGGTGATCAGCTCGATCCCGTCGCGTCGTAGCACCTCGCCGAGGGCCTCACCCAGTGGTGCGGCCTCATGGGACAGCAGGTGGTCGGCTGACTCGACCAGGACGACGTCGCCGCCCAAGCGCCGTACCGCTTGCGCCATCTCGACGCCGACCGGTCCGCCTCCGAGCACCACCAAGCGGCGGGGGACCGCCTTCATGCTCGTCGCCTCGCGGCTCGTCCAGACGCCGTCGAGCTCGTCGAGGCCCGGGATGGGCGGCACGACGGCGTCGGAGCCGTTCGCGAGTACGACGTGCTCTGCGGTGTACTGGCGTCCGTCGACCTCGACCACGCCGGTTCCGGCCAGCCGGCCGCGGCCGCGGATCAGGTCGATCTTGTTGTCGGCGAGCCACTTCTCCTGACCGGCGTCGGAGTAGTCCGAGACCATGAAGTCGCGGTACGCCAGCGCCGCCTCGACGTCGACCGTCGCGGGAGCGGCGGCCTCGTTCGCGGCCTGCGCGGCCTCGCCCGGACGGAGCAGGGTCTTCGACGGGATGCAGGCCCAGTACGAGCACTCGCCCCCGACCAGTTCGGACTCGACGACCGCGACCCGCAGGCCGCCCTCGGCGAGGGCCCCGGCGGCGTGCTCACCGGGGGAGCCGCCGCCGATCACGATGACGTCGTAGTCGCTCATTGGGGGAGTTCCTGGCCGGTCCGCTCGGCGACCATGTAGGTGGCGTACCACTCGGGCCAGGCCTCGTCGTACTCGCCGCCGTTGCGCTTCTCGTGCTCGCCGTGAGCCGTCGCTGCGCGAGTCAGCGCCTGCTTCAGGTCGTCCACCGAGGTGTACGTCGTTTCCGCGGGGTCGACCCGGCCGGGCAGCCGCTTGGTGACCTCCTGCAGCAGCCAGCCGTTGCCGTCGGGGTCGGTGAAAGTGGCGAACGAGCCGTAGCTGGCGCGCTCGTCGGCCGGCCCGTTGACTCGGCCGCTGTCGTCGGCCTGGAACTGCGCGCCCGGGGTCGCGGGGTGGAACGCCTCGCTGACCTCGACTCCGCGCGCCGCGAGCTCGCTCCGCGCGGCCTCGATGTCGGAGACGATGAGGTAGAGGCCCTGGGCCGAGCCCGGCTCGGCGGTGGTGATGTTGCTGCCGAACTGCACCGACGCCGGCGAGCCCGGCGGGGTGAACTGAACGACCCGGAAACCGTTGTCGAACGCGAAGTCGACGTCCAGCCGCCAGTCCAGCTGCTCGTAGAACGCCTTCGCCTTGTCCACGTCGGTGACCGGGATGACGACGGCCTCGAACTTGAGATCGGTGCTCACTGCTTCCTCCTGTAGTTGTTCCGACACCATTGACTGTCGCTCCCCGGGCGCGTGCTCGCCCCAGTGGTGATCCCTGGTGTCGTCCCTGGGGCTGGGATGGGACGGTGGTTGCGCCGGACCGGCCGGGCGTGGGACACCTGTTCGAGTCAGGGAAAGATCCCGGCCAGGGGGAGCTGACCATGAGTGACCAGAACCAGCGCCAGGGTGAGCAGCAGCCTGCCGAACGCGACGAGCGGCGGCCCGCCGAGCGTGACCAGGCCGAGCGGCGGCCCGATCAACCGTGGCGGACCGAAGGCATGCCGACCGGAAAGGGAAACCGGCCGCGCCGGCCTGGCTGGCTGAGGTTGGTGGCGTGGATCGTCGGCGGCTACCTCGTGCTGTTCCTGCTCACCACGATGCAGGACCAGATGTCCGGCGGCGCGGAGACGATCGCGTACACCGAGTTCACCACGCAGGTCGAGAAGGGCAACGTCGCGGAGATCTTCGCTCGGGGCGACACGATCGAGGGCCAGCTGAAGGAGGCTGCGTCGGTGCCGGGCAAGACGGACACGTCGTACACGAAGTTCACCACCGAGCGGCCGACGTTCGCCAACGACGACCTGTACGGCGCATTGGAGAAGAGCGGGACGACGGTGCGGGCGACTCCGGTGGTCCAGTCCCGCGGCACGTTGTGGAACTTGCTGATCTCGTTCGCGCCGATCCTGTTGCTGGTCGGGTTCTACCTGTGGTTGTTCCGGCGTCAGCAGCGTGCGGCCGCGGGTGGTCTGGGTGGTTTGCTGGGCGGTGGGCAGAAGAAGCCGGTGGATCCGGAGAGCGTGCGGACGACGTTCGCCGATGTGGCGGGGATCGACGAGGTGAAGGGGGAGATCACCGAGATCGTCGACTACCTGAAGGACCCGGACAAGTACCGCCGGTTGGGTGCGCGGGCACCGAAGGGTGTGTTGCTGGCGGGTGCGCCGGGGACGGGGAAGACGCTGCTTGCGCGGGCAACCGCCGGTGAGGCGGGGGTGCCGTTCTTCTCGGCGAGTGCTTCGGAGTTCATCGAGGCGATCGTCGGGGTTGGGGCGAGTCGGGTGCGGCAGCTGTTCGGGGAGGCGCGGAAGGTGGCGCCGGCGATCATCTTCATCGACGAGATCGACACCATCGGGCGGGCGCGGGGTGGTGGCCGGGCGATCGGTGGCCACGACGAGGGGGAGCAGACGCTGAATCAGATCCTGACCGAGATGGACGGTTTCTCCGGGACCGAGGGCGTGGTGGTTCTGGCGGCGACGAACCGGCCCGACGTGCTCGATCCGGCGTTGCTGCGGCCGGGGCGGTTCGACCGGACGATCACCGTGCACGCTCCTGATCAGCAGGGCCGGGAGGCGATTCTGCGGGTGCACGCGCGGGGGAAGCCGCTGGCTTCGGATGTTGATCTTGCCGCGATGTCGCGGTCCACGCCGGGGATGACCGGTGCGGACCTGGCCAACCTGTTGAACGAGGCGGCGTTGGCTGCCGCGCGGTCGGGTCGTTCGGAGATCCATCACCACGATCTGACTGACGCGTTGGAGAAGATCCAGCTCGGGACGGCGCGCAATGTGGTGATGCCGGAGGAGGAGAGGCGTCGTACGGCGTATCACGAGGGTGGACATGCCCTGCTGGGGATGATCCAGGTCGGTGCGGACCCGGTGCGGAAGGTGTCGATCATCCCGCGGGGCCGGGCGTTGGGGGTGACGTTGTCGACGCCGGAGATGGACCGGTACGGGTACGACGCGGACTACCTGCGCGGTCGGATCATCGGCGCGCTGGGTGGGATGGCTGCCGAGCAGGAGGTGCTGGGCGTGGTGACCACTGGCGCCGAGAGCGATCTGGAGACCGCGACCCGGATCGCCCGCGCGATGGTCGGCCGCTGGGGGATGTCCGCGGCCGTCGGTCCGGTCTCGGTCCTCCCGTCGGACGGGGATCCGCGGGCTGTCGCCTCAGATGGTCTCCTGAACACCGTCGACGAGGAGGTCCGCCGCCTCATCGACGAGTGCTACCAAGAAGCCAGGCGGCTGTTGCGGGAGAACCGCGACCGCCTCGACGGCATCGCCACCCAACTCCTCATCCACGAAACCCTCGACGAACCCGACGCGTACGCGGCGGCCGGCATCCCCCGCGACGCCCGAACCTGAGGAGGTCCTCAGTTCCAGGGTGCATCGCCCACCAGGAGCCACTTGTTGCCATCCGGGTCGTGGAAGGATGCCTGGTCGACGCCTGTTGCGCTCTTCCTGATGGGGCTCGGAGCGGCGCCGCGCTTCGCCAGGTCGGCGATCGCTGCCGGGAGGTCATCCACCCTCAGCACACCGACGGCCGACCCCGGCTGGGCTGACTCGATGCCGGTGCCGATGATGATCGAGCACAGCGAGCCCGGCGGGGTCAGCTGCACGACCCGCACCTCGCCGTCCTGCTGGTCGCAGTCCAGGTGAAACCCGAGCGCACGGTAGAAATGCCGGGTCCGATCGACATCGGACACGGGTACGACGACAGCCTTGAGCTTGGCGTCCATGGGACGACTCCTTCGACGAAGGTCCTCCCATCCTCGGCACCGCAAGCGCTCGTCGCCCCCGTGGTCATCCCTGGTTCTGCGAGTCGAGCGCCTTCCGGAGCTGCCGGCGGGACGTGATCCCGAGCTTCGAGAACGTGTTGCGCAGGTGCCACTCCACGGTCCGGGGACTGATGTACAGCTGCGCCCCGATCTCGACATTCGTGAGCCCGTCCCGCGCCAGTCCCGCGATCTGGGCCTCCTGCGCAGTGAGGTCGTTGAGCGTGTCCGGCGTGCGTTTGCGGACCGTCTCGCCGGTGGCCAGCAGCTCGTGCCGAGCGCGCTCAGCGAACGCCTCGAGCCCCATCGCAGCGAGCTGCTCGTGAGCCGTCCGCAGTTGTTCACGAGCATCCGCACGACGTCCCTCGCGGCGCAACCACTCGCCGTACAACAGCTCGGCCCGAGCCACCTCGACGCGCAGCTTGGTCCGTCGAAGGTGCTCGATCGACTGGCGATAGGCATCTTCGTCCCCGCCGAGCAACGCCCGGACGCGTGCCTCGATGCCGCGCCCCCAGTCCGTCGGAGTCGCGGTGACGCGCTCGGTCACCCAGGCCAACGCGGACTCGACCAGCTTGGTGTCGCCAGTCCTCGACGCCGCCTCGGCGAGCTCCCCGACGACCAGTACGCCGTGCCCGACGACATCTTGCTCGAACACGTGAAGCGCGGCGTCGCGAGCAACGTCGTACCTGCCGAGACCGTTGTTGAGCACCGCATCCGCGTACGACGCGAACGCCGCGATCCGACCCTGGTGATGTTCGGTCGCCTCTTGAATCGTCGCGTCGACCAGCCGGCGGGCCTCACGCTCGTTGCCGCGAAACGCCTCGAACAGCAAAGGCCCGTAGACGACCGGCGGGTTCCCAGTAGATGCCGCAATCTGCCGATCCTCGTCGACAATGCCGGACACCGCGCTCAGTTCGCCCGACAAGCACAACAGATTGGCCCGCGAACTGAGCGCAAACTGCAACTGCACAAGCGCGCCGCTCTCCCGAGCCGCCCGGTCCTGCCACCCCGCAAGCTCGAGCGCGGCATCAAAATCCCAAACCTCAATCGCGACCATCCCACCGACCCGTCCGGCGACCTCGCCCGCGTCGCCACCCGCCGAACGCGCACGCTCAACCGCCGCCATGAGCTGGGGCGCCGCTTCGCCGTACCCACGTGTGACCCGCACCGCAAGCGCCTGCAGCAGCTCATCGGGCGGGTGTGGTGGGGGAGTTGCGGTTGCTGCGGTTGTGAGGATGCTCGCGGTGTCTGGGCCGCTTGCCCAGATGGCTGCCGACATCGCCTCGAGGTAGGCGAGCCGCGCTTGGTCGACGTCGTGGGGCTCGAGTCGGCCAGCTGCGGCGAGCAGAGTGCGGGCCGCCTCGTCGGCTCTGCCTTGGTCGAACGCGATCTGGCCGCGCAGTCGCTGGGCCTCGGCTTCGTGGAGCGCGTTCGGTGGTCCGACGAGCGCGCTGCCGAGAAGATCGAGCGTTGCCTCGAGCGCACCAGCCCGGCGCTTGGCCGCGGCGGCAGCCAACAACCGCTGCGACCGGCGATCAGGGTCGAGCGTCAGCGCCGCCGATCGTTCCAGGAACGCGCCGGCCGCGAAGAACCCGCCTCGCGCCCGCGCGCGGTCGGCAGACCGCTCGAGCTCGGCGGCGACCACCTCATCAGGGAGCGGTGTCGCGTTCGCCCGGTGCCACGCGCGCCGGTCCGGGTCCACGTCGGGATCGGTCACCTCGGCCAACGCTCGGTGCACCGCCTGCCGCTCCTGCGGCGTCGCCAGCCGGTAGGCCGCCGACCGCACCATCGGATGCCTGAACTGAATGTGCCGGCCAAAGGTGATCAGCCCGGTTGCGATCGCCGCAGCCGCGGGATCTGCCCCGAGTTCGAGCTTCTCCGCCGCACGCCAGAGCAATGTCGGGTCGCCGAGCGGCTCCGCGGCTGCCGTGAGCAGGAGCAGCCGGGTGTCTTGCGGGAGCACCTCGAGCCGCCGTACGAAGCCCTCCTCGATCCGGCTCGCAAGCGTGCCCGGACTGGCGCCGTCCGCCAACTCGGTGAGGCTCCACGCGTGCGGAAGCTCAAGCAGGGCAAGCGGATTGCCGCGGGTCTCGGCCACGATCCGGTCCCGCACTCGCGGGTCAACCGGACCGGGCAGCACCGAGTCGAGCAGAGCTCGCGCGTCTGCATCACCCAGCCCGCGAACCTCGAGCTCGGCCAAACCAGTCAGCTCGTGATCCTCACCATCGCGTACGGCGAACACCATCACCACCGACTCAGCAGCCAACCTCCGCGCGACAAACGCCAGGATCCGGGCGGACATCAGATCGATCCATTGCGCGTCGTCGATGACACACAGCACCGGCTGCTTGGTCGCCGCGTCGGACAGAAGATTCAGTACGGCGAGGCCGACCAGAAACTTGTCCGGAGCAGGTCCGCTCTGCTCGCCGAACGCCGTACCGAGCGCGTCATGCTGCGGCCCCGGTAGCCGGTCGGCCAGGTCAAGGAAGGGCGCACACAGCTGATGGAGTCCGGAGTACGCAAGCTCCATCTCGGACTCGACACCCACGGCCCGCGCAACCCGGCAAGCCTCGCTCCGCGCAACCAGCGCGTCGAGCAACGCCGACTTCCCGACCCCAGCCTCGCCACGAAGCACCAGCGCCTCGCTCCGGCCCGCCCGCGCAGCCCCGACCAACCCCTCCAACACGGCAACTTCTCGCCGCCGCCCGCGCAGTCCCCGCACCCCCACAATCTATCCCGTCCGCTTCTTGCCCCATCGATCGGAGTCGGTAGCTGCTCGGCAGGGGTTTCGGAGACATTGGCGCGGGTTTCACCCGAGCTTGGTTCGCCGTGGTTAGACCGGAGGAGTCCTTTCCCCTGCCCCCCGGGAGTGTCATGTCCGAACCGAAGTCCTTCCACCGTCCAGGTCGCCGTACTCTGCTGCTCGGTGGCGCGGCCGCGGGCGCGTCGCTGTTACTGCCGACCTCATCGGCCATCGGCGCGCCGGCTCTGGTGCGGTCGGGTCGCCCCGCAATCACCCATGGCGTGCAGTCCGGTGACGTCTCCGCGTCGCAGGCGGTCGTCTGGGCGCGGTCGGACCGGCCGGCCCGGATGTGGGTCGAGGTGAGTCCGACCGAGACCTTTCGACGGGTACGGCGTCTGAGCGGCCCGATCCTGGATGAGCGCAGCGACTTCACCGGCAAGACTCTGCTCCGCGGCCTGCCCGCCGGTGAGGACGTCTTCTACCGGGTCGTCGTCGCGGATCCGGACGACGACCGGCGCAACAGCGCGCCGGAGTACGGCCGGCTGCGGACCGCGCCGAACGGATCGGCCGACATCCGGTTCCTGTGGTCGGCCGACCTCGCCGGCCAGGGGTGGGGGATCGACCCCGCGCGCGGCGGGTACCGGATCTTCGAGGCGATGCGCCGGCTGAACCCGGACTTCTTCATCTGCTCCGGCGACCTGATCTACGCCGACGGCGTACTGCCCGCGGAGAAGCCGCTGCCGGACGGCACCGTGTGGCGCAACCTCGTCACCGCCGAGAAGTCGAAGGTGGCCGAGACGCTGGCCGAGTACCGCGGCAACTACCGCTACAACCTGCTCGACGAGAACCTGCGGCGGTTCAACGCCGAGGTGCCGCAGATCAACTCCTGGGACGACCACGAGGTCACCAACAACTGGTACCCGGGCGAGATCCTGGACGACAGCCGGTACACCGAGAAGCGGGTCGACGTACTCGCTGCCCGGGCACGTCGTGCCTTCCACGAGTACCTGCCCACCAGCACCCGCACCGACGACGAAGGCCGCGTGTACCGGGTCAATCGGTACGGCGAACTGCTCGACGTCTTCGTGATCGACATGCGCTCGTACAAGGACGCCAACACTGCCGGGCTGGAGGCCGTCAGCGACGGCGGCGTGTTCGGGCGCCGTCAGCTCGACTGGCTGAAGCGCGAGCTCAAGGCATCCCGGGCCACCTGGAAGGTGCTCGCGGCCGACCTCCCGATCAGTCTCGTCGTCCCCGACGGCGCCGCCATCGAAGCCATCGCCCAAGGCGACCCCGGTACGCCGCTGGGCCGCGAGCTCGAGATCGCCGAGCTGCTCGCGTACGCCAAACGCAACCGCATCACCGGCATGGTCTGGGTCACCGGCGACGTGCACTACACCGCTGCCCACCACTACGACCCGTCACGCGCCAAGTTCACCGACTTCGACCCGTTCTGGGAGTTCGTCTCCGGCCCCCTCAACGCAGCAGTCGGCGTCGAGCCGCGCCCGAACCCCGTCGACCCCACCTTCGGCCCCCAGGTCGTCTTCGCCAAGGGCGCCCCCTCCGCCGACGTAGGCAACCCCGCCTACGGCTACCAGTACTTCGGCGAAGTAACCATCGACGCCACCACCCACCACCTAACCGTCAACCTCCGAGACCAATCCGGCACCACCCTCCACACCACCACCCTCCCACCCAACTAGCCCGTCCCCACGCCCCCGCCCGGTGACCACACCACAGTCACCGGGCGGCGCGGCTCAGGTGTTCTTGCGGCCGAACCACTTGGTGAGGTGGGGGTTGAGGGCTTGCTGGGAGTTGCCGAGCCAGGCGATGTGGCCGTCGGGGCGGAGGAGGAGGGCGGGGTGGGGGAGGTCTCCGGTGAGGTGGTCTACGCGGTCTTCCCAGCCGGTGATGGAGAGGGTGCCGGTTTGGTCGAGCAGGATGCCGCGGGCGGTGTGGAGGTGATCGTAGAGGCGGCCCTGTTTGAGAGGGAGGTCCGGGAGGCGGCGGCCGATCAGGTCGTGGTCCTCGCCGAAGTCGTAGCGGATCGCGGTGGCTGTGATCTTCTCGATCAGGAGACGGTGGACGTCCTCGAAATCCATGAGCTCTGACACCAAGCGCCGTACCGCTTGGGCTCCGGGCTCGGTGGACATGAGTTCCATCTGGGCCCGGGTGTTGTCGAGTACGTCGGCAGCCACGGGGTGCCGTTCGGCGTGGTAGGTGTCGAGGAGATCGTCGGGCGCCCACCCGTTGATCTCGGCGGCGAGTTTCCACCCCAGGTTGACCGCGTCCTGGATGCCGAGGTTGAGGCCCTGACCGCCCGCCGGCGGGTGGATGTGGGCGGCGTCGCCGGCGAGCAGGACGCGCCCGGTGCGGTACAGGTCGGCCAGGCGCGTCGCGTCGCCGAACCGGGAGAGCCAGCGTGGTGAGTGCACTCCGAAGTCCGTACCGGCGTACTTCTGCAACTGCCCCTTGAACTCCTCGAAACTAGGCGGGGTCGTGCGGTCCCCGGTCAACCCATCAGCAGGTACGACGACGCGGTACGTCCCATCCTGGAGCGGCATGGCCCCGAACCGCAGCTCGGTCTTGCGGATCTCCATGACGGCAGCCATGAGCGTCTCCGGTGCCGCCGTCACCTCCATCTCACCAAGCAACGTCTCGACCTGACTCGTCTCGCCGGGAAAGCCGACGCCGAGCAGCCGGCGCACCGTACTGCGGCCACCGTCGCACCCCACGAGATACCGCGAGCGCAGCTGACTCCCATCAGCCAGTGCGACGGTCACCCCGTCGGCGTCCTGGCTCAGATCGACCAGCTCGGTGTCGGGCCGGATATCGGCGCCGACCTCGGCGGCATGCTCGGCGAGCAGACGGTCGGTGATGTTCTGCGGGATGCCGAGGACATACGGGTGAGTGCTGTCCAGGTGGACCGGGTTCGGCTTGAGGATCCCGGCGAAGAACCCGCCGACCGGAAACTGCTTCCCGTGCTCCTGGAAGCGCTCCAGCAGACCGCGCTGGTCGAGCACCTCGATACTGCGCGCATGCAGCCCGAGCGCCCGGACGACTTTGGTCGGCCCGGAGTCCCGCTCGAGCACCACCACATGCACGCCGTGCAGCCGCAGTTCACTGGCCAGCATCATCCCGGTCGGCCCGCCACCGGCAACGATCACGTCAATCACAAAACCCCCACTGATCGAGATTCTTCTGGCTGAGAACCGCGATTCTGCAGCACGACCGGGGCCTTGCGGCAAGTCCCCCAGTGCGCTATAGGTTGATAGTGGCAGGGAGTTCCATTCTCCTTGCCTTTCCTTTTGCTTGGGCCAGAACTAACCGTCGTACGTGATGTGCAAGGTCGCTTGAGCTCCGGGGGAGAGGAAGCGGTAGGCGGTGGTTGTGGGGGATTGGGCGAAGCGGAGTTTGAGCTGGGTGGGGCCGGTTCGGTTGATGGCAGTGGGGGAGAAGTCGGTAGAGGTGGCTGGGCCGGTGGCGAAGGGCGGGAGGCTCGCCACGGCTGGAGTCGTTGGCGGGGCGGCCCAGTCAGCGGGTTCGGTGGTGCAGGCGTTGAAGCAACCGGTCTGAAGGTCGATCAGGAGTTGGTTGGAGCCGGCCCAAGGGTCGCCGACGCCTGAGACGGAGGTGACGGTCAGCCAGGCGCGGGTGATGGTGGCGTCGTCGGGGATGGTCGAGGTGTCGAAGGAGAGTACGGCGCGATTCTGCTTGCCGTCCGTGCCTTGGCCGACAGCCAGGTTGGCGAGCGTCCCGACGATGGGGGCGGAGCCGTCGGACTGAGCTTTGACGTAGCCGTCCTGGCTGTCGATGCTCGGGAACATCCGCGTGCCAGGTGAGGTCGGAGCATCGTCGAGACCCCAGAAGCGCGCAATGTGCTCGGCCGCGCAGATGTTGACATCGAGGATGTACGGCGCAGTCGTGCCGCACGTACCGGGATCGATCGGCTGCCCATGATTCATCCCGGTGATCGAGTACGTCTCCACGACCGAAACGCCGGCGCTGTTGCGATACACCTTGTGCGGATAGCCGCCGATGGTGTCCGACACGTCGGCCGTCTGATCCGTGCTGTGCACATTGGTCCACTGCTCGACGAGCTCATTGAGGTTGCTATAGGCAACCGTCGAGTCGGCTGTGCCGTGCCAGAGCGAGATTGTCGGCCACGGACCGGTCGAAGCGGCGCGCACCTTGTCGCCCCACTGTTGTGGTGTCAGGTTCGTGCCGGGTGACATGCAGGAGAAGGCCTGAGCAACACCCGTGGCGCAACGGTACGGCAGGCCCGCAACGACAGCTCCGGCAGCGAACGCCTCCGGGTACGTCGCCAACATCACCGACGTCATCGCACCACCAGCTGACAACCCCGTGACGAAGCTGCTCGCAGTACCGAAGTCCGACCGCATCCGATCGACCATCTGCTTGATCGACAGCGCCTCGCCGGACCCCCGCGTCGTGTCACCCGTCTCGAACCAGTTGAAGCACGAGTTCAGGTTGTTCGAGCTCTGCTGCTGAGGCAGCAGCAACGCGAAGCGCATCCGTTCGGCGACCTCGACCCAACCCGGCTCGACGTCGTACGCGGCCGCCGACTGCGTGCACCCGTGCAACGCAACCACCAACGGCCGCCCCGCCTCGAGCCCGTCAGGCACATACCGAAACATCCTCAGATTCCCCGGATTAGACCCAAACCCAGTCACTTCCTGAACCCCCGCAGCCTGCACAACAGGCGCCGGCACGACGACAAATCCGACAACCACCGCGAGCACCACTACGAACCGCCACATAAGCCACCTCACCTAGAGCCGGGGCGAACTCTTCCCACCGATGGTTCTTGTCAGCGCCCGCGAACACCATGTGCTGGTGCCACACACCTCCGCCTGACTTTGTGTCGCCGACCATGCATGGTGGATCACCCGGGTGGGATTGCCGTGAGCAACTAGTTGCCTACGCCGGGGTGATGTGGGGGTGGGGCTCTGGACGGGTGGGGGTTGCGGACTTACATTCGAGGTGCGGTCGTGGGGGCCGCGGGGGGAAAGTAGAGGGTCGGTGGCACGGGTGGTGCCGGCCTGCCTGGGGGTGTGCCCCTCTGTGCGTTCGTGGGGGAACGGGGAGCACATGATGGGACGGATGCAGAGGGCTGCCGTCGTTGCGGCTCTGCTGGTGCCGCTGGGGGTGATGGCGCCGGTCGCGGCGTCGGCGGCCGAGCCGGTGCAGAGCGCCGAGCTGGAGAAGAGCGTCGTCGCGCTGCACATCAGGACGGTCGCGAACGTGCGCTACCCGACCGAAGGCGGCGGCGAGGACGTCGTCAAGGAGCCGATGGTCGTCGAAGGGGCGTGCTCGGGCTTCCTCGTCAGCGCCACCGGCGACATCGTCACGGCCGGCCACTGCGTCGACCCGCAGGAGATCCGGCGTGACCTGATCATCGAGGCGCTGCTCTACATGGAGAAGGCCAAGCAGATCACCAAGGCCAAGGACTGGCTGGAGTACGCCGCCAAGAACTGGGACGTCGAGGGCGGCAGCAAGGGCAGCAAGCCGGAGACGCGTGTCCGCATCACCCAGCCGGAGTCGGTCGGCGGGCCGGTGAAGTTCGACCACAACGCCCAGATCATCGACTACAAGTCCTTCAACGACGGCGATGTCGCGCTGCTGCGGGTGTCCGGCATCTCGGGCGCACTTCCGTTGCCCATCGCAACGCAGGACCCGGCGGTCGGCACGAAGCTGATCTCGATCGGGTTCCCGGCCGCGGTCGGCCGGGTGATCGACGAGAACCAGCGGGCCAGTTTCAAGACCGGTACGGCGAGCTCGCAGCAGACCTCGCCGAAGGGCGTCCCGCAGACCGAGGTCAACGCCGACCTGAGCGGCGGCATGTCCGGCGGCCCGACCGTCGACGAGGCCGGAAACGTGCTCGGCGTGAACAGCTTCCTGCTGCGCGACCAGCAGAACTTCAACTTCATCACCGACACCACCGACCTCGGTGCCTTCCTGCGCCAGCACGGCGTGAACCCGGTCGCGCCCCGGGCTGCCACCGGGGACGACGCATCCACCGGCAACAACCCGCTGCCGGCGCCGGCCGCCGACTCCGGCGGAGGCTTCCCGTGGTGGCTACCCGGCGGCGTGGCCCTCCTGCTCGTCTTGGCAGGCGGCGTCCTCGTCTGGTACCAGCGCAACCGCACAAGGCCCGTTCCAGTGGAGCAACCAGCCTTCGTCGGTACGGCGATGCCGCAGTACGGACCGCAGCAGCCGGCCGACCCACCCGGCTGTGATCACCGCAACAACCCACCCGGAGCCCGCTTCTGCAACGCCTGCGGAGCACCGCTGTCCCGTTAGCGCGCCCCCACCGCGAGACCGGCGCCCTGTTCTGGCGGCAGGGCGCCGGGCTCGCACAGATACTTGCCCGCGGGGGCTTTCGCGCGGCCGCCGTACCGCGAAAGAGTGGGTGCCATGAGTCGCGTTCGCACCCTCCCCGCGGCCGCCGACGTGGTCGTCATCGGCGGCGGGATCATGGGTGTCAGTACGGCGTACCACCTCGCGTCGGCCGGGCAGCGCGTCGTACTGCTCGAGCAGCGCGCGCTCGGCCAGGGATCGACCTGTCACGCGGCCGGCGGTGTCCGCGGGTTCTTCTCCGACGAGGTCAACATCCAAATTGGTCTGCGCAGCCTCGAGGTCTTCGAGCGGTTCGGTGACCTGTTCGGCACCGAGATCGACCTGCACCAGACCGGCTACCTGTTCCTCGTCGACGATGCCGACGACCTGGCGGTGTTCGAACGCAATGTCGCGCTGCACAACGCCGCCGGCGGCGACAGCCGGATGATCTCGGCGGCCGAGGCGAAGCGGCTCTCACCGCTGATCGACAGCACCGGCATCCTCGGCGCGGCTTGGTCACCCCGAGACGGGCACTGTACGCCGGAATCAGTCGTCCAGGGATACGCGAAGGCAGGCCGCGCAGCCGGCGCGACGCTGCTCACCAACTGCCCGGCCACAGGGATCGAGACCGACGGCAGCCGGATCGTGCAGGTCGTCACCGCCGCCGGGGCGATTCGTACAGACCAGGTGGTTTGCGCGGCCGGTGCCTGGTCGGCGCAGGTCGGCGGCTGGGTCGGCGTGGACCTGCCGGTGGTCCCGCTCCGCCGCCAGATCGCGATCACCGAGCCGATCCCCGGTCTCGACCCGAAGACGCCGTTCACGATCGACTTCACCACCTCGCTGTACTTCCACCGCGAGGGCGAAGGACTCCTGGTCGGCTGTCCCGAGAGCGTCGACTCGTGGAGCTTCGACACGTCGCGGGACCCGGGCTGGTTGACCACGCTGGCAGAGGCGATCGAGCGCCGCGTCCCCGCGCTGGGGGAGGTCGGCATCGGCCGCGGCTGGGCCGGGCTCTACGAGATGACCCCCGACCACAACGCCGTCATCGGCCGCTCGCGAACCGTGCCAGGATTCGTGTACGCGTGCGGCTTCTCCGGCCACGGATTCCTGATGGGACCGGCGATCGGGGAAGTGCTGCGTGACCTCTGCCTCGACCGCGAGCCGGTGGTCGACGTCACCTCGCTGGACGCCGAGCGGTTCAGTGCGGCCGGCGCGCGCCCGGAGCTGAACGTTGTCTGACCACCCGATCCCACAAGGAGCGACAATGTCCCGTACCGAGATTCCCGGTCCCGAGATCCTGGGCGCCCAGGCGCTGGCCGCTGCTCAGGCGTGTGGCGTCGACGCCGCCACCATCGCCGGTGAGCGGGACCACCGGTCGCCGATCAACGGGGGCGACCTAGGTGGTGTGCGCTGGGACGAGGCAGGCACCGTCGACGATGTTGTCGCTCGCGCCAACGCTGCCTTCCTGGAGTGGCGGAAGGTCCCGGCTCCGGCCCGTGGCGCGGTCATCAAGCGCTTCGGCGAGCTGCTCACCGAGCACAAGGCGGACTTGGCGACGTTGGTCAGCGCGGAGGTCGGCAAGATCACCTCCGAGGCCCTCGGTGAGGTGCAGGAGATGATCGACATCTGCGACTTCGCGGTCGGCCTGTCGCGACAGCTCTACGGTCGTACGACGGTCTCCGAACGCCCCGGCCACCGTCTGATGGAGACCTGGCACCCGCTCGGCGTGGTCGGTGTGATCAGCGCGTTCAACTTCCCGGTCGCCGTCTGGTCGTGGAACACCGCCATCGCCCTGGTGTGCGGGGACACGGTCATCTGGAAGCCGTCCGAGCAGGCGCCACTGTGCGCCTGGGCCTCCGCGGCGCTGCTCGACCGCGCCTTGGCGGAGTCCGGCGCACCGGCCGACGTGTCCCAGGTCGTCGTGGGCGGGCCGGAGGTCGGTGAGGCCCTGGTCGATCACTCGGGTGTCGCGCTGGTCAGCGCCACCGGCTCCAGCCGGATGGGCAAGGCGGTCGGCCCTCGGGTCGCCAACCGCTTCGGCCGGTCGCTGCTCGAGCTGGGCGGCAACAACGCAGCCATCGTCGCGCCCTCGGCCGATCTCGATCTGGCCCTGCGCGGGATCGTCTTCTCCGCTGCCGGGACGGCCGGCCAGCGCTGTACGACGATGCGCCGCGTCATCGCGCACACCTCCGTCGCCCAGCAACTCACCGAGCGCCTCGTCGAGACGTACGCACGCCTCCCGATCGGCAACCCGATGGCGGCGGGCACCCTGGTCGGCCCGCTGATCCACGGCAAGGCGTACGACGTGATGACCGCGGCGCTCGCCCAGGCCGGGGCCGAAGGCGGCAAGACGGTGGCCGGTGGCGGCCGGGTGCTCGCCGAGGCCGCGCCGGATGCCTTCTACGTCGAGCCGGCGATCGTCACGATGCCGAGCCAGACCGACATCGTTCGTACCGAGACCTTCGCGCCGCTGCTCTACGTGCTGACGTACGACGACCTCGCCGAGGCCATTGCCCTCAACAACGATGTGCCGCAGGGCCTGTCGTCGTCGATCTTCACCCGCGACCAGGGCGAGGCCGAGCTCTTCGTCTCGGCCGAGGGGTCCGACTGCGGCATCGTCAACGTGAACATCGGCACGTCCGGCGCGGAGATCGGCGGCGCGTTCGGCGGCGAGAAGGAGACCGGCGGAGGCCGCGAGTCCGGCTCGGACGCTTGGCGCGGGTACATGCGGCGTGCGACGAACACGATCAACTACTCCGGTGAGCTCCCGCTCGCCCAGGGGGTGGACTTCTCGGTGTGAATGATCTGGTTGCCGAGCTGCGATCACGCGGCATCAGCGAGGCCGACGACTCTGCGCTGGCCCGCGCGATGTACGCCGGCGACGCGAGCCTCTACCGCGTCGTTCCGCTGGTCGTCGTGCGGCCGCGCCGGACGGACGAGCTCCTCGCCATCCACGCGGCCGCGCGAGAGCTACGCGTCCCCGTGACCATACGTGGCGCCGGTACGTCGATCGCCGGCAACGCGGTCGGTCCAGGTATCGTCGTCGACACCCGTCGGCTCCAGCGGATCATTGCCATCGACCCCGATGCGCGTACGGCGACGGTCGAGCCCGGCGTCGTCCACGCCGACCTCCAGCGCGCAGTAGCGCCGTACGGACTGCGCTTCGGGCCGGACCCGTCCACCCACACCCGCTGCACGATCGGCGGCATGATCGGCAACAACGCCTGCGGCTCCCGAGCCCTCGGCTACGGCCGAACAGTAGACAACGTCGAGGGTCTACAAGTCCTGTTCGGCAACGGAGAAACCCACGACGCCGGCGGGGGCACCACGGCTGACCGGTTGCTGGGGTTGGTGGCGGACAACCTGGCTCACGTGCGGACGTCGTTCGGGCGGTTCGGGCGGCAGGTGAGTGGCTACAGCTTGGAGCATCTGCTGCCGGAGAACGGAGGGCGGGTGGATCGCTTCCTGGTGGGTAGCGAGGGCACGCTCGGGACCGTGCTCGAGGCAACCGTTCGGCTGGTGCCGGACGAGCCGGGGCGGCTGCTGCTCGTGCTCGGCTATCCGACGATGGCCGACGCGGCGGACGCCGTACCGGCTCTGCTTGCAGCAGTGCCGGGGCGCCTGATCGCTTGTGAGGGCATGGATGCGCGGATCGTGAATCTCGTGCGCAGCCAGGGCAAGCCGGTGCCGGAGCTGCCGAAGGGTGCGGGCTGGCTGTTTGCGGAGGTCGTTGGTGAGGACGCGCCTGAGTTGATCAGCCGGCTCGCGGCCGCGTCCGGTGCGCTCGAGACGAAATTGGTCATTGATGCGGGCGAGGCAGCTGCGTTGTGGCGGATTCGTGAGGACGGCGCCGGCCTTGCAGGCGTGAGTCTGCCGACGCCCGCGCACTCCGGCTGGGAGGACGCGGCGGTCCCGCCTGAATATCTCGGCGCCTGGTTGCGTGACTTCGAGGGGCTTCTGGCGTCGCACGGCCTGCACGGGTATCCGTACGGTCACTTCGGTGACGGCTGCGTGCACTGCCGCATCGACTTTCCCTTCGAGCCCGGTCGCCCGGGGAGCGCCGCCGGCTTCCGGGAGTTCATGCTCGAGTGCGCGACCACGCTGAAGAAGTACGGCGGATCGTTGTCCGGTGAGCACGGGGACGGGCGCGTCCGGTCCGAGCTCCTGCCGATGATGTACGACGAGACCTCGATCGGACTGTTCGCGCAGGCGAAGCAGATCTGCGACCCGGACAACCTCCTCAACCCCGGCGTCATCGTCGACCCGGCGTCCATCACGGACGACCTCCGACCGGTCCGGCCGCGCACCACGCCGGAGCGTCCGGGTGTGCGGCTGGTCCACGACGGCGGCGACTTCGGCGCGGCGGTCCACCGCTGCACGGGCGTCGGCCGCTGCGTCGCTCCGAAGACGACTGGCGTTATGTGCCCGTCGTACCTGGCAACCCGCGACGAGAAGGACTCCACCCGCGGCCGCGCCCGCGTCCTCCAGGAGGCCCTGGATGGATCGCTGATCAACGGTCTCGACCATCCAGCCGTCGACGAGGCCCTCGATCTGTGCCTGTCCTGCAAAGGCTGTTCCTCAGACTGTCCAGCCGGCGTCGACATGGCCACGTACAAGTCCGAAGCCCTCTTCCAGAAGTACAAAGGCAGACGGCGCCCTCGCTCGCACTACACCCTGGGCAGACTCCCGCACTGGGCCCGCCTCGCAGCGCCGCTCTCGACGCGCGGTCCCATCGCGCAACTGGCCAAACGCATCGCCGGAATCGACCCCCGCCGCTCGATCCCACCCTTCGCCAAGAAGACCCTCAAACGCTCAGCCCGCCGCGCGCAGGGGGTGCCTGATGTCTGGATTTGGGCGGACTCCTTCACCGACCACTTCTTCCCGGAATCCGGGTTGGCGGCGATCCGGTTCCTCGCGGCCAGTGGGCTCACAGCGCGGGTGATTCGGGAGAATGCCTGTTGTGGGTTGACGTGGATCACCACCGGGCAGCTTGGGCAGGCGCGGCGGATGATCGGGCGGACCGTCAAGACGCTCGCGCCGTACGTGGCCTCAGGTGTGCCGGTGATCGGGCTGGAGCCGTCGTGTCTTGCGACGCTGCGGAGTGACGCGCTCGAGCTCAGCGACGCGCCTGAGGCGAAGTTGGTCGCCGACGGCATGCTCACCTTTGCCGAGCTGGTGACCAAGCTGGACCTTCCACTACCCGACCTGACCGGGGTCGAGGTCGTCGCCCAGCCGCATTGTCACCAGAGCTCCGTGCTCGGCTGGTCGGCGGATCAGCATCTCCTGCAACGCGCCGGCGCCACCGTGACCAGGGTCCCCGGTTGCTGCGGCCTGGCCGGCAACTTCGGTGTCGAGGCGGGCCACTACGAAGTCTCGGTCGCCATCGCCGAAACCCACCTCCTCCCCGCCGTACGCGCCCACCCGGACGCCGTCGTACTCGCGGACGGAATGTCGTGCCGCTTCCAGCTCGACGACCTGGCCCAGGTCCCCACCCTGCACCTCGCCGAACTGTTCGCCAGCCGCCACGGGCCGATCAGTCGGTGAGGGCCTTCGTGAGGAGGGCAGTGAGGGCTTCGAGCTGGAAGTCGGCGGAGGAGGAGATCTCTTCGTCGGAGCCGTCGAGGGCGCGGGCGGCCAGGCCGGCCTTGCTGTCGATCAGGTCCGCGATCCGGGTGTCGATCGTCTGCGCGGCGATGATGCGCCACGCCGTCACCGGGTCGGACTGGCCGATCCGGTGCACGCGGTCGATGGCCTGTTCCTGCTCGGCGTTCGTCCAGGACAGCTCGGCCAGTACGACGTTCGACGCGACCTGCAGGTTGAGTCCGACACCGGCCGTCAGCAGTGAGCAGACGGCGATGGAGACCTCGGGGTCGTTGACGAACGCGTCGATGTTCTTCTGCCGGGTGGTCCGGGACTGGTCGCCGCGGATCGACGAGTACTGGATGCCGCGCTCGGTGAACAGGTCCTGGGCGGCGTCCAGCACCTCGATGTGCCGGGCGAAGAACACCACCTTGCCGACGTTGTGCGCCAGCTGAGCCGCGTAGTCGGCGGCCATCCCGGCCTTCGCCGCGCCGATCCGGCGGACCAGGTTGAAGATGTTGTCGCCGGACTTTGACTTGGCCGACTCGGCGCGCTCCCACTCGGCCACCCGGCGGACCAGGTCGTGGTCGATGCCGTCGACGTCGTCGCCGCCGTCGCGGGCCGCGAGTACGGCGTGGTAGCGAGCGACCAGGCGGTCGGCGAGCTCGCGCTCGGCGGCCCGGATCGAGCGGCCGGCGGCGTCGTCGAGCTCGACCGGCAGGTCGGCCACCCGGCGCGCCGGGATGTCGGCGGCCACGTCGACCTTGCGGCGCCGGACGATGCCCAGGTCGATCACGCTCGCCCGTGCGGCCGCGTAGAACCCGGGGTCGGCCGGGGTCAGGCCGGACTCCTCCAGCTTCTCGGTCAGCTCGGCGCGCGGGCTCTTGTCGTCGATCCAGCCGAGGAACTGCCAGATCGCCGCGAAGTCCTCGATGTCGTTGATCAGCGGCGTGCCGGTAAGCGCCATCAGCAGCGGCCGGGTGGTCCGGGACCGGATCCGGTCGGACAAGTGCAGCACGTTCTGTGAGCGCTGCGACTTCTTGTTCTTGATGAAGTGCGCCTCGTCCACGACCATGCCGCGGAAGCCGAGGTCGCCGAGCCAGCCGACGTGCCGGTCGAGCACCTCGTAGTTGACGATGACGATGTCGGCGAACCCGTCGATGGTGTCCCCGTCGCCCTGGATCACGGTCGGCTTGCGCCGCGGCGTCCAGAGGCCGGCCTCGCGGGCCCAGTTCGTCTTCACGACGTTCGGCACGACGGCGAGCAGCGGGTAGGCGTCGGCGGCCTGTGCGGCCAGCAGCGCCTGAGCGGTCTTGCCGAGACCCGGCTCGTCGGCCAGCAGGAAGGTCCGGTGTCCGTTCGCGACGGCCGCGATCAGCCGGGCCTGGTGCCGCATGAGCTCCTGGCCGTTCGCCGCACGCAGCGAGGTCGGCTCGGGCAGGGACTTGCTGGCCGAGGCGGTGGCGTACTCGAACGACTTGAACAGCGGGCCGAGCAGCTCCCAGCCCGCCAGCCGCTGCGGGCGGACCTGCTTCGGCGCGGGCGACGAGAAGTCCGGGGTGAGGAACGGGTTGGCGAGCTGCCGCTGGACCACCGACTGCGGTACGACGCGGCGCGCCGTCGAGGTGTTGGCCGGCGCCGGCTCGGGGCGCTTCGGTTCCTCGGCAGGCACCTCCAGACCGGCGTCCAGCATCATCTCGCGCTTGAGCGCGGCGGCCGCGGGGGAGACGGTCGCGTCCTCGGCGAGCAGCGCCAGCAGCGAGGTGTCGCGGGCGGCGGTCTTGGCCAGGATCGTCGCGATCCCGTCGAGCCGCCGCAGCTGCTTGGTGCGGTCGGCCTCGGCGGCCGACTGGTCGGCGTTCACCCGGGCCCGCTCCTCGCGCACGAGCAGCGCGATGACCTGGAACTTGGTCCGCACGGACGCCTGGACGGCGCCGCGCTGGACGGCGCCCTCGACCTCGCGCACGGCGCGGGCGAGCACGGGCATGATCCCCTCGGCGTCGCGGACACGACGCCGGCGTGGGGTGGCGCTACGCGTAGCGCCGGACTGGCGCTGGCCTCGTCGGGCCAAAGAATCCTCCTCGGTCTGCCGCGGCACCGGTGCCGCAGCCGAACACACCACCGCACGGCGGCACACCACGCGACGCGATGCCGAGTGACCGGGGTGCTCACCGGCACTCGATGCTCAGACCGGCGCGACGAACACGCTGGCTTCCGACGGGGCTCGCGACCGCTGGACAGGCGGCCGTGAACTGCGTCGCTGGTGCACCCTCGCGGGGCAATCGGCGTCGTGAAGGGTTGCCGACGTTCGGTGCTATCCCAATCGTAGCCCCAGCCGGCCGTCGCGCCAGCCCGTGGGTGCGCAAATCGGCCGAGTACGGCGCAGGTAGGACCGCGCGCTGATCGCCAGCGCGCCTCCCAGCCCACCGAACGCGAGCCCGCCGAAGACCACCATCCAGGCGAGGCCGGACGCCGTGAACGGTCCCGGATCACCCGCAGCGGGCGCCACACCGGTCAGCGTGAGCGAACCCCAGATGACGAGTGGTACGCCGTACAGCGTGAGGCTGGCCGCTGCGGTCAAGGCGGGCAGGAGCAGGAGCCAGCGGGGGAAACGGTAGGTGTGCAGGAGTGCCACGACCAGGCAGGCGCCGGCGAGCGCGGCCAGGACGGTGATGTCGATGCCGACGGTCTCCAGGAGCCGGGTGAGCTCCGACTGGTCGCTCCTGTCCATCGTGGAGCGCCACTCGCTGCTCGTCACACCCAGTGCGGATCCACCGACGATCCAGATCGTCTTCACGGTTGCCCACGGCAAGAGGCCGAGCAGGAGGACGTACGACGTACGGCGGCTACGCGTGGACGACGGTCGCCGGGCCGGCCGCGACAGGGGTGCAGTGGGCCTGAGCGGCAGCGGGTGGTGACCGCCGCAGCGTGGGCACCGGTCCCGGCGTCGGCGCGACTGGGCCTGTGCGGTCGCGAACAGCAGCACTGCCCCGCCCAGGGCCGCCAGTTGGGTCACCATGGCGAACGGACGCTCGATTGTCCCGGACGCGACGATGCCGACGCCGCTCAGCACCAGTCCGAACGTGCCGACCCCGGCTGTGGCAGTCGCGAAGACCAGCCCGAGCACAGCGATCCGGGACGTCGACCGGGCCGACATCACTGCGGCGACACAGCCGGTCACCAGCAGCAGTGCGATCGCCGTGCCGCCGGTGACTCCGCCGGGCGCGTCGCCCTGCAGGTTCGCGACCGGGAAGCCCGTCCGGCCGCCAGCGGTCCAGTAGACGGCAAGGGCGCCGTACAGGACTGCCCAGACTTGCGTGGCGCGTCCGACCCACTCCGGCCACCGGCGACAGGTTTTCAGCATGTCTGGAGCATGCTCCCGCCGCCGGCGTCCGGGATCCCCCAGGCGAGGGAACTGGTTCCCCCGTGCGGGTCAGGCCTCCGGCATCGGGGCGTCGAGGAAGGTCAGGACGACGTCGCGGGCCAGCTCCGTGCGGGCCAGGCCGGTGAAGTGAGTGGTCCCCGGGAACACCGCGAGCTGCGAGGACGGCACACCGACGAAGTCGCCGTTCACGTCACCGCCGCGCAGCTGCAGGAACCGTACGGCGTGCTCCAGCTTCACCGCGTCGCAGTCGCCCACCGTGATCAGGGTCGGCGCGGCGATCCCGCGGATGTCGTCGTCGGACCAGCCGGTCACGCCCTTGTCGTATCCGCCGAGCTTGGTCAGCAGGGTCTGCAGGTGCTCCAGGTCCGGGTGCGGCGACTTGCGCAGGTACTCCGCCTCCATCGGCGTGCCGGCGATCATCTCCACCTTCATCTCGCCGACGGCCTCGGTGTTCTCGATCCGGTCGCCGTCGGGGTGGAACGACACCGACGAGATGATCGCCTTGCGGACCAGCTCCGGGTGCTTGATGGTCAGGTACAGCGCCACCGCGCCGCCGACGCTGAAGCCGAACACGTCGACCTTGGACACCCCGAGGTGCTGCAGCAGCCCGACCACGTCCGAGGCCAGGTCGACGGTCCCGAGCGGGCGGTCGATGTCGTTCGTCCGGCCGTGCCCCTGGAAGTCCGCGGCGATGACCTGCCGGTCCTTGGCCAGGCTCGGCAGCAGCTCCCCGAACTGCTGGTCGATGTCGAACAGCCCGCCGTGCAGCAACAGCAACGGCGTCCCGCCCGACCCGTGGATCTCGTAGTACATCTGCAGCCCGTTCACGGGCGCGTATCCGGTCGTGTGCTCAGACACAGAAACCCCTCCCTCGTTGACCGTCCACTCCCTATCAGCCTCGGGGGTCATGTCACAGCGGGCCACAGTGGGCGGTCATAGCTGGGGTACGAGTGCCCGATCGTCCTGGAGGTAGTGGTGACCACGGAGCAGACACCCCGATCGAACGCCTGGCAGACAGCGCTGACCGTGCTGCAGGAGGCCGAGCCGCCGTTCATCCCGGCCGGAGCGCACGCGATGACCGTGGTCGTGGAGTACCCGGCGGGCGACCCGGGTGCGCCGCCGCACCGGCACCCGGGCGGACCGGCGTTCGGCTACGTCCTCGAGGGCGAGATGCGGTTCGAGCTCGAGGGTGAGCCGGAGCGGATCGTGCGCGCCGGGGAGACGTTCTGGGAGCCCGGTGGCGACGTCATCCACTACCAGGACGGCAACGCGCGCGACGACGTACCCGTCCGGTTCCTCGTCACCATGCTGTGCGACCCGAACCAGCCGATGCTGGTCCTGGTGGACGAGGACGAGCTGGCCGAGCGGCAGGACCGCCGCGCTCCCCGGCCGTCCTGACCCGTTCGGAGCGATCTGAGTCACAACCGCGGGGTCGTACCTGTCTTAGCTGCAGGCACCGAGAGAACGGAGACCGCAGGTGGTCGACCCTGAGTACGACGGGGATGCTGCCGCGTCGCTGGCGGACATGCTGGACGAGCGCCGGCACCTGCTCGAGATCGCGTTGTGGATCTTCGGCTCGGCCGCGACGGCGGACTGGATCGTCCAGGAGACCTACCGGCGCTGGTACGACCTGGACGACGAGCAGCGGGTCGCCATCGCCGTACCGCGGGCCTGGCTGACCAGGGTGGCCGGCGGGATCTCGCTCGAGCTGCTGGCGGCAGCGGCCACGGTCCCGGCGACCACGTCACAGCTGCGGTTCGCCGTTCCCGGTCCGCCGCCGCCCAGCCCGACACCGGCGGTGCAGCGGCGGGCCGGTCAGTGGGTGTTCGACCAGCACACGGCCGTCGTACGGCGGTTCGCGGCGGCCTGCCAGTCGGGTGACCTGGCCGCCCTGGAGGCTGTCCTTGCCGCTGACGCCGTGGTCGTGAGCGACGGCGGCGGCAAGGTGCGGGCCTCGATCCGCCCGGTCCATGGCGCACGCGCAGCCGCTCGGTTCGTCGCGGCGCTGCTGAGCGGTCTGCTTGACGCCGACCTGGCCGTCCAGCCGGTGAACGGCCAAGCGGGCGTCGTACTGCGGCGAGCCGAGCAAGCCGTGGCCGTGATCAGCCTGAGTGTCGCCGGGGCCGAGGCGACCGCGGTGTGGGTCGTCCTGAACCCGGAAAAGCTCCGGAGTTGGCACCGGCCCCGTGCACTCGATGCGTGAGCCAGCGCCGCCGAGCCGCCGTCAGCCTGGCGTCTTGGCTCTGTCGGCGCAGTAGTCGCGGATCAGCTCGATGGCTGTGTCGGTCGTGCGCTCGAGGTGGGTGCGGCCGTCGGGCAGCTGCGCGGTCGGGCTGATGTAGCTGCGCGGCCCGACATGAGTCGCCGGGTCGAGCCGATGCACGGTGATCTTGCCGTCCCGGATCGCTCGGTTCCATGCACTGCGGCGGTACAAGCGCCACCGCTGCGGGAAGATCCAGGTGCCGACCCGCTCGATGCGGTCGCTCGCACTGGTGAGCTGGTGCAGGTGCTCGGCATGGGTGAGGTCGTTGGCGCCGCTGTGGAAGCCGCCGAGCATGATGAGTAGCAGCGGTGCGCGTAGTTGGGTGTGCAGCTCGTCGACAGCTCCAGTGGCGACCTGAGCGCCACCGCTGTAGCTGAGCAGCACCACCGGGATGCCACTGTCGGGCTGGTAGCCGGCCAGCTGGAGCTGGGTGACGATCTGGTTGCCAACGGCCCGGTTGTAGATCGGCCGGTACCTGTGGTCGGCGGCGACGAAGGTCTGCATGACGTTGTGCAGGAACAGCAGCAGGCCGGCGCGCCGCCGCAGCCAGGCCCAGACCGGGCGTTGAGCGAGCGGGGCCGCCAGTGGCGAGTACGGCTGGACCTGTCCCAGCACCCGCAGTTCGGGTGCGCCTGCGATCAGCCCTTGAACGAGCTTGCCGCCGTCACGCGTGTCGCGGAACTGCCGCTTCCCGATCCCGTCGAGGTACACCAGGTAGGCATCCGGAGGGCGGTCGGCGGCAGCACCCCGCGCGTACGGCAGGTCGGCCGGGAGCTCGGTGATCAGACCGCGCCAGCCGACGCTGTACGCCAGTACTTCGTAGCGCGCCAACAGCCCTTCGACGATGAGGGTCAGGCCGATCAGACCGCCCCAGAGCAGGAAGCCGTTCATGCGACCGGCTCCGGCATGCGGATCGCGATCAGTGCCGCGACCAGACGCCGTACGAGGTCCACAGCGAGCGCGAGGCCGAAGCCTGCGACGGCCACGCAGAGCGCGCTGGCTCCCCAGCTGAGTCCGGAGGCGTCTGCGAGGTGGCCGGTCAGGCCGGCGCCGACTCCGATCAGGAGCAGGAGGTGAAGCGCCGGCCCGAGCATGGGGAAAGCGAGGATGGCGGCGAGCACCAGTGGAGCGACCAGACCGGCCGTCCATGACAGCTCGACAGCGCCTTCGGTTGCCAGCTCGGCGAGCGCCGCGGCGGTCACCGGCCAGAGTGCGATCACTGTGGCTTCGACGAGAGCTCCCGTGAGCAGCAACCCGATGACGTGGAAGTGCGACATGGAAGGACGGCGAGCTACCAGCGGCAGCACACGGCCAGCGGCCTCCGACAGCCCAGCCACCAGGATCAGTACAAGGACAGCCGACATCGTCAGCCTCGCCAGGGCGTGGCCGGCTCAGCGGCCTGCAGGTAGCGCTCCAACTCGTCGACGGCGCGCAGGTAGCCACCAGCCTCGTGCTGTGCGCCCTGCAGGACGCTCGCAGCCGTGGTGAAGCTGGGGTCGTCGAGCAGGTTCCGGGCGAGGTCCCGGACAGTGTCCTCGGCGACGTCCTGGCTGCGGAGCGACAGACCGGCTCCGAGCTGTTCGACGCGGGCGGCGACCAACGGCTGGTCGGCACCCTGCGGGACGACCAGCATCGGGACACCGGCGTACATGGCCTCGTTGACGCTGTTCATACCGCCGTGCGTGATGAACAGCGCGGCTCGCGCGAGTACGTCTGGTTGTGGCACTGAGCGCCGTACCAGGACGTTGGACGGCAGCGGCTCCAGCGCGGCGGGATCGGTCTGACCGGTCGCGACGACCACAGTACCGCCCAGTGGGGCGAGTGCAGTGGCGAACGACCGCAGTAGTTGCGGATTGGCCTTGAAGACTGTGCCCAGCGAGGCGTAGAGCACCGGGTCCTGCAGCTCATGGATGGGGAACGACTGGTCGGGCGGGCGAGCACCGATACTCGGTCCGACGAACCGGAAGGTCTGGTCGAACTCCTCGAACCCAGGCTGGAACGCCTGCGAGGTGTAGACCAGGTTGAGCGGCTGCTGGATGTTGCCCAGGTCGAGCAGCGGCAGCCCGTGCACGTCGTACTTGCGGCGCAGCCTCCAGCGCGCCCGCACGTAGCCGGTCAGGTTGCTGAGCCGAGCTTCCGACAGCAGCTGCCACGACGCGGCAGTCGGGCTGGGGACCTGCTCGTTGAAGGCGAAGGTGGTGAACGACGAGGCCGCCGGTACGCCGAGCTCGCGAGCGGCGATCGCACCCCACGGGCAGGCCGAGTCGTGCACGATCAGGTTGGGCCGGCTGGCACGCAGGTCGGCCAGAACCGTCGGCAGCACGTGGACGGCGGTGCGCGCGAGACCTTCCAGCAGCGAGATCGGCGTCGGCGGGTCGGGCAATGGCTGGTCGCCGCCGGGGTAGAGGCACACCTTCGCGCCGTCGGCCTCGATCTCCGCGGCGAACGCGGGGGAGGTGTGGTAGCTGACCGAGTGGCCGCGCCGGACGAGCTCGGCGACGATCGGCAGCGTCGGGTTGACCCGCCCGTGCATGGCGATGTTGAGGAACGCGATTGTGCTCACTTGCCCACCTCTCAGCTGTGCCCTCACCAGTAGGACCGGGCAGCTTCGCGATGTGTGACGGTCTGCCGAGGGGAAACTCGAATGCTTTTGTCGGTGGGGGTCGTTACGGTCGGTGGAATGGTGATTCTGCTTCGGTACGCGCTGCGGGTCTCACCTGGTAGTACTGCGTTGACGATGGGCTTTGCCGTGCTCGGTTCGGTGCTGGGGATGGCGGTCACGCTGCTGACCGGTCAGGTCGTCGGGGCGGTCCCAGGTGTGATCGACGCCGGCCCGGAGCAGCCGCTCGGTGGGTTCGGCTGGATGCTCGCGGCGCTGCTGGCCGTCTTCGTCATCGACAGCCTGACGCCGTCGATCCACCAGGTGGCCTCACAGACCATGGACGCGGCGCTGGTGCGCGCGATCGGGACCGGCATCACAGAGCCCTTGCTGCGGCCGAGCAGGGTCACGCACCTCGAGGACGCCGAGGTGCTCGACCTGCAGGAGCGCGCGAAGGGCAAAGGTGGCTTCCACCTCGCCCAGGGCCTGGGGAACTTGCCCTGGCTGCTCGCCAGCCGGGTCACGCTGATCGGGTCGGGCGTCATCGTCGGAGTGATGTTCTCCTGGCTCGTCGCTGCGATGCTGGTCGTGGTGGCGTTGCTGTTGGAGTGGCACTTCGGTCGCCTCATCGCGCGCGAGATCGACGTCTGGTGGGGCAACACCGAGGAGCAGCGGCGCGCGGAGTACCTGTTCAACCTGGGCATGCGCGACGCGCCGAAGGAGCTGCGCGTGTTCGGGCTGCACGGCTGGCTCGTCGACCGGTACGTGCGGGAGTGGACGCTCGGCTTCCAGGCGGTCTGGGCGCGACGCGCGCGGAACGTGCGGTGGTCGATCCTGGCGGGTGCGGTCAACCTTGCCGCGACCGGGGCCGCGATCCTCCTGGTCGGCCGCGCCGCACTGGCCGGCGACCTGCCGCTCACCGAGGTCGCGACGACGGTGCCGGCCATCCTGTCGATCAGCGTGGCAGCGAACGGGTACGGCGTCGTCCAGGTGAAGCGGGGGTTGTCGGCGTACCGGGCGATGGCCGAGCTGCCCGGGACGATCGCCGAGCGGCACCCCGAGCCGGCCGCGACCACGCGGCACCGGGTGGAGACGATGCCGGCCCGCGAGGTGCGCTTCGAGAACGTGAGCTTCCGGTATCCCGGCTCCGACGTCGACGTGCTCCGCGGCCTCGACCTGACCATCCACGCGCACGAGGCGCTCGCGCTCGTCGGTGTCAACGGCGCCGGCAAGTCCACGCTGGTGAAGCTGCTTGGCGGTGTCTACCGGCCGACCGAGGGCCGGATCACGGTCGACGGCGTGGACCTCGCCGAGCTCGACCTGGCCGCGTGGCAGCGGCGGATCGCCGCGATCGTGCAGGACTTCCTGCGGTTCCCGCTGTCGGTGACCGACAACGTCGTGTTCGGTGCGGTCGAGCGCGTCGATGACGAGGTCACGCTGGCCAAGGCCGCGCGGGAGGCCGGGATCGACGAAGTGGTCCGCGGCCTGTCCGACGGCTGGGACACGGTGCTCGACAAGTCCTTCGACGGCGGCGTCGACCTGTCCGGCGGCGAGTGGCAGCGGATCGCGCTGGCCCGGGCGCTGTTCGCCGTCCATGCCGGGGCCGGGGTGCTGGTGCTCGACGAGCCGGCGGCTGCGCTGGACGTGCGGGCCGAGGCCGAGCTGGTCGAGCGGTATCTCGAGCTGACCTCGGGCGTGGCGTCGCTGATCATCTCGCACCGGTTCTCGGTGGTTCGGAACGCCGACCGGATCTGCGTGCTCGCCGACGGGCGCATCGTGGAGGACGGCACGCATGACCGGTTGCTGGAGCAGGACGGGATGTACGCCGGCATGTTCCGGCTGCAGGCCGAGCGGTACGTGACCTCACCGGACGCTCCGGAGGCCCTCGATGCGTAGCCTGCGGATCACCTGGTTGTGGTTCTCCACCTCGTTCCGCGCCGCACCGTGGCTGATGGCGATCTCCGCGGTGCTCGTCGCTGCCCGGGCCATCGCCGCGCCGATCCAGACGTACGGCGTCAGCCAACTGGTCGAGGGGATCGCGGGGAACCAGTCGGACACCATCGCGCTCGGGATCGGCATCATCGTCGGCGGCCTGGCGATCTCGTTCGTCGCCGACGTGATCGGCTGGCCGCTGCAGGACACCGCGCAGGAGCGGATGGCCGGCCGCGTGCACCGCGACCTGCTGGACGTGACGACCGGGATCCCGGGGCTGACCCATCACGAACGCCCCGACATCGCGGACCGGCTGGAGCTCGTCCGCGAACGTGCCTGGCGGATGGGCGTGGGTGCCGAGGTCTTGCTGTGGGCGTTCGCGACCGTGGCCAACACGGTGACCGTGCTCGGGTTGCTCGGGTCTGTGCATCCGCTGCTGTTGTTGCTGCCGTTGCTCGGTGCCGCGCGGATCTGGTCGGCGTACGTGAGCAGCACGCGGTGGCACAAGGCGTATGAGGACTCGCTGCCGCAGGAGCGGCTCGTCGATCGGCTGATCGAGGTGGCCAAGGATCCGCGCAGCGGGCTGGAGGTGCGCGTCTTCGGGCTCGGGCGGGTGCTGCTGGACAGGATCCACGCGTTGCAGACCGAGCGCTTCCGTCGCCGGGTCGCGGCGGCTCGCTGGGGCGGCAAGGTCGACGGGTCGGTGCGGCTGGTTTTCGGTCTCGCGTACGCCGTGGCCGTCATCTGGATCATCGCGCGGGCGCGCAACGGCCAGCAGACGGCCGGGGACGTAGTGCTTGTGCTGTTGCTCGCGCCGCAGGTGGATCAGATGACCGGTGGTATCGCGCAGAACGTCTACTGGGTCGGCGAGGTCGTGCGCAGCTTCAGCCGGTACGACTGGCTGCGGACGTACGCGAAGGACAACTCGTGGCGCGCGAGCACCACTCCGGCGCCGGCCCGGCTCACCTCCGGGATCGAGCTGCGCCAGGTCGGATTCGCCTACCCTGGCACGGATTCCGCCGTACTCAATGATGTGAACCTGGTGCTGCCGGCGGGATCGGCGGTTGCGCTGGTGGGGGAGAACGGCGCCGGGAAGACCACGCTGGTGAAGCTGCTCGCGCGGATGTACGACCCGACGAGTGGGCGCATCCTGGTCGACGGCGTGGACCTGGCGGAGATCGAGCCGGACTCGTGGCGGACCCAGCTCTCGGCCGGGTTCCAGGACTTCGTCAAGTTCGAGTTGACGGCGCGCGAGGTCGTGGCGGTCGGCGACGTACGGCGGGAGTCCGACGAGCAAGCCGTGCTCGCGGCGATCGGGCGAGGTGACGCGGCGACGGTGGTCGCCGGGCTGCCGCGCGGGCTGGACACGCAACTGGGCAAGAAGTTCACCGACGGCGTCGAACTGTCGGGTGGACAGTGGCAGCGGCTAGCGCTGGCGCGGGCGTTCATGCGGGAGCGGCCGTTGCTGTTGCTCCTCGACGAGCCGACGGCGGCGCTGGATCCGGAGGCCGAGCACCGGTTGTACGAGCAGTACGCCGCAGCCGCGAAGGTCGCCGCGGCCGAGACCGGTGGGGTCACGGTCCTGGTGTCGCACCGCTTCTCGACCGTGCGGATGGCCGACCTGATCGTGGTGATGCACAACGGGCGGGTGGAGGAGGTCGGCAGCCACGAGGAGCTTCTCGTGGCCGGCGGCCGTTATGCGGAGCTCTTCGAGTTGCAGGCTCGGGCTTACCGCTGATGCTCTAGGTTGGGGTCGTGGCGAAGCAGTGGGTCTGGATCGCGGTCGGCGCCGTCGCCGTGGGAGCGGTGGCTGCGCAGTGCGGCGATACACCCGAGTCCGGGCAGGCGCCGACGTCATCGGCCAGCAGCCGGACACCGTCGCCGTCGGCTCCCGCTCCGGCGGCAAAGAGCACGACTCCCAAGCCTTGGTACGTGGACTACGATCCGGCGCAGTTCGCCGTACAGGTCCGGAAGTATGCCGGGCAGGCGGGCATCCGGCCGCAGTTGCTGATGGCAATCTTGTACAACGAGTCGTACAAGCCGCACGACCCCGAGCTCGAGCGGTCGTGGGCGCAGATCGACTCCGACCCCGCGTTCGGTATCGCGAACATGCACCGGCCGGCCTTCGACGACACCAAGCGCGGCCGGGCGTTCGCGAAGCGGAAGTGGGAGGAGCTGCCCGACGACCCGGCGCTGGCCATTCAGGCCGCGGCCTGGCACCTGCACGACCTGGCCAGGCGACTGCCGTCGACGCTGACCGGTCAGCTGACCAAGGACGAGTTGCTTGCCCTGGGCTACAACGCCGGCGGCGGCAACATGCGGAAGTTCGCGCGGGGCGTGAAGCCCGGCCCGCAGGCGCAGTCCTACCTCGACCGGCTGCGCTCGAACTGGGACAAGTCGGGAGAGGCAGTCGGGACATGAACCACCAGCACATGCACGTCGAGAACCCGCGCTTCTACGAGATCTCCGCGGCGATCGGGTTCGCCGGTCAGCGCCGGCGGGTGTACGACGGCCTGGTCCGGCTGAGCGACGTCCGTCCGGGAGACCGGGTGCTCGACGTCGGGTGCGGCACCGGGTACCTGAGCGGGCGGGTGGCGCGGGCGGTCGGGCCGGACGGCCGCGTCGAGGGAATCGATCCGTCGACGTCGGTCGTTGCCTACGCCAACGAGCGGGCGGCGCCGAACGCGACCTCCCGGGTAGCGGGCGCGGAGGAGCTGCCGTACGACGACGGCTCGTTCGATGCGGTCGTGTCGTGCTTGGCCGCGCATCACATCGGGGCCGACTACCGCGGTCGGGCGTTTGCCGAGATGTACCGGGTGCTGAAGCCAGGTGGCCGGTTGGTCATCGCCGACTTCCGGCCGCCGACGGGGAGGCTGTCGCGGCTGGCCATCGGTGCGTTCACCCGTCATGCGGCCGAGCACGTGCCGCTGCTCGACCTGGCGCTCGGCGCGGGATTCGAGATCGTCGAGACCGGTCACCGGTGGCCGGTGCTGGCCTACGTGCGGGCGGTCCGGCCCCGATAGGGTCGGGCGGATGAAGCCCTTGCGGATCGGAATTGCCGGGATCGCGATCGAGTCGAGCACGTTCTCGCCACATCGCAGTACGTTGGACGACTTCCGGGTGACGCGCGGGGCCGAGTTGCTGGCCTGCTACGCGTTCCTGTCGCCTGGGTCGGAGCTGACCGAGGGCGTCGAGTGGGTGCCGCTGCTGCACGCAGTCGCGGTCCCGGGCGGCCCGGTCACCGAGGAGACGTACGAGCAGCTGGCGGGCGAGATCTTCGACCGGCTGCGTACGGCGGGCCCGTTGGACGGAGTGTTCATCGACTTCCACGGCGCGATGACCGTGCTCGGCCGGACCGACATCGAGGCCGAGTTCGTCGCCGGGATCCGGGAGTTCGTCGGCCCATCGACGTTGCTGTCCGCGTCGATGGATCTGCACGGGAACGTGTCGCGTTCGCTGGCGGAGACGCTGGATCTGATCACGTGCTACCGCAAGGCGCCGCACACCGATGCGTGGGACACGAGGGAGCGCGCAGCACGCAACCTGGTGGCTCGGCTCCGGTCTGGCGGCCGTCCGCAGAAGGCGTGGGTGCAGGTGCCGGTGCTGCTGCCGGGGGAGAAGACGAGCACCCGGATCAACCCGGCCAAGCGGATCTACGCGATGGTCGACGACGTCGAGGCGATGGACGGCGTACTGGATGCGGCGATCTGGGTCGGGTACGCGTGGGCGGACGAGCCGCGCTGTCAGGCAGCTGTCGTCGTGACCGGTGATGACGCCGACGTGATCACCAAGCAGGCGAAGCGGCTTGCTGATGCTTACTGGGATGCGCACGACGAGTTCGAGTTCGTCGCGCCGACCGGCACTCTCGAGGAATGTGTCGAGCGCGCCGTGGCAAGCACCGCGCGGCCCTTCTTCATCAGCGACTCCGGCGACAACCCGACGGCCGGCGGCGCCGGTGACACGTCGTGGACCCTGGACGCTCTCCTCCGCATGCCCGCGATCACGTCGTCGGACCTGACCACGATCTACGCCGCCATCGTCGACCCCGAAGTCACCGCGGCTGCCACCAAGGCCGGCGTCGGCGCCACGATCGACGTACACCTCGGCGGCAAGATCGACTCCGTCCCCTGCGGCCCTGTTCCCCTGACTGCTCAGGTATCCGCTCTCGACCCCACCAACGCAGCCGTCGCCCTCAGCACCGGCGGTCTCCACATCATCGTCACCACCCACCGCAAGCCGTACCACCTCGAGTCCGACTTCACCGCCCTCGGCCTGTCCCCGCGCGACGCCGACCTGGTCATCGTCAAGATCGGCTACCTGGAACCCGAGCTCTACACCATGTCCGCCGACTGGCTCCTGGCCCTGACCCCCGGCGGCGTCAACCAAGACCTCCTCTCCCTTGGTCACCACGCCATCGCCCGCCCCATGTACCCCTTCGACCCCAACATGCAGTCCCCGGAGCTGAACCCCGTCCTGCTCTAGGGGTTGAGGAGGAAGTCTGGGGGTTCGCCGGTGAGGGCTTCGGGGGAGGAGAGCCAGGTGGCGGTTTGGCCGGGGTGGCGGCGTTCTATTTCGGTGAGGAGGAGCTCGCGGGCGCGGGCGGCGGTGGCGGCGTCGTCGGAGTGGGCGGCGCGGTGGAGCTCGTCGGCGGTGGCGGACCAGACGGCGTACAGCTGGGCGTCGCTCCAGCTGGTGAGCTCGTTGCCGATGACCTGTACGGCGGCCGCGCGGCGGCGGCGCTGCTTGAGCACCCACGGCAGGGCGATCACGGCGGCGACGACGAGGAGCAGGATGATCCAGGCGACGGGCTTCATGTCTGCCGGGTTGTCTGGTGCGTGGGCGGCCGCTCGGTCACGATCCTCCTTCGAAAGGTGCCGTTCAGACCTGTGTAACGTTCAGATGGGTCGGTAGCCGCGCCGCCCCGGAGGGTGACACACGATCTCAAAGATCCCTCAGCGTCCTCGTCAAACTCACGGCACCCGCAACGCCTCGTAGTCGGCGGCGGTGAGGGGTTGGGTGGTGAGCGCGCCGTCCGCGAGCAGCGCCTCGACCGGTGCGCCGGCGCGCGAGAACGTGACCTCTTCGACCGACTGCAGAGCGGTGACCGACAGGACGATCTGCCCGACTGCCAGCACGTTCTCGGTGGCGGAGCGGCCGTCGGTCTCACCGGAGAGCTCGAGCACGACCCGGGTTCCCTGCACGGCCACGACCGCGAGCTCGAGCCCCGGCGGCAGCGCCGTGGTGATGCCGTCGGCCTGTTCGGGTCCCGTCGGGCCGTTCGTCAGTTCCTGGATCACCCCGTCGAGGACGCCGACTCCGGACACCTCCCGGGCAACGCTGACCAGCCGGTTGTTGCGGACATAGACCACCTGCACCGCCGTTCGCGCCGTAGTCGCAAGGGACGTCGGTACGGCGGGAGTCTGCAGGTGCGACGGGATGGCCCGAGGCTCGATCGGCGCCGGCTCGTCCTGCAGCGGCACGCCGCAACTGACAAGCACCAGCAGCGCCGCGACTACCCCGGTCAGCCGTCTCACGTCGCCGCCTCTGGAAGGCGTACGACGAACTGCGCCCCGCCGGTCGGGGACGCCGTACACCACACTGCCCCGCCATGCGCGGCCGCGGTCTCCGCGGCCAAGGCAAGCCCGAGCCCTGTCCCGGAAGACGATCCGCGCTTGTTCGCGCCGGTGGCGAACCGCTCGAACACCCGCTCCCGGTCGAGCGGCTGGATGCCGGGTCCGGAGTCGTTCACGAGCACCAGCACATCCGATCCGACCCGGCTGACCTCGACGCCGGTGAGCCCGCCGCCGTGCGTCTCGGCGTTCTCGAACAGGTTCCGGAACATCCGGCCCAGCCGCGGCTTGTCGGCCAGTACGACGACATCCTCGACGCCGGTCAGGATCGCCGGATATCGCCCGACCTCACTCAGTACCTGACGAATCAGCGAGGTCAGCTCGAGTCGCGCACTCGGCCGCCGATCGAGTCCGCCGTCGGACCGCGCCAGCTCGAGCAGGTCGTCGAGCAACCGCCGGAAGCGTTGCAGGTCGGCGGTGACGAGGTCGAGCGCCCGCTGGGAACGCTCGGGCAGCTCGTCGCGCCGGGCGTTGAGCAGGTCGACGCTGCCGACCAGCGTGGTCAACGGCGACCGGAGCTCGTGGCTGACGTCCGCGGCCAGCCGGGCATCGCGGTTGATGCGCTGCTGCAACGTGTCGACCATGCTGTTGAAGGAGCCGACGATCGTGGCGAGCTCAGGGTCCTCGGTTGCGGGCAACCGGGTGTCGAGGTCACCACCCGCGATGGTCGCGGTCGCGACGGCGACCCGGTTGAGCGGCGTGACGACGGACCGGCTCGCCCAGAGGCCAAGAGCCGCTCCGGCCGCGGTCGCAAGCAGTGCGCCTCCGATGAGGATCCCGCTGAGCAGCCGGAGTGTTTCGTCGAGCTCGGTCAGCGGCGCGATCTCGTAGAACTCGGCCTGCACCGCCGGCACCGGCACCCCGACCACGATCGAGGGCCCGTCCACCGAGTGGAACCGCTGGCCGGTGGCCCGCCCGTCCGCGACCTGCTCCCGGACCGCTGCCGGTACGGCGTCGCGGCCCTCGTCGAGCGCGGACGCGTACCACTGGCCGCGCCACTTCAAGATGATCGTGTTCCCGGCCGGCGTGCCCGCGGCGGTCAGGACGGAGGAAACGTCCGCGTTGGTGTTGCGCAGCCGGCGCTGCACGAACGCGGCGTCCTCGAAGGCCTGGTGCTGGACTACCCGCTCGCGCTGGGCGAGCAGGTACCCGCGCGCCAGCAGATAGGTGCTGACGGCAAACACCGCCGACACCAGCAGGGCGACCAGGCTGAACGCGAGCACCAAGCGATGTCTCAGTCCAGGAGGGCGCCCACCAAATCTCATCGCGGATCCAGCCGGTAACCCATCCCGCGGACCGTCATCACGAGCTGCGGCCGCCCGGGGTCGCGCTCGATCTTGGTGCGCAACCGCCGGATGTGGACGTCGACGATCCGCTCGTCGCCGTAGTACCCGTGCTCCCACACCGACGCGAGCAACGCGGACCGGCTGAGCACCCGGCCCGGCGGCTTGGCGAGCTCGGCCAGCAGCCGGTACTCGGTCACGGTCAGGTTGACGTCCTGCCCGTCGAGCATCACCGTTCCGCGCGAGGTGGACAGCACCAGGCTCCGCTTCGCGTCGGAGTCCAGCACGATGTCCGGCTCGGCGGCCTCCGCGCTGGTCCGCAGCCGCCGGCGCAGGGCGCGCAGCCGGGCGGTGATCTCCTTGATCTGGAAGGGTTTGGTGACGTAGTCGTCCGCGCCGGCTTCGAGTCCGGCGACGATGTCGTGGGTGTCGGACCGGGCGCTGACAACCACGATCGGGATGTCGCTGAGCCGCCGTACCTCACGGATGCAGGTGTAGCCGTCGATCTCGCCGAGCATCAGGTCGACCATCATCAGGTCCGGCATCGCGGTGCGGACCTGCTCGAGCGCGGACGGGGTGTCGGCCGCCTCGGCGACCCGGTACCCCTCGTCCTCCAGGGCGAGGCGCAGCACCTCCCGGATTCGATCGTCGTCCTCCACGACCAAGACCTGCATCGGCATCGTCACATCCTGGCAATCCGGCCGCGCGTTGTGACGGCCTGGGGCGGCATGTCATCCGATCGTAAAGTCCGGGTTGCCCGCCGGACCGGCCCCGGACGGGTCGTCATCGGATCGTCAAGAAGGGGTACGGCGAATCTCAAAGTCCAACCCGGAGAGTGGTCCCAATGCCTGCACCGTCCAGGGGGAGGGACCGCCATGAGCGACGCCACCCACAGCCCGCTGCCGCAGAAGGCGATCGTAACGCTGTCCGAGTCCGACCTCGACGGCGAGCTGTCCGCGCTGCGCTGGCGGTTGCACGGACTGGTCATGGACGGCGCCTGCCTGGTGGTCGTCGATGTGTCCGAGCTCGGGCAGATCTCGTCGACGCTGCTCACCGCGTTGCTCGACACGCACCGGGTGTGCCGTCGCCGTGGGGGTGGGGTGGTGATTCGGCATGCGAGCCGGCAGCTGACCGACGTACTGCGCCGGACCGGTCTCGACCGGGTCTTCGAGGTAGAGGCGGCATGACGGGCGAGCTGCGGTGAACCGGGCGGAGCGCGAGCCGTACGTCGATGTGACGGTCGTCGAGTTCGCGTCGCACACGGCGTACCTGGACCCGCGGACCGGGACCGGCTACCTGGTCACGCCCGACCCCGAGCGGGACATCCCGGCGCCGGACGAGTCGTTCGTCGGCGGCCTGTCGCTGCATACGGCTGACTGGCGACGCGCGCTGAGCCACCTCGACGAGGAGGGCTGGGAGCTCCTGTACGACGACGAGGGCAAGGTGGAGCGAGCCGGCCTGACCAGCGACGGCTTGACCGTGGTCTGCCTGTTCGGACCGCCGGAGGGCAGGCAGCCGAGCCTGGAGACCCTCCGCCGCGCCCTGATCGCCCTCGACCTGGCCGCCAACGTCGACCCCGGCACCCGGCACACCGACGAGTGACCGCCGGCGGTCACACCTGCTGGGGCTGAGGCGCTTCCTGGGAGTTCTGCTGCCACACCGGTGAGCGGATCCCGAACCAGGCGTCGAGTACCGCGTCGTCTCCGAGCGCGCCGAACGGCGCCGCGTCGCGCTCCACGATACGGAGCAGCGCGAGCAGTCGCTGCGTCGTCTCGCACGTCATCGGAGCCTCCGAGGCGGTAGTCATGGCACTGTCGTCAAACGATCACGGCAGGGGCGACCGTCTCGGCGCTGCTGCTCGGAACACCGATGTCAACCATCACATCGGACAACGACCGACCTCCGTTACAAGCAGTCGGCCGGACACGCCGAGTAACCGGGCGGCGGCGCACCGGTCGTTCCTGGACTTTCGGTGCGGCTGGGAGGTGTCGATGAGTGCTGATCCGCTACACCGTGGTGACTTTGCGGGATTAGCGAGTCCAGGGCCGGAGCTTCTCGGGGTTGCGGACGGCCCAGATGTGCTTGATCTGGTCGTCGGCGATGTCGAACGCGATGACCGTGACGGTGACCCCGTCCTCCTGGGCGACCAGGCCCGGCTGGCCGTTGACGGTGCGCTCGAGCAGCGTGATGCCGGGCCGGCGGCCGGCCAGGTCGGCGAAGTAGCGGGCGATCTGCTCGCCGCCGGCGACCGGGTGCAGCTCCGCGCTGACCAGACCGCCGCCGTCGCCGACCGCGACTGCGTCGGGATCCAGCAGGGTGATCAATGCCTGGATGTCCTGCGCCTGCCACGCCTCCTTGAAGTCCCGGACCAGGCTGGCGCTCTGCGCGGTGGGAGTCGGCGGCGTCTGGGCCGCGGCGATCCGGCGCCGCGCCGAGGTGGCGAGCTGGCGGCAGGCCGCGGGGGAGCGGCCGACGATCTCGGCCACCTCCGGGAACGGGTACCGGAACACGTCGTGCAGGATGAACGCGACCCGCTCGGCCGGCGTCATCGACTCCAGTACGACGAGGAACGCCATGTTCACCGACTCGTCCAGGGTGACCCGGTCAGCGGGGTCGACGGCCACACCGGCCGACCGCCACTCGGCGCCGTCCGGCAGCGGCTCCGGGATCCACTCGCCGACGTACCGCTCCCGGCGGGCCCGGGCCGAGCCGAGCAGGTCCAGGCAGATCCGGCTGGCGACCGTCGTCAACCAGGCGCCGGGCGACTCGATCGCCTCCCGCTCCTCGGCCGGCATCGCGTACCAGCGGGTGTAGGTCTCCTGGACCACGTCCTCCGCGTCGGCCAGCGACCCGAGCAGCCGGTAGGCGAGGTTGATCAGCTGGCGCCGCTCGCTCATGATCGCGCTCAGGCCGGGATCTGCTGCGTCCGGCCCTGCTCCAGTCATGGTGTCCACGCTTCCCTTCCTCGGGTCCGCCGTACACCCCTACGACGAAACGCCGTACCCAAGTGTGAGGTCCTCACACTTTCGGGGGCTGTCTCGTCGGAGTGGTCATGAGCACCGAACAAGCAGTGGACGAAGTCGACATCCGGGAGCGGATCGACACGCTGGTCGAGGCGGTGCGGACCAAGGACCTCGACGCGGTCAGGACGATGTTCGCGCCGAACCTGGTCTCGTTCGACATCGAGCCGCCGCTGCGCCACCTGGGCGCGGAGGCGAAGCTGCAGAACTGGACCAAGGTCTTCACGGTCTACGCCGAGCTCGACTACGAGGTCCGCGACCTGACCGTCCTCGTGAACGGCGACCTGGCGGTGGCGTACGCCGTCAACCGCCTGAGCGGCACGCTGCAGACCGGCGACCGGACCGGCTACTGGGTCAGGTGGACGGCGTGCTTCCGCAAGCTCGACGGCGCCTGGCTGATCACGCACGACCAGATCTCGGTCCCGACCGACTTCGCCACCGGGCGGTCGGTCCTGGACCTCGAACCCTGAAGTCTCGAACCCGAAAGTGAAGGTATCTGTGGAACCCGTCAACGTGGCTGTCATCTACTACAGCGCCACCGGCACCGTGCACGCACTCGCCCAGGCCGCGGCCGAAGGCGCCGAGAAGGCCGGCGCCAACGTGCGGCTCCGGAAGGTCGCCGAGACCGCTCCGGACACCGCCATCGCGGTGAACCCGGCCTGGGGTGAGCACCTCCGGGCCACCGCCGATGTCGCCGAGGCCGGTCATGACGACCTGGCCTGGGCTGACGCGATGCTGTTCGGCACGCCCACCCGGTTCGGTACGCCGTCCGCGCAGATCAAGGCGTTCATCGACGCGACCGGCCCCCTGTGGATGCAGGGCCAGCTGGCCGGCAAGGTGTACTCGGCGCTGACCGCCAGCAACACGCTGCACGGCGGCCAGGAATCGACCATCCTTGCGCTGAGCAACGTCTTCTACCACTGGGGCGGGATCATCGTCCCACCCGGCTACGCCGACCCGATCCAGTACCAGTCCGGCAACCCGTACGGCGCCTCGCACGTCACCTCGACCGGACCCGTCAGCGACATCGCGCTGGAGGCCGCCCGCTTCCAGGCCCGCCGCGTCGTCGACACTGCCACCGCCCTCAAGATCGGCCGGGCTGCCTGACCTCGGCCGGCTGTTTGAGCAGGAGCAGGGCAACGGCAGGAAAGACCAGCACGGACAGCAGTCCCGCGCAGACCAGAGCGGCGGCGGTGACCGGTGCCATCAGCCCGGTCTCCACGCCGATCTGGGTCGCGGTGACGATGAACGGCAGTGACGTCGCCTGCAGCAACGCCACGGCCACGCTCGATCGGGTGCCGAGGGTCCGGATCGCCAGCAGAGCGGGCACGCCGCGGACGACGAGCAGCGCGGCCAGGAACAGCGGCACCCGGGCCAGCGCCGCCGGATCGTCGACGAGACCGCCGAGATCGAGCCGGAGTCCGCTGGTGACGAAGAAGACCGGGATCAGGAAGCCGTAGCCGAGCGCCTCCAGCTTGATCCGGAAGCGCGGATGGGAGGTCGAGTCGCGGTCGACCAGGCCGACGACCGCGCCGGCCAGGAAGGCGCCGAGGATCGTCTCCAGCCCGAACTGCTCGGCCAGCGCGACGAACGCGACCAGCAGGACGACGGCGGCCCGGACCCGGATCTCGGCCGTGGTGTCCTGCAACCGCACCAGCACCCCGCCGATCCGTTGCGAACGGCCGGCCGTGGCGACCACGATCCCGGCCACGACGACCAGCAGCGTGAACAGCCCGACCATGATGATCCGCTCACCCGGACTTCCGCCCTCGGTCGAGAACACCAGCGACAGCAGCAGTACGGCGGCGAAGTCGGCGACCGATGCCGCCGCGATGGTGAACTGCCCGACGGCTCCTTCGGCCTGGCCGGCGTCCTTGAGAACCGGCACCACCAGGCCGAGCGAGGTCGCGGACAACGTGACGGCCAGCAGCAGCGGGCTCTGCACCCAGCCGATCGCGTCGAATCCGGCGCCCGCCGCCGTACCCAACGCGAGGGTGACGAGGTAGCCCAGGACCGCGAGTCTCAGGATCTGCCCGCGAAGCCGGTGCACGTCGATCTCGAGCCCGGCCAGGAACAGCAGGAACCCGAGTCCGAGCAGCGACACGATCTGCAGCGGCAGATCCACCTCGACCAGACCGAGTCCGTGCGGCCCGACGACGATGCCGGCCACGATCTCGAGGACGACCGCCGGGACGCGCAGCCGGGGTGCCAGTCCGAGCAGGAGTGGTGCGAGCAGCGCGATCAGTGCGACCACGAACAGGTTGGTGAATTCGACGTCCGGCATGATCCCTCCCTTGGGTGCTCAGTGCCGGCGGGAGGTTCCGGCGTTACAGCTCAGTCGCGGGGGAAGTTCCGGAACGCGTCGAGGAGGCGGTCGCGGGTCTCGCCGGACAGGCTCTCCGGTTCGACCTGGCCCACTTCGGCGATGGTGCGGCGGAACTGCTCGACGTACGTCGAGCACCCGTCGCACAGGGTCAGGTGCTCGACGAAGCGCTGCTCGGTCTCGGGGTCGAGCGTGCCGTCGAGGAAGGCGGTGACGAGCTCGACGAGCTCTGCGCAGGTCATGTCCCTACCTCACTGGTGCTGAAGTACCGCTCGAGGCGGCCGCGGACCGCCGCGCGGGCCCGGTGCAGCAGGACCCGCTGGTTGGTCATCGAGATGTCAAGCAAGCTGCACACGTCCTCGGCGTCGTGTCCGTCGATGTCGCGCAACGTCAGCACCACCTGTTGCCGGATCGGCAGGCTGTCGATCGCGGCGGCGACCGTCGCCCGGATCTCGTGGGCGAGCACCTCGGTCTCGGTGCTCGGCCAGTCCGCCGGAAACGAGCGCCAGCCGCCCGGGTACAGGTCGTCGGGGCCGCGGAACCGGCCCGGGTCGACAGTCGGGCCGCCGTCCGGGCCGAGGCTCGTCCACGGCACCGTGCGCTGCTCGCGGGCGCCGCGCTTGCGGGCGATGTTGACCAGGATCCGGTAGACCCAGGTCTGCAACGCGGACCTGCCCTCGAACCGCTCGATCCCCTGGAACACGGCCAGCCAGGTGTCCTGCACGACCTCCTCGGCAGTCGCCGCGGTGGACACGAACGACCGGGCCAGCCGCAGCATCGACCCGGACCAGCCGTTGAGCAGGCAGGCGAAGGTCTCCTCGTCCCCGGCTCGCAGACCGGCCACGAGGACCTCGTCCGCCGGCAGGACCGCCCCCACCCTGCCGACGGTACCGGACAGTGGTCAGCGGTACTCCGGGTTCTCGAAGTCGAATCGGCAGCCGGCGTCCCACTCCGAGCGCTGGTTCCCATGCGCCGGCACGCCGCCGGCGTCCTTCAGCATCCGGGCCAGGTGCAGCAGGTTCCAGGTCATGAACGTGGTGTTGCGGTTGGTGAAGTCGTTGTCCGGCCCGCCCGACCCCTCGTCCAGGTACGACGGCCCCGGCCCGGCGGCCCCGATCCAGCCGGCGTCGGCCTGCGGCGGGATCGTGTAGCCGAGGTGCTGCAGCGAGTAGAGCACGTTCATCGCGCAGTGCTTGACGCCGTCCTCGTTCCCGGTGATCAGGCAGCCGCCGACGCGGCCGCAGTACGCGTACTGCCCGTGCTCGTTGAGGATCGACGAGTTGCCGTAGAGGCGTTCGATCACCTGTTTGGTCACCGAGCTGTTGTCGCCCAGCCAGATCGGCCCGGCGATCACCAGGATGTCGGCGGCCATCACCTGTTTCTGGATCGCCGGCCAGGCGTCGGTCTTCCAGCCGTGCTCGGTCATGTCCGGCCAGACACCGGTGGCGATATCGTGGTCGACGGCCCTGATCACGTCGACCTCGACGCCTTGCTTCTCCATGATCCGGCGGCTCACCTCGATCAGCCCCTCGGTGTGGCTGACCGCCGGTGACCGCTTCAACGTGCAGTTCACGAACAGCGCGCGTAGATCGCCGTACTCGGTCATCTTGGCCCCTCCTGACGAATGCGTCCTTGCACAGTCAGTGCCTGCACGCCGCCAGGCGTTACAGCTCGATCTGGGTGCCGCTGGTGCCGGTGACGACTGCGGTGGTGTCGTCGAGGGAGCCGATGGCGGCGCGGCCGTGGGTGATCTCCACGAAGTGGCGGGCGGCGCTGACCTTCGGGCCCATCGAGCCGGCCGGGAACGTGAGCCCGGCGAGGGTTTCCGCGTCGACCTTGTGGAGCGCGCGTTGGGTCGGGGTGCCGTAGTCGAGGTAGACGGCCGGTACGTCGGTGAGCATCACGAGGACTTCGGCCCGGAGCTCGATGGCGATGAGCGCAGCGGTCGCGTCCTTGTCCACGACGGCCTCGACACCCTTGAGGCCGGTCGGGCCCTCGATGACGGGTACGCCGCCTCCGCCTGCCAGGATCACGGTGACGCCGTTCTGGAGCAGGAGGTCGGCCGCGTCGAGCTCCAGGACCCGTTGGGGCGCGGGGGACGGCACGACTCGTCGCCACTCGGTACCGTCCTGGCGCACCGACCAGCCGGAGGACAAGGCGAGCTGGCGCGCTCGCTCCTCGGGGTAGCTGGTGCCGACGTACTTGGTCGGGACGTTGAACGCTGGGTCGTGCGCGTCCACCACGGTCTGGGTGACCAGCGTGACGGCGCGCCGGCTCAGGCCCGCGTTGGTCAGCGCCTGCTGCACCCAGTACCCGATCACGCCCTGCGTCTCCGCAACCAGGTCACTCAGCGGGTACGGCTTGGACAGGCTGGTGTCGGCGAAGCTCTCCAGCGCGAGCAGCCCGACCTGTGGGCCGTTGCCGTGCACGATGACGACGTCGTTGTCCTCGGCGACCTTGGCCAAGGCCGGCGCGGCCGCGGCCAGGTGCGCGACCTGTACGTCGGCATCCGGGCGCTCACCACGCCGAAGCAATGCGTTCCCCCCGAGCGCGATCACTATCCGCATGCTTCAGGGTGCCACGAGACTCCTCAGTTCAGGGTGAACGGCTGGATGACCTCGGTGCGCCAGCGCTGGGTGCGGTTCGGCGGGTCGTGGTAGACCTCCCAGGCGTCGCCCGCGCGGGCGCCGTGCTCCGCGTCCAGCCAGTCGTCGAGCGCCCGGTAGGCGTCACCGAGCTGCTCGTAGGTCCCGCTGTGCCAGGCGACGACGACGTGCCCGCCGGGCAGGCTGGACGGCACGATCTGGCGGTCGCCGCTGATCCGCACGGCCACCGGGAACCCGGCCTCGACCTCGAAGAACCCGTCGGTCCGGACGTGGTACCGGGCGAACGGGAAGCCGCACGGCGCGATCCCGTGCCGGCGCAGGTACTCGGCCACCACGTCGAACGCCGTACGGAACCAGCCCCGCACCTCGTCGTGGTGCAGGGTCGCCCGCAGGACGGCGGTGGGCTGCTCGTGGACTACACGCGATTCGGGGTGATCGGTGCGCACGTCTCTCAGCGTAAGACCACGACGGCTCTGTGCGCAGTCCCTGGAGTTCGGGACCTTCGGCCCTGGCGGCGGGCGCGGTCGCGGCGGCACTCTGGAGACAGAAGGGGGACCTTGGCGGACCGCCGGGGCCGGATTACAGGTGGCATCACTTGGGAGGGCTGCTGCCACCGACAACGCCGCGTCCCGGCGGTCTGCAGGGGAGTCAGGTGCCGAGCGGAGCGCGCAGCTCGAGCACGGTGCCCTCTGACGGCCGGGAGTCCACCCGGACCGAACCGCCGAGGCTCTCGGCACGCTCGCGGAGGTTCCGCAGACCACTCTGACGCTCGACGTCGGCGAGCCCGATGCCGTTGTCGGAGACCCGGGCGACGACCTCCCCATGGGCGGCCGTCACCTCGACGCTGACCTGGGTCGCCTCGGCATGGCGTACGACGTTCGACAGCGCCTCCCGGATCGCGGCCAGGATCTGCGGCCGCACGGTCACGGGTACGGCGGTGTCCAGCGGGCCGGCGCAGGTCAGGCGCGGCCGGAAGCCGAGCGGTCCGGCGTACTCGGCAACGAGCTCCTGGATGTCCGCCCGGAGCGACCGGCGGCCGGGCTGGTGGTGCAGCTCGAAGATCGCGGCCCGCAGGTCCCGGATGGTCGCGTCGATGTCCTCGACGGCGCGGCCGATGCGCTCCTGGACGTCGGGAGAGACCATCCGGTGTATGCCCTGCAGTTGCAGGCCGGTCGCGAACAGCCGCTGGATGACCAGGTCGTGCAGGTCGCGAGCGATCCGGTCGCGATCCTCCAGGACCGCGATCATCGACTGGTCCCGCTGGGCCTGCGCGCGGTCGAGCGCCAGCGTGGCCTGGTCGGCGAACAGCTGGACCAGGTCCGTGCCGTCCTCGAGGTCGGCCCCACGCTCGGCGGCGACCAGCAGCAGCCCGCCGGTGGCGTGCGTCCCGGCCGGCAGCGGCGCCATGATCGTTCGCCCCAGCGACTGCAGCTCGGGCGCGTCGGTCTGCCGGCCGCTTTCCTTCACCAGTTGGGCGAGGTCGTCGATCTCCAGCAGCCGGTCGCCGCGCAGCACCTCGCCGAGCCAGGGTACGTCGGAAGGCACGTGCCGGCCGGCGTACTGCTCGAACTCCTCGGGCCCGTCGATCGCCTCGATCACCAGGTCGTCGGCGCGGACCAGCATGATCACGCCGACCCGGGACCCGGACACCTCGCGGGCGCGGCGGGCGATCAGCCGCAGCGCGTCCGGCAGCTCGAAGTCGCCGAGCATGAGCTGGGTGATCTCGGCGGTGACCTCGTGCCACCGCCGTTTGCGCTCGGTGTCGGCGTACAGGCGGGCGTTGTCGATCACCACACCGGCCGCGGCCGCCAGCGCGGTCACGGTGCGCTCGTCGTCGTCGGTGAACTCGGCGCCGTCCGCCTTCTCGGTCAGGTAGAGGTTGCCGAAGACGTGGTCCCGGGTCCGGATCGGCACGCCGAGGAAGCGCTGCATCGGCGGGTGGTTGGGCGGGAACCCGAACGACTGCGGGTGCTGGGTGAGGTCGTGGAGCCGGAGCGGGCCCGGGTGGTCGATCGACAGCCGGAGCAGGCCGTGGCCCTCGGGGTACGTGCCGATCGCGGCGATCTCCTCGGCGGTGACGCCGTGCGGGATGAACCGGACCAGCCGCTTGCCGTCCGGGCCGACCACGCCGAGCGCGCCGTACCGGGCGCCGACGAGCTCGCACGCCGCGGTGACGATCCGGTCGAGCGTGCTGCTGAGGTCCAGGTCGGCGCCGATCCCGACCACGGCGTTCAGCAGCGCGTCGTCGTACCAGGTCCCCTTTGGCGTCACCCTGACCACGGTACAAAACGTGGCCGCCCGGTGGGGGAGAGTTGCCGGGGGCACCGACCTGGCGCGGGCGCAGGCCCCAGGGGAGCAGGCGGCGCCCGCGCAGGGGTGCCCACGGTCGCAGCGGCGTCACCCGGCGCAGCCGGTCCGCCTCGTCCACCGGACGGACAGGTGCCCGACGTTCAGCGCCTTCCCAGGCTGCGCCGGTTTACGCTGAGCGAGTGATCAAGGTGTTCCTGCTCGACGACCACGAGGTCGTGCGCCTGGGCCTGCGGCAGCTGCTGGAGGCCGAGCCGGACGTCGAGGTCGTGGGCGACGCGTCCACCGCGGCGGAGGCGGTCGCGCGGATCCCGGCGCTGCGGCCGGACGTCGCCGTCCTGGACGTGCGGCTGCCGGACGGGGACGGGATCACGGTGTGCCGGGAGGTCCGCTCGGTGATGGACGAGCCGCCGGCGTGCCTGATGCTGACCTCGTTCTCCGACGACGAGGCGCTGTTCACCGCGATCATGGCCGGCGCGGCCGGGTACCTGCTGAAGCAGGTGAGCGGGACCGATCTGGTCGGCGCGGTACGGCGCCTCGCAGCGGGGGAGTCGCTGCTGGATCCGGCGATGACGACCGCCGTACTCGAACGTTTGCGCAACCCGCCCGACATCGAGGACGACCCGCGCTACCAGTCGCTGACCGAGCAGGAACGCCGGATCCTGGACGAGATCGCGGCGGGCAAGACCAACCGCCAGATCGCGCAGAGCATGTTCCTGGCCGAGAAGACGGTGAAGAACTACGTGTCGGGGCTACTCCGCAAGCTCGACATGGAACGCCGGACCGAGGCCGCCGTGTACGCCGTCGAGCGGGCGAAGCGCCGGCGCCGGACCTGAAGCGATCACCGGGGTCACCAGACGCGGACGCGACGCCCGCTCAGGTGCTCCGGCTCGATCACCACCAGCACCTCGTCGACCGCGCCGTCCCACGCGTGCACCGAGCAGCGCCCCGAGACCAGCACGCTCCAGCCCTCGCGGTCGGCCGCGTCCAGCCGCTCGACCTCGACGGCCACCGGACCGTCGCCGTACCGGACGATCGGGTCGGTCGCGTCGGTCCGGAAGACCAGCTTCCGCTCGTGCAGCGTGAACTGCAGCGGCTGCACGGCCAGCCGTCCCGTCATGACGAACGCGATCCGGGCGGTGCCGCCATGTGCGAGCAGGTCGAGACACTCGTCCTCCCGCAGGTGGTCGAGGACGGGGTGCAGAGCCGACGAGCCGCGGACCGGGACGCGCCGGATCCGGTTCGCCACCGTGGTGTCGAGCGCTCCGGCCAGCCGGATCAACGCTCCGGCCGTCAGTCCACTGGGCTCGACCGCGTCGGACCGCGCAGACCCCTCATGCTGCGCGAGCCCGACGAGGCCGGCCCGCCTGGACTGATCACCACCATTCGTCGATCGAGCCTGCTCGGACGCCGGCATCGGACCTCCCTTCCCACGACACGTCCTATCCAACGCGCCACGGGACCCGCCCGGGCAGAGCCGGAAGGCCCAACCCTTCGGGACCTCGGTCCCGCGGTCAGTCGGTGCAGCAGCCGTCGGTGCAGCAGTCGTCGGTGCAGCCGCCGCCGACCGGGGCGCAGCAGCCTTCGCCGCGCCAGGCCTGGATGCCTTCGCGGACCGCGACCGCGGCGATGACGAGGCCGGCGATCGGGTCGGCCCAGGACCAGCCGAGGGTGGCGTTGAGGACGAGGCCGACGAGAAGGACGGCGGACAGGTAGGTGCAGAGGAGGGTTTGGGTGCCGTCGGCAACGACAGCGTTCGAGCCGAGGGCCTTGCCGGTACGGCGCTGGGCCCACGACAGCACCGGCATCACGATCAGCGACGCGATCGCGAGGCCGATGCCGACCGGTGGGGCGTCCGGGTCGCTGCCGGCGATCAACGCCCGTACCGACTCGAAGGCGACGTACGCGGCGAGCCCGAAGAACGAGAACGCGAGCAGCCGGAGCGCCTGGCGCTCCCGCGTCTCGGGCAACCGGTGCCGGAACTGCCACAGGATGATCAGCCCACTCGACACCTCGACCACCGAGTCGAGCCCGAACCCGACCAGCGCCACCGACCCGGCGACGAGTCCTGCGGTGATCGCGACTATCGCTTCGATCAGGTTGTACGTGACCGAGGCTCCGGCCAGCAGCTGCGCCCGCCGACTAAGCCGACGGCGCGCCTCGGGACCGGCTGTCCAAACACTCGGGGTGATCTGGAGCGGTTGATCGCTCATGACCGGGCAGCCGTGCCGTAGACCGGGCACAACGCGACCGCGTCACCGGTCAGCCCAAGCAGCCGCTCGGCAGCCGACAGCAACTCCAGCGTCGCCTCGGGGTGCGTCAGGCTGAACAGCGAGGCCCGCCCCTGCGGCCGCGACTCGACCAGCCCACAGTCGCGCAGGCAGGCCAGGTGCTTCGACACCGTCGACTGCGCCAGCCCCAAGTGCTCGGTCAGGTCGACGACCCGATGCTCGCCGAGTGCAAGATGCCGCACGATCGCCAGCCGGGAAGCATCGCTGAACCCGTGAAACAGACAGGCCGCCACGCTCAGGGCAGCAGCCTCGTCGACCTCAGGATCCTCGGTCCGCGTTGTCATCGCCATTCGACGATGTTAGCGCCAAAGCACGGGCTCTGGGAAGTGGCCCGCTGGAGGGTCATTCTTGCCGCATGGGTGAAGGGGTGGGCCGGCTGTCGTACCTGGACTGGTTGCGGGTGCTGGCGGTGTTCGGGGTGTTCGTGTTCCACACGCTCCGGCCGTTCGACGACGGCGACTGGCACGTCAAGAACGCCGAGACGAGCGAGGGGATCTCGATCGGGATCGCGTTCCTGGGGCTGTGGGGGCTGGCGTTCTTCTTCCTGCTGTCCGGCGGGGGCGCGTGGCTGGCGCTGCGGTGGCGGACCGCGGGTGGCTTCGTCCGGGAGCGGTTGCTCCGACTGCTGCTCCCGTTCGCGGTCGCGTACGTGCTGCTGTCGCCGCCGCAGTACTACCTCGAGCAGCACCACAAGGGCGAGTCGGACGCGTCGTTCCTGAGCGATGTGAAGACGTTCTTCAGCGACCTCGGTGGCGACCCGCCACTGTGGCTGCGGGACACCTATCACCTGTGGTTCCTCGTCTACCTGCTGCAGTTCGCGCTGCTCGGCCTGCCCATCTTCCTGTGGTTGCGCGGTCCGCACGGCCGGCGCCTGGTCGGCTGGATCGCCGAGCGCTGCACGCGGCGCGGATCGATCCTGCTGCTGGCCGTTCCGCTGATCCCGGTCCATCTTCTGCTGCTGGCCGCGCCCGGGCCGGAGCATGGCTGGGGCGAGTTCGTGTTCTTCTTCGACTTCTTCGTGGTCGGCGCGCTGGTCTTCTCCGACAGCCGGCTGATCGCGGCGGTACGGCGGGACGCCGTACCAGGGCTCGTGCTCGGGATCGTCGCGTTCGTCACCGGCGTGGTGACCGGGATCATCGACTTCCTCGAAGGCTGGTGGGAGGACCCCGGCTACTCGTGGCCGTACGTCTGGTACTCACCGCTGATCACGCTGGCGGTCTGGGGCTGGCTGGTCGCCGTACTGGGTGGTGGCATGCGACTCCGTGCTTTCGGGCGACCGCTCCCGACGCCGGTGGCACGCGCCGCGATGCCGTTCTTCCTGGTACACCAGCCGATCATCTTGCTGATCGCGTTCTACGTCGTGGAGTGGGACGCGGGGATCTGGTCCAAGTACGCCGTACTCCTGCCGACCGCCTTCGTGCTGTCAGCCACCCTCGCCTGGCTCCTGTCGACCGTGCCGGGCGTTTCGGTCCTCTTCGGTGTAAAGCGGCCAGTCGAGCACCGAGCGGACTCGACGGCGGGGACGTCAGACGCTGCGTAGGACCGAGACGACGATGCCGAGGATGGCTGCGTTGTCGCCGTCGATGACTTCGTAGGCCGGGTTGCGGGGCTCGAGGTAGACGTGGCCGTTGCGGCGGCGGTAGACCTTCACCGTCGCCTCCTCGTCGATCATCGCGGCGACGATCTGGCCGGAGTGCGCCTCGGACTGCTGGCGGACCACGACGATGTCGCCGTCGCAGATGGCCGCGTCGATCATGGACTCACCGCGGACCCGCAGGCCGAACACGTTGCCGCGCCCGGTCAGCTCGCGCGGCAGCTGCATCACGTCGTCCACGTGCTCGATGGCGGCGATCGGCGTACCGGCCGCGATGTCACCGACCACGGGCACGGGCACCGAGCTCTCGCCGGAGTCCCGCGCTGCGGTCTCCTGCAGGAACATCCGGACGTCGATCGGCCGGGAGACCGACGGGCTGCGGCGCAGGAAGCCCTTGTCCTCGAGGCTGGCGAGGTGCTTGGACACCGACGAGGACGAACGCAGCCCGACGGCGTCGCCGATCTGCCGGCTGCTGGGGGCGTAGCCGTACCTGACCACCCAATCGCGGATCACCACCAGCATCCGCTGCTGCCGCTCCGGCAGCGCTGCCGTGTCCAGGTCCCCGAAGAGCTCCACATCAGTCACCCGCCGAATGCTAAGACCCGCCACCGACACTCCCGAGACCCGCCGCGCCGAAATGACAACATCCGCCGACCGACTCCGACGTCGCCGACAAGAACCAGGTCGAGTCAGGAGGCTGTCATGAACGTCGGTCGAGCGCGGTGGGCGATCACCGCGGTGTTCTTCGTCAACGGGTGCCTGGTGTCGAGCTACCTCGCCCGGATCCCGTCGATCAAGGTCGAGCACCAGCTCAGCGAGAGCGAGTTGGGCGTCGTGCTCACCCTGTTCGGCGCGGCGGCGCTGATCTCGATGCAGTTCGTCGGCGGGCTCGCCGCGCGGGTCGGCACCCGGCGACTCATCCGCGTCGCCCTCGCGCTGCTCCCGGTCCTGCTGGCCGCCGTCGGTCACGCACGCTCGACAGTCCAACTCGGCATCGCCGTAGCGCTGATGGGCCTCGTCCATGGCGCGGTCGACGTGGCCATGAACGCGCACGCAGTCGCCGTCGAGCGTCTGCGTGGCCGCCCGATCATGAGCGGCTGCCATGCCGCGTGGAGCGTCAGCGCCGTACTCGCTTCGCTGGTGAGCGCTGGCGTCACCCGGGCCGGCGTCGGCATCGGCGCGCAGTTCGTCGTGGTTGGCGCCCTGCTGCTCGTCGCAGGACTGGTCGCGGCCCCGGGGCTACTTCCGCCTGAGGTTGACCAAGCGCCCAGCAAGCAGCGTTCGTCGGGCGGCTGGACCCGGCCGGTGCTGGTCTTCGGGGCGATGGGGTTCGTGGTGATGATCGGCGAAGCGGCCGTGATCAGCTGGAGCGGCGTACTCCTGCACGAGTCCCGCGGTGCCACACTCGCCACGGCAGGGCTCGCGTTCACCGCGTTCACCGCCTTCCAGACCGCGGGCCGCCTGATCGGCGACCGCCTGACCGAGCGGTACGGCGCCGACGTCCTGTTCCGCGTCGCCGCACTGGTGGCCGTGATCGGGCTGGCCGTGGTGATCGCCGTACCGCTGTGGCCGGCCGCGATCGCCGGATTCGCGCTGGTCGGACTCGGCGGATCGGTCCTGCTGCCGTTGATCTTCAGCGCGGTCGGCCGGACCAACGGTGTCGAGGCCGCGAGCGCAGTATCCCGGCTGACCACCTTCACGTACGCCGGAATCCTGATCGGTCCCGCCGTCGTCGGCTGGTTCGCCGCAGGCGTCGGACTGGTCTGGACGTTCACCGGTCTGCTGCCCCTGTTGCTGGGCGTCGCAGCCAAGGCGGGCCTGATGGCTGCCCCGACCAGCGGCAAGGCAACAAAGGCGCAAGTTTCCGTCGAACAGCCTTGACACCGGGGGAGAGGTAGGAAAAATTCTTCCCAAACAGGGCGGGAATGACGGAATATTTCCGCCATCGGTCAAGGGATGTTTCCTCGAAGGGCGGATCGATGACCACTCGTGACAACCTGTCGCGCCGGCTTTTCCTGCAGCGCGCGGCGGTCGGCACGCTGCTGGCCACTGGGGGCGGAACGCTGCTTTCGGCCTGTGCCAGCGGTGGCAGTGACTCCGGCGGCTCCGGCGGCGGTGGCGCGGAGAAGACGGCCGACAACCCGTTCGGCGTGAAGGGCTCCGACCCGCTGGACGTGGTGATCTTCAAGGGCGGGTACGGCGACGACTACGCGAAAGCGCACGAGGACCTGTACAAGAAGAAGTTCTCCGAGACCAGCATCAAGCACGCCGGTATCACCGACATCACGCCGCAGCTGCAGCCGCGCTTCAACGGCGGCAACCCGCCGGACGTGATCGACAACTCCGGCGCCTCGCTGCTGCCGATGTCGACGCTCGCGAGCAGCGGCCAGCTCGCCGACCTGACCGAGGTGTTCGACGCGCCCTCGATCGACGACGCGAACAAGAAGGTCCGCGACACCCTCGAGCCGATCGCCCTCGAGGCGGCGATGCTGGACGGCAAGCCGCTCGTGCTCGAGTACGTGCTGACCGTCTACGCGATCTGGTACAACAAGCCGTTGTTCGCCAAGAACGGCTGGGAGCCGGCCAAGACCTGGGCCGAGTTCCTCACGCTGTGCGAGGAGATCAAGAAGGCCGGCATCGCGCCGATCGCGCACCAGGGCAAGCACGGCAACTACATCGGCGGCGTCGTGATGGACATGGCCGTCAAGCACGGTGGCCACGACGTCATCAAGGCGATCGACGGCCTGGAGCCGAACGCGTGGAAGCACGCGTCGATCAAGATGGCGGCCGAGGCCCTGCTGGAGCTCAAGGGCAAGGGCTACATCATGCAGGGCACCGAGGGCCTGGACCACATCCAGTCCCAGACCGCCTGGAACCAGGGCAAGGCGGCGTTCATCCCGTCGGGTTCGTGGCTGGAGAACGAGCAGAAGACCGTGGCGCCGAAGGACTTCGAGACGACGGCGACGCACACGCCGCTGCTCGACGGCGCCAAGCTGCCGGTCGACTGCGCGCGGATCGCCGCCGGTGAGAACTTCATCGTGCCGTCGAAGGCGAAGAACAAGGCCGGTGGGCTGGAGTACCTGCGGATCATGCTGTCGAAGGAGGCGGCCGGCAAGTTCACCGAGCTGACCGGGTCGCCGACGATCGTGAAGGGCGCGACCGAGGGCATCAAGCTGAGCCCGGGCGCGGCGTCGTCCGACGCGCTGCTGAAGTCCGGTGCCACGAACAACTGGTCGACGTACTTCGCGGCCTGGTACTCGACGATGGACAAGCCGTCCCGCAGCATCTTCGCCGAGCTCGCTGCCGCCCGGATCAACGCCGACGAGTTCTGCAACCGCATGCAGAAGCTCGCCGACGACACCGCGAAGGACCCGGCGACGAAGAAGCAGACGAGGAGCTGACTGCTCCCTGCGGGAGCAGGAAGAAAAGAGGATGTTGTGGGGGTGGCGTGAGTTAATCCCGAAGGATCTTCGGGAGCCACAGTCCGTCGGTTGTGGGTAGTGGCGTACGGCGTAGGTGGTCGATGAGGGTGGTCAGGCCGGGGTGCCGATTCGAGGTGTGCCAGACAAGCGACCACGGGTAGACGGGTGTGGGGTCCTGGATCCGGAGCCGCAGCAGGCTCCGGGGAAAGGGCCCCGCCTCCCGGGTCCGCTCGCCGAAGAAGCTGATCAGCGTCCGCGAGTCCCCGACGGTCGAGGATCTGGCCGCCGACTGTGGGAGGTATCTGCGGGGTTCTCCCTTGGTTTGGTCCTTCTCCCTCGGTATTCGAGGGGGAGAACGGTGCAGTTGCGGGGTTCTCCGGTGAAATTGCCCCGGTCGGTCAGATGTGGTGCCGGGCGGGGTTGTCATGGTGCGGAGGCGGACCGGGATCCGGGAGCGTGGTGGCCTTCGGTGCAGCTCGACAGTACGTATATACCCACGGCCGGCCGCTCCGCGCCTGAACCGACTGGGGATCGGGCTCGAGGACCAGACACCTCCTGTCGAGATGCACACAAAACCGGCGTGACGACCCCAACGTTGGCTGACGCGGGACTACCATCGGGCGAGTGAAACCTCCGCCGGGTGCTGTGTTGGATGCCTTTGGGATGACGGGTGCGGCCATGTTGCTGCCGGGTGGGCAGGGGGAGACGTGGCGGGTCGGTGAGGTGGTGCTGAAGCCGGCGCACTTCGTGCCCGAAGCCGAGTGGCGGGCTTCGGTGCTGTCTGGGCTGGTCGATGCCGCTGCGTTTCGAGTGGCCCAGCCTGTGCGAGCGCTGGACGGCGGGTGGGTCGTGGATGGGTGGGAGGCGAGCTCGTCGCTGGCCGGGGCGACCGATGCGCGGCGGCCCGACGACGTACTCGAGGCTGGTGCTGCCTTCCACGCCGCGGTGGCGGACCTGCCGCGACCCGACTTCTTGGAAGTCCGGGACGATCCGTGGACGTACGGCGATCGGGTCGCCTGGGAGGAGTTGCCGCTCGACGGCAGCCACGAGCTCTTGGGCATGCTGATCGACGCCCGGCAGCCGGTGGAGTCGGCGGCACAGGTCGTGCACGGCGATCTCCTCGGGAACGTGATGTTCGCGGACGGATTGCCGCCCGCGATCATCGACTGGCCCGTGTACTGGCGTCCACCGGCCTGGGCCGCGGCCGTCGCAATAGTCGACGCCCTCTGCTGGTACGGCGCTCAGCCCGCGCTGGCTGCTCGATGGGCGCACCTGCCGGAGTGGGGCCAGATGCTCGTCCGCGCCCTGATCTACCGCATCGCCACCGACCTCGCGGCCCGAGGCTCTGCCGACTGGACGTCGTACCGGCCCGCGGTCGAGACCGCGCTCAGCTACACCCGCTGAAGCTCTCGGTCCGGCGCGTTGCTTCGGCTCGCCAGCAGGACGGTGCCCAAGGCAAGCACTCCGAGCGCTGCGCCGATCCAGCCCAGCACTCCATAGCCGGCGCCGGCGTCGATCGCCAGCCCGCCGAACCACGGCCCGACCGTGATGCCGACGTTGAACGCGGACACGTTGAAGGCGGCCGCGAGCGTCGGCGCCGACTCGGCCTCCGCGAACACCCGCGCGTTCACCGCCGGATTGTTGACTAACCCGAACCCGCCGAGCGCGGCCACGGCGGCGACGGCGACCCACGCGGTCCCGGTCCACACCGCGAGTACGACGCACGCCGCGATCACCCCGGTCAGGCCGACTCGCAGCGTCGCGAAGGGACGGGCGTCAGCAGTCCGGCCACCGATCGTGATGCCGGCCAGCGCCCCCACGCCGTACAGCGCCAGGACGATCGGGACCCAGCCTGCGGACAGGCCGGTCGCGTCGGTCACCAGGGGAGCGAGATAAGCGAAGACGACGAGGATCGCGCCGGTCGACAGCGCGGTGGTGGCGTAGGCGAGCCACAAGGCCGGGTTCGTCATCGCACGCAGCTCCTGGCGGAGTTCCGGCGTACTGGCCGATCGTCCGCCCGGGATCGTCGCGATGACACCGGCCATGGCGATTGTCGACAATCCTGCAACCGCCCAGAACGCGGCCCGCCAGCCGAGGTGCTGACCGACGACAGTGCCGGCGGGGAGGCCGACGATGCCGGCAATGGTGAGACCACCGGCCAGGATGCTGATCGCGCGGGCTCGCGCGGCCGGACCGGCCAGCCCGATCGCGGTGACAGCGGCGACCGCCCAGAACCCGGCGTACACGAACGCCGCCACGATCCGGGTCGCGAGGAGTACGCCGTACCCGGGTGTGAGTGCCCCCGCGACGTGGGCCACGGCGAAGATGGCGAGGAAGGCCAGCATGGTCGCGCGGCGGGACCAGCGCAGGGTCACGACGGCGAGAATCGGTGCGCCGACCAGCATGCCGACCGCGAACGCCGAGATCAGCAGGCCCGCGGCCGGGATCGACACGTCCAGATCGGCCGCGATCTCGGGCAGCAGGCCGGCCAGCATGAGCTCGGACGTCCCCTGGGCGAAGATCGCCAGGCCGAGGACGTAGACAGCGAGCGGCATCGGGTTCCTCTCATAGTCGATCGATCGGTGCAAAACGCGGACGTGCGGCACCGAGGTCAGCGGAATCAGGTCAGAGGGTTCGCAGGGCCGCCACCACGACGGCCTCTTGGGCGGCGGGTGTCGCTCCGGCGCGGGCCGAGACGCGCAGACCGCTCAGTACGACGAAGACGTACCTGGCCAGCGCGTCCGGATCATGGCCGGCATCGAGCTCGCCGGCAGCCTGCGCGGCGCTGATGGCGGTGGTGAGCGCCTCGACCCTCAGGAGGTTGTCGCGTTCGAGAAGCTCGGCGATCTCGGGCTCGTGGGGCGCGAGCTCGACGAGGGTGTTGACCACGAAGCAGCCGAGCGGATCGGTCGCCGCCGGCTCGACCGCGTCCCACAGGAGCTCCCGGATGCGTTCCCGGATCGGCAGGTCGGTGCGCTGGATCAGCTCGAGCTGGGCTGCGTTCCGGGTGTCCATGTAGTGGCGCAGGGCCCGGTCGAACAAGTCGCGCTTACTGCTGAACGTGTTGTAGATGCTGCTCCGGCCCAGCCCGGTCGCCTCGCACAGGTCCTGCGTCGACGTGCCTTCGTAGCCGAACGTCCAGAACGCCTTCATCGCGGCATCGACGGCACGATCCTCGTTGAACGTCCTCGGCCTCGGCATGCGCCCACCGTAACACGTTATGGATCGAGCAGTCCAAAACCCGGAATCCCGGCGCTGAGCTGCATCGATAGCATCTGTGCATCGAGGCGAGTGCCACAGGCTCTTCGACAGAGCCAGTCGCACTCGCCTTGACTAGGCAGTGTCCGGCAATCCCCCGCCTACTGCGCGGCACTCGGCACGGCACCTCGCCGTGCTGGAGCAAAGGCCACGATGGATCCGCATCGAGACCTTCGCTCCAGCACGCCGATGCACCGTACCGAGCACCTGCTCGCGACGGCGGTGGACTGCCGGACACTGCCTGGGATCCGGGGTTGGGACTGGGGGGCTCTGTGCGCTTTCGGGACCGGCCGTCGCCGAAAAGTGAGGAGCTTCAGTGAGGCTGAAGAAGCCTTGGGTGGTGGCGTTGGCCTTCGCCTTGATTGCCGGTGGAGTTGCGGTGGTGACCATCACTCGCCCAGCAGCCGCCGATGAAACGAAAACCGTGTCCTACCGGGGTTATGAGGTGAAGGTGCCGGCGAGCTGGCCGGTCGTCGACGTGGCCGCCAATCCGGCGACCTGCGTCCGTTTCGACCGCCCCGCCGTATACCTCGGCCGCAGCAACGCGCAGGCCGACTGCCCCGCGCATCAGGTCGGCCGCAGCGAGGGCATCGTGCTCGAGCCGCTGACCACCGCCGAGCCGTCCACGCCGGGGCTGGAGCGCCGTGTCGTCAAGGACGCCGGTGTGCTCGCGACCGCCTACTACGCACCGGGTGACGAGCAGGCGGCGAACGACGTACTGGCCACCGGCCGGGTCGTGACGAAGAGCAAGTCCGCCCAGACGGTCCAGGAGCCGGCCGCGGTCGCCGCGTCCATCGTTGCCTCAGGCACCTACAAGGGCAACGCCTTCGACACCTGCGCCGCGCCCAGCCAGTCGACCATGGACGCCTGGCTGCCGACGTACAAGATGGTCGGCATCTACATCAGCGGCGGCCTGCGCGCCTGCCAGCAGCCGAACCTGACCGCCGGCTGGGTCTCCACGAACGCCGCCAAGGGCTGGCAGTTCCTGCTGATCGACGTCGGCATGCAGGCGCCGTGCACGGAGTACAGCAGCAAGATGTCGACCGTCCCGGCGACCGCGCTGGCCCAGGGCAAGGCGGCCGCCGCCAACGCCGTCGCGTCCGCGCAGGCACTCGGCTTCGCGCAGCGCAGTGCGATCTACAGCGACATCGAGGGCTACCCCTCCACGGCAGAGTGCAAGGCCGCGGTGCTGTCCTACCTGAGCGGCTGGACCCAGGAGCTCAACGCCCGTGGGTACGTCGGCGGTGCGTACGTCGCAGCCGGCTCCGGCGGCGCGGACCTGGTCAGCGCCTACACGAATACGGCGTACACCAAGCCGGACAACCTGTGGTTCGCGCACTGGGGCTCGACGCCGGGAACCAGCCGCTTCATCCCGTCGACGTACTGGGCCAACCACCAGAAGGTGCACCAGTACCAGGGCAACGTCAAGGAGACGAACGGTGGTGTGGAGGTCAACATCGACAAGAACTGGGTCGACCTGACCGCTCCGCCACCGCCGGTGAGCAGCTTCAGCGTGACCGGTGGCGTCGGCGCGGCGACGCTGCGGTGGACCAAGCCGGCCGACACCACGCTCGGCCAGATCATCGTCCGGGCCGCCTCGGGCAACACGCCGCCGGCGCTGCCGACGTCGGGTGCGGCGGCCTACAACGGCGCGGCGAGCTACTTCACCGTGACCGGCCTGCCGAACTCGGCGAGCTACGCGTACCGGGCGTTCGTGAAGGACAGCACCGGCAAGATCGGCCCGGGCGTCGACACGCGGCTGATCGGGACCAAGGCCACGATCACCGCCAGCGCGGCCTCGATCATGTACACCCGCACGTCCACGCTGAGCACGACGGTGACGCGGATCAACGACGGCGCCAAGCTGGCCGGCGTACCGGTGGTCCTGTACGCGAAGGCGAAGACCGCGTCCAAGTGGTCGGTGGCCGGGACCTTCACGTCGGACGCGAACGGCGTCGTGAGTACGGCGCAGAAGCCGTCGGTGTCGACGTACTACATGTGGGGCTACAACGGCTCGACCGGGCTGCTAGGGACGCGGAGCGCTGCGCTGCTCGTCCAGGTGCAGCCGGCGATGTCGGCGTACCTGCTGCCGAGTGCGGTGACGCTGGGCCAGGCAGCGGCGCTGTACGGGTACCTGAACCCGCCGCACGCGGGGATGACCGTGTACCTGCAGCGGCGCTCCGGGACGAGCTGGGTCGCGGTGACGACAGGCAAGCTCGCGACGAACGGGAAGTACGCGTTCAGCATCAAGCCGACGGCGCGTGGCACCTACACGTACCGCGTGGTGTGGCTAGCTGACGCCGACCACCAGGGGACGCAGACGGCGTCCAAGGTCCTGACCGTCAGCTGAGGTTCGGGATGGCCGGGCGTGCAGCGGCCCGGCCATCCCCTTTGGCGATCGACATGATCGGCAACAATCGCTTTTCCTGATACTTCTGGAGCCCTAGCGTCTTCGGTATGGAGAAGCTGTATGCGGTGAACGGTGTGGAGCTGTGCGCGGAGACGTTCGGCGATCCCGCTGATCCGGCGGTGCTGCTGATTCACGGTGCCTCGGCGTCGATGCTGTGGTGGCCGGAGGAGCTGTGCCTCGCGTTGGCCGAGCGGGGGCGGTACGTGGTCCGGTACGACCAGCGGGACACCGGGCGATCGACGTCGTACCCGGTCGGGAAGCCGGAGTACTCGATGCGGGACCTGGCCGCCGATGCGGTCGGACTGATGGATGCCCTGGGCATCGAGCGGGCGCACGTCGTCGCTGTCTCGATGTCGGGCGGGGTCGGGCTCGTGCTCGGTGTCGACAATCCTACGAGGGTGGCGTCGGTGACCTTCGTGTCGACGACGACGGGCGCCGACGACCTACCGGCGCCCTCGGCGGACATGCCTCGATTCGACCGGGCGGACTTCGCCGATGTGGAGGAGTACGTCGCGCAGCTGGCCGTCGCGGAGATGGGTCCGCTCGCCGACCTGGAGTCGATGCGCGACCTGGTACGGCGGGACGTGGCCCGGGCGCGTGATTATGAGGCGTCGTTGACGAACCCTTTCGCGATGGACTTCGACGGGCCGGTGCACGGCGGGTTCGGTGACCTCTCGATGCCGGTGCTGGTGATCCACGGTGAGCTGGATCCACTGCTGCCGTTGGCGCATGGGGAGGCGGTGCGGGACGCCGTACCCGGTGCTTCGCTGGTGATGTTGAAGGGCGCTGGGCATGGGGTACCCGAGCCCTTGTGGGAGGCGTTCGTGGACGAGGTCGTACAGCACACAGGGGAGCGATGATGCGGCACGCGGTGTGGGTTCCGTTGTTCGACGAGCTGGCCGATCCGCGGGCGGTCGCGCGATTGGCGGCGTCGGCGGAGGAAGCGGGATGGGACGGGTTCTTCGTCTGGGACCAGCTCTGGTGGCGGCCGCCGGTGTCCGCGGTGGCCGACCCGTGGATCACGCTGACGGCGGTCGCCGTCGCGACCGAGCGGCTGCGGTTCGGGCCGATGGTCACTCCGGTCCCGCGCCGGCGGCCGGTGAAGCTGTTGCGCGAGACAACGACTTTGGACGTGCTGAGCAACGGGCGGCTGACGCTCGGGGTCGGGCTGGGCAGCGACCGGTTCGCGGGCGAGTTCTCGCGGTCCGGTGAGGAACTCGACGACCGGATCCGCGCCGAGCAGCTGGACGAGTGTCTGCAGATCCTGACCGCCGGCTGGTCGGACGAGACCGTCGTCCACCGCGGCAAGCACTACCTCGTCGACTCGGTTCGCTTCGAGCCGCGCCCGGTGGCGGGACGGGTCCCGATCTGGTGCGCCGGCTTCCCCGGCAAGCCCAAGCCGATCCGCCGGGCCGCCCGGTACGACGGGTACTTCCCGGTCAACCTGACGTCGCCCGACCAGGTCGCCTCGGCTGTCGAAGCGGTCTCCGCCGAGCGTGGCTCCCTCGACGGGTTCGACATCGTCATCGCGCTGTCGCCGTCGACCGACGGCCGCCCGTATGCCGCGGCCGGCGCGACGTGGTGCCTGACCGATTTCGACCCCGACCTGCGACTGGCCGACGTACAGGCCGTGGTGAAGGCCGGCCCACCCCGCTGAGCGCAGGTGTGGCTGCTTGAAGCGGTTGGCTGAGTAGGGGGATCCGGGCGTCACGGGGAGTGACGTCTGTTGTCCTGCCGCGGACGGGTGTCTAATCGAAGGAAGTGTGGGTACTCCAGGCGCGGAGTGGGGGCACGGGAGGTCGCATGGCCAGCGTCAGCGAACGAACCGGGATCACCGAACGCACCGGCCCGCCGCTCGCCGAAACCACGGGGCGGCGGCCGCTCGGGCAGGTGATCGGCAAGCTGCTGTCGACGACCGACCACAAGGTCATCGGCCAGCTGTACCTGATCACGTCGTTCGCGTTCTTCCTGGTCGGCGGCGTGATGGCGCTGGTCATTCGCGCCGAGCTGGCCGAACCGGGCCTGCAGATGGTGAACGAGGAGGTCTACAACCAGCTGTTCACCATGCACGGCACGATCATGCTGCTGCTGTTCGCGACCCCGCTGTTCGTCGGCTTCGCCAACGTGATCATGCCGGTCCAGATCGGCGCCCCGGACGTCGCGTTCCCGCGGCTGAACATGTTGAGCTACTGGATGTTCCTGTTCGGCGGTCTGATCGCGTCGGGCGCGTTCTTCACCCCGGAAGGCGCGGCCGACTTCGGCTGGACGGCGTACGCGCCGCTCTCGACGGCCGAACGCTCACCGGGTATCGGCGGCGACCTGTGGGTGATGGGCCTGTGGATGGCCGGCACCGGTACGATCCTCGGCGCGGTCAACTTCGTCACCACGATCATCACCATGCGCGCGCCGGGGATGACGATGTTCCGGATGCCGATCTTCTGCTGGAACATCCTGATCACGTCGATCCTGGTGCTGATCGCGTTCCCGATCCTGGCCGCCGCGCTGCTGATGCTGGAGGCGGATCGAGCACTCGGCGCCCAGGTCTACACCGCGGCGAACGGCGGCGCGCTGCTGTGGCAACACCTGTTCTGGTTCTTCGGGCATCCCGAGGTGTACATCATCGCGCTGCCGTTCTTCGGCATCATCACCGAGGTCCTGCCGGTCTTCAGCCGCAAACCGATCTTCGGGTACTACGGTCTCGTCGCGGCGACGCTCGGGATCGGCGTGCTGTCGATCGCGGTGTGGGCCCACCACATGTTCACCACCGGGGGAGTGAGCCTGCCGTTCTTCTCGTTCATGACGTTCCTGATCGCGGTCCCGACCGGGGTGAAGTTCTTCAACTGGATCGGCACCATGTGGGGCGGGTCGGTCTCGCTGGACACGCCGATGCTCTGGTCGGTGGGCTTCCTGGTCACGTTCCTGTTCGGCGGCCTGACCGGCATCATCCTGGCCTCGCCGGCGCTGGACTACCAGTTGAACGACTCGTACTTCGTGGTCGCGCACTTCCACTACGTGGTGTTCGGCACCGTGGTGTTCGCGATGTTCGCCGGGTTCTACTTCTGGTGGCCGAAGATGACCGGCCGGATGCTCGACGAGCGGCTCGGCAAGCTGCACTTCTGGCTGCTGTTCATCGGCTTCCACACCACGTTCCTGGTGCAGCACTGGCTCGGTGTCGAGGGCATGCCGCGGCGCTACGCGACGTACGGCGCCAACGAAGGCTTCACGGTCTTGCACCAGGTCTCCAGCGTCGGCGCCTTCATTCTGGGCGCCTCGACTCTGCCGTTCCTCTACAACGTGTGGAAGTCCCGCCGCTCACCTCTCGTGACTGTCGACGACCCCTGGGGTTGGGGCCGCTCGCTGGAGTGGGCCACCAGTTGCCCACCGCCACGCCACAACTTCGACCAACTCCCCAGAATCCGCTCTGAGAGCCCCGCCTTCGACCACCACCACCCGGACATTGCCCTCGCCGAGTACTCCGCCAACCGAGCACCCGCCGACAACCTGCTGGACGCCGGCGAGGACCAAGGCCGGGTAGACCACCTTAAGTCCCAGGAACCCGACGACTGACAGCCAGCGACTTGCACGCCCACCGGCCGTGAGTCAGGCCGGGAGGCGGCTGAGGATCGTGGTGAGGTGGTCGGCGGTTTGCTGGGGTGGGGGACTGGTGGAGGCCAGGAGGTTGAGGGTCTGGGTGTAGGTGTCGACGTCCTCGCGTTTGTCGAGGTAGAGGGCGCTGGTGAGGTGCTCCAGGTAGACGACGTCGGGAAGGTCGCGCTGAGGGAAGCGGAGGAGCGTGAAAGCGCCGCCGCCGGCCGGGTGACCGGGGGAGTCGATCGGGATGATCTGGACGGTGATGTTCGGGCGCTCGACGGCCGCCCGGAGCGAGTCGAGCTGGTCGCGCAAGACCTGCCGGCCGCCGATCGGGCGGAGCAGGACCGCCTCCTCGATCACGGCCCAAAGCTTCAACGGTGGCTCACGATCGAGCACCCGTTGGCGCCGCGTGCGGAGGTCGACGACCCGTTCCACCTCTTCCTCGGAGCGGGCGCCCTCCGGCGTCAGCCGCGCGACCGCCCGCGCGTAGTCGGCCGTCTGCAGCAGCCCCGGGACGAACTGGATCTCGTATGTCCGGATCAGCTCGGCTGCCGCCTCGAGCCCGAGGTACGCGTCGAACCAGTCCGGCGTGACGTCGCCGTACCGATGCCACCAGCCGCGGTTGTTCGCCTCGCGGGCCAGCTGCAGCAGCCGATCCCGCTCCCGCGGCTCGGTCACGCCGTACAGGGTGAGCAGGTCCTCCACGTCGCGCTGCTTGAACCCGACCCGGCCGAGCTCCAGCCGGCTGATCTTCGACTCCGACGACCGGATCGTCCACCCGGCATCCGACCGGCTCACCCCCGCTCGCTCCCGCAGGCGCCGCAGATGTGTCCCGAGCATCATCCGCAGCGCCGTCGGCCCAACCTCACCGTGCCCCGCCATGACCACACTCTACATGATTCTCGAACATATGTTCTACTCGCGAATCTGTCCGCTGCCATGCTTTGTGACGTGTGGTGCTGCTGCGCGTTCGCGGGGTAGCGTGACGATCGAGGCAGCCCCAGACCCCGGCGGCCGACCCGTACTCGCGGTCATCACCGCCTGGGTGGGAAGACAAGCCACGTGGCACCATGCCCGGCCCGGCGGTGTGCAGGCGCCGGAGTGTCGGACGGGGCTCCTCTCCTCGTCCGCCGATGGAGGGAATCCGGCGAGTCGGGCTTCCGCCTGCCGCACAGACATGTGGCGCACACGGCAGGCGGAAGCTCCGCACCCGCAGTCGAGGGCCTCTCGGGGCTGTTAGCGTGCGCGCATGTCAGACCTGGGGCCGATCGCGTGGCCGCCCGATCCGATCAAGACCGAGCGACTGGTGCTTCGTGCACCCGAGGCCCGGGACCGGGCGGCGTTCATCGAGTTGCTGGCGTCGCCAGAGGTCCACACCTACCTGGGCGGCGCTCGCCCGCGTGCCGAGCTCGAGCGTGAGATGCCCTTCGCGCCCCAGCGGTGGCCGGGGAACTTCGTCGTCGAGCTCGATGCGGAGATGATCGGCCAGATCCTGCTCAGGAGAGGAACGGAGCACAGTCGCCCGGCCGCAGCGGGGAAAGCCGATCTGGGCTACTTGTTCCTACCGCGGGCGTGGGGATTCGGGTACGCCGCCGAAGCGTGCGCGGCGGCACTCGACTGGTTCGACGGAGTCTTTCCCGGCAAGCCGGTGTTCCTCACCACCCAGACCGCCAACGCCGGCTCGATGCGCCTCGCGGCAAAGCTGGGATTCACCGAGGTAGAGCGGTTCCATGCCTGGGACGCCGAGCAGTGGCTCGGCCTCCGGTCATCTGACTAGTCGCTTCGGGACTCTGCAAGCTCCAGCCAGTGCTCGACAGCGGACGGCGTGAAGTGCCGGATCGCCCAGTCGACCATCCGCAGACTCATGTGCGCCCAGAGCGGCCGCAAAACGTCGTCCCCGAACGTGTCGAGTACGGCGTCCAGCCGCGCAACGACCGCCGGATCCGGCGCATCCGAGTGAATGCCGAACCGAAGCGTCACCAGGTCCAGCCGGCGGTCACCCCGACCGGCGCCGTCCCAGTCGATGATCCCGGTGATCCGCCCGTCGACGGCCAGCAGATTGCCGGGGTGGTAGTCCACGTGCACCGCGTCATCACCGCGCAACGGCCCCGGGTGCTCAGCACCAACGGCTGTGATCCAGTCGTCGAGCAACGCCGTAGGACGGTTGTGCGCGCGAAGCGGACCGTGCAGACAGAACCCCGGCCCGTCGCTGCGCAGGTACAACTCCAACGGCGGAACGTCTGGACGGCCCACGAGCAGACCGGCCTGGAGCTCGTTGAACGCCAGCGCCTGCTCCAACCCAGCTTCGTCGAGCTTCGCGATCGGTGCTCCGGGCAACAGTTCCTGGACAGTGGCGATCGCTGTCCCCAGCTGCACCGCCAACTGAGTCTCCGGGACCGGAGCACCCGCAGCCCGGACGGCTTCGGACACTGCGATCGGACCAGCCTGCAGATCCTCGAGCCGCGTGCCCGGCCGCCACTTCAGCACCGCCCGCCGCCCGTCCGGCCAGCGCACGAACGCGGCACCGACCTCACCGCCGCCGCACCGGCCCTCCACCACCAGCCGGATGCCCGTCTCCGCAGCCACCTGATCGGCGACCCGATCGCGTTCCAGTCGCTCGACCCGACCCCAAGGCGAACTCATTCAGCTCCTCGTCCCAGAACCGCCAGTCTGCTGGGACGAGGTCAGGGTGTCGAACGGATTGTCTGGTCGCGGAGGTACTCAGCTCGCCAGCGCAGGATCGTGGGATCCGTCGGGCTGGGGGACTGGCCGAGCTGGATGAGGTGCAGATCCTCGGTCGCGAAGGACTCGATCGTCGCCCGGGTGAGCGGCCAGGGCGGGCCTTCGATGTCCTCGTCGGCCTGGTCGTCGGCCCGGGCAGCCGCGATGACGAGCAGGGTGCCGCCGGGGGCGACCTGCTCGCCGACCTGCTTGATCGCCGCCGCCTGGAGCTCGATCGGCAGCGCTTGCACGGTGTAGATCTCGACCACTAGGTCGAAGGCGCGATTCCACTCCGGCGGCGGCGCGAGCAGATCGGCGGTCACATAGTGCACCGCCGAGTCCGGGTGGTTGCGCTCCGCGGCCTCGACCGCTGACGGCGAGATGTCGAAGGCGGTCGTGTCGTACCCGAGGTCGGAGATCAGTTCGGCGTCCCACCCGGTCCCGGCTCCGACCACCAGCGCCGACTTCCCGGCACCCGACGGTTGCGACTCCTCGACCCACTCCGTCAGCTGCGGATGCGCCGTACCGCGATCCCAAGGCACCACCGCGGCACCCTCCGACGCGGCCGAGTACAGCCGCTCGAACCAGCCGGTCGGATCGTCTTGCTCCAGCGCGTCACGCGCGATTCGCCGCGCGACGACATCCGGGTCCTCCGCCGGCTCACTCATCGGCACCGCCCTCGTGGATTGCTCGCACGGTTTGCACTGTATCGACCTGGTCCGGCGTCTTGTCGTCGCGGTAGCGCAGCACGCGCGCGAACCGCAACGCCATCCCGGCCGGATACCGCGGCGAGGTCTGAACCCCGTCGAAGGCGATCTCCACGACGATCTGCGGACGCAGGTAGACGGTGTAGTCGTCTCGCCGCACCTCCAGCTCCTGGAAGCGCTCGGTCTGCCAGCGCAGCAGCTCGTCGGTCAGCCCCTTGAACGTCTTGCCGAGCATCACGAACTCACCGGTCTCCGAGTCCCTGGCGCCCAGATGCAGGTTCGACAGCCAGCCGGTACGGCGGCCATGACCCCACTCCGCCGCCAGCACGAGCAGATCGAGCGTGTGGGTCTGCTTCACCTTCACCCAGCCCGACCCGCGCCGACCCGCCTCGTAGGGCACCGTCAGGGACTTCACCATCACGCCCTCGTGCCCACGCTTCACCGCGTCGACGAAGAAGTCGTGACCGGCGTCCGCGTCGTCGGTCACCAGCCTCGGAATCCGCTGCTCCTCCGGGATCAGCTTGCTCAGCCACTCGTGCCGCGCGGCGCCGTCGAGCCCGAGCAGGTCCTGCCCGTCCTGATGCAGGATGTCGAAGAAGTACGGCGTCAGCGGCACCGACTCGGGCCCGGTCGCCGACCGCGTCGCCGTCCGCGAGCCGGTCACCTGGAACGCCTCCGGCCGCCCGTCCGATCGCAGCGCAATCAGCTCACCGTCGAGCACCACCTGCTCGGCATCCAGCGCCAGCACGGCGTCCACCACCTCGGGCACCCGTGACGTGATGTCGTCCAGCGTCCGCGTGTAGACAACGACCTTCGACCCGTCCCGGTGCGCCTGGATCCGGATCCCGTCCAGCTTCCACTCGAGCGCAGCCGGCGTACCGGTCTTGCCAAGCGCCTCGGCGACGGTGGTCGCGGACTGCGCCAGCATCGGCTGCACCCCACGCCCGACCTCCAGCCCGAACTGCGCGAGCCCCGCCTCTCCTTCAGTCAGTACGGCGACTGCCACCGGAGCGGCCGCACCACGCAGCATGGTCGCCGCCCGGATCTTCTCCAGCGGGATCCCGGTCGCACGCGCCACCGCGTCGGCCATCACACCATCCAGCGCGCCCTGCCGCAGCTCACCGCCAACCAGCAACCGCAGGAACCGCTGCTCCGCCTCGGTCGCCCGCCCGAACAGCGCGTCCACCGCCTCCCGCCGCCGCGCCTGCGACCCGGCACCCGCCATCTCGGAGAGTTCACCGAACGCGCGATCGACCTCCTCGACGGTCAGCGACGGCGCCTCGGCCGGATCCGGCGCGTCCATCAGCGTCCGCCAGCCCACCCCGGTCCGGCGCTGGCGCAGCTCGCCGGACAGATAGGTCACCGCGATCTCGGTCTCCAGCGGGTCGGTCGCGGACGCCAGCAATCCGGCGATGAACTCCGCCTTCTTCAGCCGCGACCGGGTCCCGGCCAGCGCGGCCGACGTCTCGACCACCTCGGTGAGCAACATGACCCCAGTCTCACCCATCGCGCCGACACTTTCGGGCAGCACAACTTTCCCGACCGCCCGTGCATCGCAGGTAACAACGGTCTGTCGGCGACGCGGTGAGCTACCGCTGGTCCAGCTACTACGACGACCCGCTGTTCGGAGAATAGGGAGCACGAATGCGACGTACGCTCGCCGCGGCCACCGGCCTTGCAGTCACCGGGGCGCTGATGACCACACCGGCCTCAGCCGCACCCAGTGCGATGGTCCCGTGCACTGTCACGACCGCGTCCGCGACGGCTGCGAACCACTTCAGCAGCCACCTGGAGGCGACGAAGCCGATCAAGCGCACTGACAACCTCAGTGGCCGCGGCGTGTTGAATCTGCCGATCCGCTTCTACTCCGACTGGTTCGTGAACCCGGACGCCGGCTGGAACACGCAGGGCTTCGGCGGCTACCTGGTCGCCGGCGACGTGCTCTACGACTTCACCTACTGGGTGCAGAGTCCGGCCGAGGTGCCCAAGGACAGCAGGCTGATCCGGATCGGTGGCGGCTGGACCGGGTTCCGCGCGCTGGTGTCGTCGCGGCCACTGGGGTCGGATGCGGTGCCGGGCGAACGGCACTACGGGCTGCACTCCGACGGCACGCTGTACCGCTGGGTGGTGCGGTACGTGAACGACAAGCCGGTCTGGTCGCGCAACGGCATCTTCAGTGGGTTCGGCGCGGTCAAGACGATGGCTCTGTTCAGCCGTACGGCGACCTACGACACGCTGCTCGTGACCACGCGCGGGGGAGCGCTGTACACCGTCCGCGTCCCGCACAGCCAGCCGACGACACCGATCGTCAAGAAGGTCCGCGCCGCGACCTGGCAGGGCTTCGAGACGCTCGTGGCAAGCCGATGCGGACGCAGCGGAACGCTGCTGCTCGGCATCGACAAGGAGACCCGCTCCGGCTACCTGTACGCCGTCGGCCACGCCAATGGCACCGCCACCGTCATCCAGAGCCTCGGCAAGGTGCCGGGGACCTTCGAGTACCCCTTCGACTTCCGGCTCGCCAACAGCGCCGTCGACGAGCCGCTGTTCGGGGAGTGAGTCTTCCCCCGGCTCCCTGACCCTTCAGGGTGGGTCAGGGAGCCGGCGGGAGGTCGTCGAGGAAGGCGGCCGACGGGGTGAAGAACAACGTGCCGGTCACCGCGGTGGAGAAGTCGAGGATGCGGTCGTGGTTGCCCTCCGGCTCGCCGACGAACATCCGCCGCAGCATCAGCTCGGTGACCGCCGGGGACTTCGCGTAGCCGATGAAGTAGGTGCCGAACTCCTGCGAGCCGATGCTCCCGAACGGCATGTTGTCGCGCAGGATCTGCAGCTCGTTGCCGTCCTCGTCCTCGATCACGTTCAGCGCGATGTGCGCGTTGGACGGCTTCACGTCGTCGTCGAGCTCGATGTCGTCCAGCTTGGTCCGGCCGACCACATGCTCCTGCTGCTCGACAGAGAGCGCGTTCCAGGCCTTCATGTCGTGCAGGTACTTCTGCACGATCACATAGCTGCCGCCCGCGAACTCCGGGTCCTCTGCCCCGACCAGTACGGCGTCCTCGGCCTCGGAGCCGGTCGGGTTCTCGGTGCCGTCGACGAACCCGAGCAGGTCGCGCATCTCGAAGTACTTGAAGCCGTGCACCTCGTCGACGACCGTCGCGGCGCCGTCGAGCACGGTCATGATCTGGTTCGCGAGCTCGAAGCACTGGTCGGTATGCGCGGCGCGGATGTGGAACAGCAGGTCGCCGGGGGTGGCGACCGCATCGTGCGTGGCACCCCGCAGCTCGACGAACGGGTGCAGTTCGGCCGGTCGCGGGCCGCTGAACAGCCGGTCCCAGGCGTCGGAGCCGATGCTGGTGACGCAGGACAGGTTCCCGGCCGGGACCCGGAAGCCGACCGAGCGGGTCAGGCCGCTGACCCGCTCGAGCAGATCACGGGCCTTCTCCTCGCCGCCGGGCTCGATCCGGACCACCAGGAAGATGGCCGAGCCGGTGAGCGGCATCAGCACCGACTGCGGCAGTACTCGCGTGGACGCGGTCGGTCCTGGCGTCGGATCAGTCACCACTGGGCTCTCCTCCACGTGCTACTTGTCCCGATCTTCTAGAGTCCAGTCATGGACCCGCAACAGCCCGGGCAATCCTCGCAGCCGGGGCAGTACCCACCACCGCCGCCCCACCCGCAGCAGGGGCCCTACCCGCCTGCGGGTCCTTACCAGCAACCACCACCGGGGACGTATCCACCGCCGTACCCTCCGCCATATCCGCAGCCGGGCCAGTATCCGCCGCCATACCCCCAGCAGTGGGGTGCACCGCAGCCGTACCCAGGCCAGTTCGGCTACCGCGAGCCCCGCGTCATCCCGGCCCCGTCCGGTACGCCGTACCACCGGCTGGCGCGCACCCCGAAGCACGCGTGGTGGCGCCCGATCGTCGGCACGCTGTTCCTGGCCGCCGGCGCGTTCTTCCTGACCGCGGCCGTGCTGGTCGCCTGGGAGATCGTGCACAGCCTGATCACCGGCGAGTTCAGCGAGCCGCAGGGTAACGACATCTTCCCGAGCGACACCGAGAACCTCGCGGTCACCTTGGTGATGCTCGGTGTCCTCACGCCACTCGTCCTGCTGACCGCGTGGCTCGTGCAGCGCCGCCCGTGGTTCAGCGTCGCCTCCGTGCTCAACCGGATCCGCTGGCGCTGGCTGCTGCTCTGCTGCCTGCCCGGCCTCGGGTACCTCGTGGTGTCCTACGCGCTCGGCATCCTGGTCGACCAGATCTTCCCGAGCCAGGACCCGGTCGCGGTGGACGAAGGTTCGTGGGTCGGTCCCGCCGCGTTCCTCGTGCCGGCGCTGGTGATCATCTTCCTGGTGCCGTTCCAGTCCGCCGCCGAGGAGTTCGTGTTCCGGGGCTGGCTGGTCCAGGCGATCGGCGCCTACGGACCGAACCAGGTGACAGGTCGCGCGCAGTGGTTCAAGGTGCTGATGCGGACGCCGTGGCCGGGGATCGTGATCAGCAGCCTGGCATTCGTGTCGGCGCACGGGTACACCGGCTGGGCGATGGCCGACATCTTCGTGTTCGCGATGACGATCGGCTGGCTGACCGTCCGGACCGGCGGCCTCGAGGCGGCCATCTCCGTGCACGCGCTGAACAACCTGTTCGCCTTCTTGTTGCCTGCGGCAATGGGTCAGCTGGACGGCTGGGACGTGCAGGGCGGGGCGCCGTGGACGCTGCTGGTCGTGGACGTGCCCTGCCTGGCCCTGTACGCCGCTGCCGTCGTCTGGCTGGCCAAGCGGAACGAGGTCGCCCGGTTGAGCTGAAAACCGGAGGAGACTGTCGGCTCCTTCTGGCATCGTGTCGGCTGTGACGAACACGAAGATCGAGGCCGTCCTGTTCGACTGGGGCGGCACGCTGGCGACCTGGCACGACATCGACCTGTACGCCGTCTGGCGGTCGGTGACGGAGCTGATCGACGACGCCCGGCCGGACGAGCTCGCGGCGCGACTGGTCGAGGCTGAGCGGTCGATCTGGCTCCGGTCCCGCGACGAGCACCTGAGCAGCACGCTGGAAGAGGTCTGCCTACTGGCCGAGGTCGTGATGACACCTGCGGCGCTGGCGGAGTACGAGCGGCAGTGGCACCCCCACACCGAGCTCGAGCCCGACGCCGTACAGACACTGCAGGACCTTCGGGAGCGCGGTCTGAAAGTCGGCGTGCTGTCGAACACGATCTGGTCGCGTCGGCGGCACGAGGAGATCTTCGCGCGCGACGGCGTGCTGGACCTGCTGGACGGAGCCGTCTACACCAGCGAGATCGCGCACACGAAGCCGCACCCGGAGGCGTTCCTGGCCGCGATGAAGGCGGTCGGGGAGACCGACCCGGCCAGCTGCCTGTTCGTCGGCGACCGGCTCTTCGACGACGTCTGGGGCGCGCAGAACGTCGGCATGCGCGCCGCGCACATCCCGCACAGCGCCATCCCGCTCGAGCAGATCGGCCACACCGAGGGCGCGCCGGACGCGACCGTGCACCGGCTCGCCGAGCTGCCGGCCCTGATCGACAGCTGGAACGCGGCCGCCGCCTGAACCGTTCCGTCACGTGCTCGACGCGCTACGGCTAGCCGCCGGACACCGACTCTGGTTAACGTCCAACCTCCGAACTCCCCGCCCATGGAGGTTTCCAACCATGTTCAGCACCCGTCGTAGATTCGCCGCGCTCGTCGCTGCGGCTGTCGCCGGCCTGACTCTGACCAGTGGTGTCTCGCAGGCCACCACCAACCAGTACGACGCCGTCGCGCCGGCCGGTGGTGGTGCGACGCAGCCGCTGCACGTGATGTCGTACAACCTGCGCTACGCCAGTGACACCCCGCCCAACGAGTGGAGCGCCCGCCGCCCGGTGATGCGGGAGCAGTTGCGGCTCGCTCGGCCGCAGCTGATCGGCACGCAGGAGGGGTTGTACGGCCAACTGCAGGACATCTCGGCCGACCTGGGTCCGTCGTACGACTCGATCGGGCTGGGCCGCGAGGGCGGCAGCAAGGGCGAGTTCATGATGATCTTCTTCGACACGCGCCGGCTGCAGCCGCTCGAGTACGACCACTACTGGTTGTCGGACACGCCTGAGGTGATCGGCTCGAAGACCTGGGGCGGCTGCTGCGCGCGGATGGTGACGTGGGTCCGGTTCAAGGACAAGGCGACCGCGAAGGAGTTCTACGCGATCAACACCCACCTGGAGGCGTTCGACGCGACTGCGCGGTCGAAGTCGGCCGACCTGATCCTGCAGCGGATGACCGCGCTCAACCCGGCGCTCCCGGTGATCATGACCGGTGACTTCAACGAGGCCGCGGCCGCCGGGGTGACCGTCTACGACAAGCTCGTGACCAGTGGCAAGCTCGCGGACAGCTGGGTGACGGCCGAGCGCCGCAGCGACCTGTACGCCACCTTCCACGGCTACCGGCCGCTGACCCCGAACGGCGCCCGGATCGACTGGATCCTCACCACGCCGGGCCTGCGCGTCTCGAAGGCCTCGATCAACATCTTCAGCCAGGACGGGCAGTTCCCCAGCGACCACCTGCCGGTGGAGTCCTGGATCCACTGGTCCTAGGTATCCGGCCGGCCACACGAAAGGACCCCCGGCCGGGAGGGCGGCGCGGGGGTCCTTGCTGGGGGTTTCGGGGTGGTGCTTTACGCGGCCAGCGTCGGGTCGGCGAGCAGGCGCAGCCGGCCCAGGGCCTCGCGCTCGATCTGGCGGACGCGCTCGGCGGAGATGCCGTGCACGGCGCCGATGTCGGCGAGCTTCGCCTGCCGGCCGTCGTGCAGGCCGTACCGGCGCCGGATCACGTCCGCGGACCGCGGGTCGAGCTGGTCGACCAGGCTGAACAGGCCCGAGCGGTCCGACGCGTCCGCGACCAGCTGGTCGGGTCCCGGCGCGGTCTCGGCCGCGATCAGGTCACCCAGCGAGGTCTCGCCCTCGTCGTCGATCGGGTTGTCCAGGCTGATGTGGTCCCGGCCGATCCGGATCAGCTCCGTGACCCGCTCCTCGTCCAGGTCCAGCTCCGCCGCGATCTCGTCGATCTCCGGCTCCCGCCCGAGCTTTCGCTCCAGCGTGCGCCGCGCGGACCCGATCTGGTTCAGCTGCTCCACCACGTGCACCGGCAGCCGGACCACGCGGGCCTGCTGCGCGATACCGCGGGTGATGGCCTGCCGCACCCACCAGGTCGCGTACGTCGAGAACTTGAATCCCTTGCGGTAGTCGAACTTCTCCACCGCACGGATCAGGCCGGTGTTGCCCTCCTGGACCAGGTCCAGCAGCGGCATCTGGGACCGTCCGTAACGGCGGGCGATCGAGACCACCAGCCGGAGGTTCGCGGTCACGAACCGCTGCTGCGCGCGCTGGCCCTCGTCGGCCAGCCACTGCAGCTCTTCCTCCGTCGCATATTTGGGCGCTCCGCCCTTCTTCCGTCCAACCCGCCCCTCGGCCAGCAGTTGCTCCGCTAGGAGACCTGCCTCGACCGTCTCAGCGAGCTCGACCTCTTCCTCAGCCGTCAGCAGGGGCGTGCGCGCGATCTCTTCGAGGTAGAGACCGACGCTGTCCTTGCCGTCGATACCGTCGTCCGCGGTGCGGACACGAGTCGTGCGAGCCACCGAAACTCCCTTCGTCGTTACATGGAGAGCAACGCTCGAGTGAGGTTCAAGATTCCACGACGAGTGTGTAAACAGCCTGAACGTTCCCTGAGAGTTCCCGGCACCGATCAGGTGCGGAAACCAGGGCCTGCCGGCCCGCTCGCGGCCGCCTGCCGGACGCCGCCGTCCGGGCAGGCCTGTATTTCGGCGTGTTTGCGCACCTTCCGTGAGATTTCCCGGGTATTCCGTCGGCCTGGCCCAGCGGAACACGGCGGCGGGAAGCTGAGAATCTCTGCAGAATCCCGGCGTTTCGGGCCCCTGAATGTGTTGCACAACACACCATCGGCCTCACCTCGAACAGCAACGCCGCAAGTACCCGCCCTGTTCCCGCGCGAAACGGTCACTCCGTGACGCGGGACGCCTCCCGTGGGTGGCGTCCCGCCACGGTCAGGCCAGGCCGAGGGTGTCGAGCTCCCAGGACAGCGTGAAGGCCAGTTCGCGCCAGGCGTCGTACCGGCCCGAGCGGCCGCCGTGACCGGCCTCCATTTCGGTCTTGAGCAGAACGTCGACGTTTCCGGTCGCGGTGGCGCGCAGTTTCGCGACCCACTTGGCCGGCTCGACGAAGAACACCCGGGTGTCGTTCAGGCTGGTGATCGCCAGGATCCGCGGATACTGCTGCGCGCTGATGTTCTCGTACGGCGAGTAGGACTTCATGTACTCGTACACCGCGGCGTCCTCGAGCGGGTTGCCCCACTCCTCCCACTCGATCACAGTCAGCGGCAGCGACGGGTCGAGAATCGTCGTCAGCGCATCCACGAACGGCACCTCCGCGACGATCCCGCCGAAGGCATGCGGCGCCAGGTTCGCGACCGCGCCCATTAGCAGGCCGCCCGCGCTGCCACCCTGGGCGACGATCCGCTCCGGCCGGGTCCAGCCGTCCTTGACCAGGTGCTCGGCGGCCGCCACGAAGTCGGTGAATGTGTTCCGCTTGGTCAGCATCTTGCCGTTGTCGTACCACTGCCGGCCGAGCTCGCCACCACCGCGCACGTGCGCGATCGCGAACACCACGCCGCGGTCCAGCAGCGACAGCCGCGGGATCGAGAACCAGGGGTCCATCGAGCTCTCGTAGGAGCCGTACCCGTACAGCACGACCGGCGCGTTCCCGTCCTTGATCACGTCCTTGCGCGCGACCAGCGAGATCGGCACCGACGTCCCGTCCTCGGCCGTGGCCCACTCCCGGTACTGCGTGTAGGCGCCGAGGTCCACGCCGCCGAGCACCGGCTGCTGCTTCAGCAGTCGCCGCTCACCGGTCGCGAGATTCACGTCGTACGTCGAACCCGGTGTCACCAGCGACGTGTAGCCGAACCGGTAGCGGGTGTCGTGCCACTCGTCGTTGCGGCCGGGGGAGACGGTGTGGATCGGCTCGTCGAACTCCAGCACCTCCGGTGCGTCGAAGCCGTCCGCCGTACGGCGCATGATCGCGAGCTCGGTGAGCGCGTCGCGACGGCGGTACAGGATGACGTGGTCGGCGAAGGCGTCGACGCCGAGCAGCCGGCTGGTCTCGTCGCCCTGGATCAGCGTCGTCCACGCACCGGGGGAGTCGAGCGGCGCGGTCGCGAGGGAGAAGTTGGGCGCGTCCGCGTTGTGGGTGATCAGCAGCTGGTCGCCGGCGTGCTCGACGTCGTACTCGACGCCCTCGCGGCGGGGCGCGACCACGACCGGCTGACCGGCCGGGTCGTTGGCGTCGAGCAGCCAGACCTCGCTGGTCAGCTTGCTGCCGAGGGCGATCATGATCGCCTGCTCGTTGCGGGTCAGGTCGACGCCGACCCAGAACCGCTCGTCCGGCTCCTCCATCACCAGGACGTTGTCGGTCGCGCCGAGGGCGTGCCGCCAGACCTGGAACGGCCGCCAGGCGTCGTCGACCTTGGTGTAGAAGATCGTGGACCCGTCCGCGGACCAGGCCGACCCGTAGTGCACCTCGGGCAGCTCGTCGGGCAGCAGCTCGCCGGTGGCCAGGTCCTTGATCCGCAGCGTGAACCGCTCGTCGCCCTTGAGGTCGACCGAGTACGCGAGCAGCCGGCCGTCGGGGGAGACGTCGACGGTGCCGAGCGCGAAGAACTCGGAGTCGCCGGCCACCTCGTTGCCGTCGAGCATCACCTCTTCGCCCGGGATGTCGCCGTCGGTCGCCGGCGGCTGGTCGCCGTCGGCCTTGACCCGGCAGTGGATCCCGTACTGCTTGCCCTCGATCGTGCGCGAGTAGTACCAGTACCCGCCGTGCCGGGCCGGCACGCTCAGGTCGGTCTGCAGCGTCCGGTCCGAGATCTCCTTGAAGATTGCCTCACGCAACGACTCCAGGTGCTCGGTGCGTGCCTCGGTGTAGGAGTTCTCCGCGCGCAGGTACCCCAGCACCTCGTCGTCGGACTTGTCCCGCAACCACTCGTACTCGTCGACGAACACGTCACCGTGATGACGTCGCTCGACCGGCTTCTGCGCCGCCACCGGCGGCTTCAGGGATTCAATCTCGGACATGCCGCGAGACTACCCGCAACCGGCGACCCGGCGTCGCCGTTTATCCACAAGCGAAAGTCAGAGCGCGTACGTCGCCACCACCGGAGCGTGGTCGCTCCAGCGCTCGGCGTACGACGGGGCGCGATGGATCACGCAGCCGGTCGCCGCGGCCGCGAGCTCGGGGGAGGCGATCTGGTAGTCGATGCGCCATCCGGCGTCGTTGTCGAAGGCTTTGCCGCGCCACGACCACCACGAGTACGGACCGGGGCCCTCGCCGCCGAAGTGGCGGCCCAGGTCTACCCAGCCGTCGGCGAACAGCCGATCCATCCAGGCCCGCTCCTCGGGCAGGAAGCCGCTCTTCTTCCGGTTGGCCTTCCACGCCTTCAAGTCGACCTCGCGGTGCGCGATGTTCAGGTCGCCGCACATCAGCACGTGCCGCCCGTCGGCGCGCAGCCTCGCGAGCCGGGCGGTGATTGCATCCAGGAAGGCGTACTTCTCCTCCTGCCGCGGCGGCGTCTCGAACTCCCCGGTGAACACGTACGTGCTCACCGCCGTCAGCAGCGACCCGTCGTCCAGTATGACGTCAGCCTCGATCCACCGCCCGCACCCGGCGAATCGCGCCGGGCCGATGTCGTCCCGCTCGTCCTTGATCGGCCGCCGGGAGGCGACCGCCACCCCGGCGCGACCCTTGTGGCCGTCGATCGTCGGCTCGGCGTGCGCGATGTTCCAGTCCCCGCCGAGCTGCTCCCGCAGTACGTCGTCAGTCGCCCGAACTTCCTGCATCAGCAGCAGATCCGGATCGGTCTGCTCCAGCCAGGGCGCCATCCCGCGCCGGTACGCAGCCCTGATCCCGTTCACATTCACCGTGGCGACCGTCAGCACGCCCAAACCCTAACGTGCCGGCACCGACAAACTGCGCAACGCCAGGTACCCGCCGACCGCCGGCACGAACGCCAGCACCTTCGCCCGCCTCGACGCCCCGGCCGTGGACAGCGCCGCCACGATCGTCACCAGGTACGCCGTCCCGTGCGTCGGGCCGAGCGCGGACGACACGGCCGGCCAGTGCACCGTGAACAGGTTCAGAAAGAGCAGACACACACTGACCGCCTCAACGGCCGCGGCGATCTTCAGCACCCGAATCATCGGGCCCCCGTCGTCGAGCCGGGACGGACGATCATCAGCACCACGACAACGGTCCACAGCAACGCGAAGACACCAGTGGTCATGGACAGCGCCTTCGCCTGGGGCAGCGACTGCTCACGCACCTCGAGGGACGAGCCCGCAGCGTCGAGGACTCGGGCCTGCGCGGGAAGCACTACGAACGCGAGGACGGCCGCGGCGATCGCGGTGAGGACCATCGAGATGATCAGCCAGTAGTCCGTCAGTACTCCAAGACCGACCGCCACCGCGATGCCGAACACCGGGACCGTCAGGCCGCCGATGGCGTACCCGCGGCTGATCCGGTGCAGCACCGTCAGCACCCCGGTCTCCGGCTGGTCGGACGTGAGCACGCGCCGGGCGAGCGGCGGGAACATGCTGGCCGCGACCGTCACCGGCCCGACGAAGATGATGGCAGCGATCACGTGCACGCTGAGCAGGAACTTGTTCATCCGGATCCGATCTCACGGGTGGGCGAGTTTCAGGCAGACTGTAACTCAAGTATCAGCCAACCTGAAACTCGACCCGCCTGCCATGATGTGCCGATGGAAGAGACCGGTCAGCCGCCGATCAGCCCCGCGCTGCTGCTGATGATGCTCGGCCGCCAGCTCCGGGACCGGACCGACGCCGAGCTCCGTCGACAGGGTCTGACCATGCGGCACTTCTCGGCTCTCGGTCACCTGGCCCACCAGCCGGGTCTCTCCTACAGCGAACTGGCCCGCCGCGACGGCATCACCGCTCAGAGCATGCAGTCCACGCTCCTTCAACTGCAGGAGATGGGCGCCGTGGAACGCCGTACCGCTCCTGGTCGCGGTCGCACTGCCGACCTGCAGGTGACGGCTTCAGGTCACGAGCTCCTCGACCGCTGCCGGGCCGTGCTGAACGACGTCGACCAGAGCCTGCGCGAGGCTGTCGGCGCGGACATGACGGATCGGATGGCCAAGGCGACGCTCGACGCCCTGACAGCCTTCAGTGAGTCGTAGCGAGAATCGCATCGAGCGAGCGTTCGCAAAGGTCTTCGAGGGTCTCGGCGGGGATCGTGGGGTTGTCGATCCAGGTCATCAAAGTCTGCTCGACGTACCCCTGCCAGCCGTGGCAGGCGAGCTCGACGGCCGGTGTGATCTCGATGCCGCGCTGACCGACGGCGCCGATGACCCAGGTGCTGAACACCTGCCGGATCTCCGAGTGCAGCGCGCGGACGGCGGGATCGCCGGCCGCCGACATCAGCAAGGTCGCGCGGTAGAGCTGCGGCGCTTCGAGGACGGCGCGGACGAACGCGCGGATGCCGGAGCGCAGTTGCTCCTCGGGCGGCAGCGACGGGTCGGGGGCGGTCCGCAGCATGACTTCGGCGGCGGCTTCCTCGATGACGGCGTACTGGAACTTCTTCTTCGAGCCGAAGTAGTGGAACAGCAGGGCGGGGGAGACGCCGGCCTCGGCCGCGACCAGCTCGACGGTGAGCTCCCGGTGCGGGTCGGCGACCAGCACCCGGCGGGCGGCCTCGAGGATCTGCGCACGCCGCTGGTCGGGGCGCAGCCGGGCGGACGAGGTCTGGGTCATACGGCCAGTCTATTGAGTAAATGGTCAATACGCGATTACTGTTGAGTGCCCACTCAACAAGCTGGAGGTCCCCGATGCGTCCGCTGCCTGGCCAGGTCGTCCTCATCACCGGAGCGTCCCGTGGAATCGGGGCCGCCGTGGCCCGCCGGCTCGCTCAGCACGGCGCCAAGCTCGCGCTGATCGGCCTGGAGCCGGACGAGCTGAAGAAGGTCGCCGAGGACTGTGGCCCGGATGCCGGCTGGTGGGAGGCCGACGTCACAGACACCGAGTCGCTGCGGACCGCGATCGAGGGCGTGGTCGAGCGGTACGGCCGGATCGACGTGGTGATGGCGAACGCCGGTATCGCGGCGCCCGGGTTCACCCGCAGCATGGACCCGAAGGTCTGGGAGCGAGTGCTCGACGTCAACCTGTACGGCGTCTGGCGCACGGTCAACCTGACGCTGCCGCATCTGCTGGCGAGCAAGGGGTACTTGCTGCTTGTGTCCTCTCTTGCGGCGATCGTGCACATTCCCGGACTCGCGTCGTACAACGTGGCCAAGGCCGGCGTGGAGGCGATGGGCGACACGCTGCGCGTCGAGCTCAAGCACCTCGGCGTCCGGGTCGGGGTGGCGCACATGACGTTCGTGGACACCGACATGGTGCGTGGCGTGGACGAGCACCCGGTGTTCGGCAAGGTGCGGACCGGGGTGCCGCTGGCGGGAAAGGTGTATCCGCTGGAGTTCGCGGTGGAGAAGTTCACCCAGGGCATCCAGAAGCGCTCGCGGACGGTGCACGTGCCGGGGTGGATCGGTGCGCTGAAGGTGTTCCGCTGGCTGATCCCGCACGTGATCGAGGCCGGGTCCCGGTTCAGCGTGCCGAAGGCCGACCGGGCCGCGCTGGCCGACATCCAGGCGCGCGGCGCCGCCGAGTCGACCCGGGCGTCCGGCGCCGGCGGGCGCGCCGACACCGAGAAGGCCGCCGGACGATGAACCGCCAGTACGACGTCGTGCTGCTCGGGGCCAGCGGGTTCACCGGGGCGCTGACCGCGGAGTACCTCGCCGAGCACGCACCAGCGAACCTGCGCTGGGCAGTTGCCGGTCGCAACAAAGCGAAGCTGGAGCGGTTCGGCAAGGACGTCCTGCACGCCGACGTCACCGACCCGCAGTCGATCCGCGCCCTCGCCGAGTCGACCCGGATCGTGGTCACCACCGTCGGCCCCTACATCCAGTACGGCGAGGCGCTGGTCGCCGCCTGCGCCGACGCCGGGACCGACTACCTCGACCTGACCGGCGAGCCCGAGTTCGTCGACCGGATGTACGTCCGATACCACGAGCGCGCCGTACAGACCGGTGCCCGGATCATTCATGCCTGCGGCTTCGACTCGATCCCGTACGACCTCGGTGTGCAGTTCACCGTCGAGCAGTTGCCCGAGCGCGTGCCGATCCAGGTGAACGGTCTGCTCCGCGGCGGCGGGCGGCCCTCCGGCGGCACCTTCCACACCGCGATCACCGCGTTCTCCCGGCCGAAGCAGAACCTCGAGGCCCATCGCGCCCGGCGCCGCGCCGAGCCGCGTCCGGAAGGCCGTTCGGCGAAAGCGGTCCCGGGCAGGATCCACCGCGAGCAAGGCTTCTGGGCAGTGCCGCTGCCGACCATCGATCCGCAGATCGTCGGCTACTCCGCGCGCCTGCTCGACCGCTACGGCCCCGACTTCCGGTACTCGCACTTCGCCGCGGTCAGACGCCTTCCGGTGGTTGCCGGAGGCATCGGTGGGATGGCGCTCCTGGTCGCTGCCGCGCAGATCCCGCCGGCCCGCAACGCGCTCCTGAACCGCCTCAAACCCGGCGACGGCCCGAGTCCCGAACGCCGCGCGAAGTCGTGGTTCAACGTCCGCTTCGTCGGCCGCGGCGGCGGCAAGCAGGTGATCACCGAGGTCGCCGGCGGCGATCCAGGGTACGGCGAGACCGCCAAGATGCTCGGCGAGAGCGCCCTCTGCCTGGCCCTCGACGACGTACCGAAGACAGCAGGCCAGACCACCACAGCCGCCGCCATGGGTCCACACCTGCGCGAGCGGCTGATGAAGGCCGGCCTGACGTTCGCGACCCTCAGCACCGATCAGTATTAGCCCGGATTCATCCCCGAGTTCGCACGGTCTGCGCCCATCGGATGGCAGGCTGGAAGCATGAGGACGCTTCTCAACCTGATCTGGCTGGTGCTGGCCGGGTTCTGGCTGGCGATCGGGTATGCGGTCGCCGGCATCATCTGCTGCGTGCTGATCGTGACGATCCCGTTCGGCATCGCGGCGTTCCGGATCGCCGGGTTCACGCTCTGGCCGTTCGGCCGGACCATCGTCGACAAGCCGTCGGCCGGCGCCGGCGCGGTCCTCGGGAACATCATCTGGGTGATCTTCGCCGGCTGGTGGCTGGCGCTGGGCCACCTGGCCACCGGGATCGCGCTGTGCGTCACGATCATCGGCATCCCGCTCGGCCTGGCGAACTTCAAGCTGATCCCGATCTCCCTGCTGCCCCTGGGCAAGGACATCGTCCCGAGCGACCAGCCGTTCGCCGTCCGGTGAGGTCGCTCACCGTCCTGGGATCCTGTGGCGCCTGGCCGGAACCCGGGCGTGCGTGTGCGGGCTTCCTGCTGGAGTACGACGGCTTCACGGTCGTCCTCGACCTCGGGTACGCCGCCCTGCCGCAGCTGCTTCGCCACCGCCCGACCGGTGACGTCGACGCGATCATCGTCACGCATCAACACCCCGACCACTGCGTCGACGTGAGCGCCCTCGCCCGAGTCCGGTACTACGAGGCACGCGACGCGGCCCCGATCCCGCTGCACTGTCCGCCAGGCGTTCTCGACGTACTGCGCGCCCTCGAGCCGAACCCAGATCCGGCCACGGTCTTCGACGTACATGACCTCGCGACCACCACTCAGCTCGGTCCCTTCACCGTGGAGACCGTGCTGCTGCCGCACTACGTCACCAACCTCGGCGTCCGGTTGACCGCACCAGGCGTGTCCGTCGCCTACACCGGCGACAGCGGACCCTCGGACGACCTGGCAAAGCTTGCCCAGGGCACCGACCTGTTCATCTCCGACGCGACCCTGCAGAGCCCGTCACCACAGACCAGCCCGCGCTACGTGATGACCGCAACCGAAGCAGCCCGCGGCGCCAACCCGGCGAACCGCCTCCTCCTGACCCACTTCTGGCCCGGCTCCGACCGCGCAATCTCGCTCGCCGAAGCCCAGCGAGAGTTCGACGGCGAAGTCCTCACCGCCGAGGAAGGCCTCACGATTCCGTTGTGAGGCGGGCGTGCCGGAAGGCGGAGCGGTGCAGGAGGACGGCCTGGACTACCATGCCGCCGACACCGATCCAGAGCGCCGTACGGGTGCCGAACCGGTCGGCCAGCAGGCCGCCGGCGGGTGCGCCGATGACAATGGCGGCCCGGTTGAACGAACGCGTCGTGGCGTTCATCCGCCCGAGCAGCCCGGACGGCGTGATCGACTGGCGGTAGCCCATCTCGATCGGGCTGTCGATGCCGAGGGAGACGCCCAGGACGAACTGGCCGGCACAGAGCAGCACGATGCCGGCCGCGTTGTCGCCGGCGAGCGGCACGGTCAGGTAGGCGACTGGACTGAGCCAGCGGCAGGCGATGATCGCGGGTCCGACCCCGAACCGCCGGCCGACCCGGCCGGACGCGGTCGCGCCGATCACCGAGCCGACGCCGGCGCACGCGTACGTCACGCCGAGCCAGAACGCGCTCAGCCCGAGCGTGTTGAGCACGAACAGGACGAAGACCGTGGTGAGCAGGCCCTGGAACACGAACCACACGTGTGAGGTCGTCGTGATCGGCCCGAGGGTGCTGTTGCGATAGACCCAGTTGAGCCCCTCGCGGATCTCCCGGCCCAGGTGCCGCGGCTGACCGGTGCTTTCGGCAACTTCCGGCGTTCGCGGGCGGACGGTGGCGAGCACGAGGCCGGACAGCAGGTACGACACCGCGTCGACCAGGATCGCGGCCGGCGCGCCGATCAGCCTGATCAGCGCACCGGCGAACACCGGTCCGCCCGTCTGTGCCACCGCACTTGTCTGTTCGAGTCGCGCCCACGCCGACGTGAGCAGGTCGGTGGGTACGAGCGACGGCGGGAACGACTGGTGTGCGGCGTCGTACGCGAGGGACAACGTGCCGAAGACGAGTACGACGGCGATCAGCAGCGGAAGGCTGAGAACGTCCAGCATCGCTGCGAGCGGGATGACACCCAGCACGATCGCCCGGGCGAGGTCGGTGCCGACGAGCAGCGGCTTGCGGCGGTAGCGATCGACGATCACCCCCGCGAGCAGGCCGAACAGCAGGTACGGCAGCCAGCGGGCCGCGTTGAGGATCCCGACCTCGGTGCCGGACGCCTGCAAGGTGACGACGGCAACGACCTGCAGGGCGAGCGCGCTGACGGACGAGCCGACCATCGACACCGCATCGGCGATCCAGAATCGGACGTATCCGCGATGCTCCAGCAGCCCGGCCACACCCGGGATCCTAAGCGGGCTCGGCTCAGGCCTTCTGTGCGGCCTCGACGAGCTTGCGGACGTTGGTGATGTCGCCGCAGCCGGAGTCGATCAGGCGGGCGCGCTCCTCGGCGAATGCGTCGCCCAGTTGCCGGCGGACCTCTTCGGAGACGTCGGTCCGGGCCGGGTTGAGGACGTCGCGCTCCTCCTCGTCGAGGTGGTGCGAGAGGGCCTCGGAGAGCTCGTGCAGCTTCTCGCTGAACTCCTCGCTGCCGGTTTCCTCGACCTGCATCAGTTCGAGCAGCGCCTCGTTGCCCTCGTCGTGCTCGTGCTCGGAGTGCTCGACCTCCTCGGCGTCGATCGCGTCCTTCCGCCGCAGGCTGGGGTACACCTTCGACTCCTCGGCCTCCGCGTGCGCGATCAGCACCGTGGCCAGATCGGCCAGTACGGCGGACCGGTCGCTCTGCACGTCGCGCAGCTCACGCAACGCCTCTTCGAACCACCGGTGGTCCGCAAGGATGATCTCCACCACGTCGCCACCCATCGCCGGCAGGATCTTCGGCATTCGTCGCCCTCCGTTCTCGAACGTCTGCCGCGCCGGTACCCCGGTTAACCTGCAGGTATGCCGACAGTCCTGGTCCGACGCCCCAGCCCTCGCCTCGCCGACGGCCTCATCACACACATCGAACGCACCCCGGTCGACGCGGACCTCGCCGTACGCCAGTGGCAGCAGTACGTCGACGCGCTCCGGGCTACCGGGTGGACGCCGGTCGAGGTGCCGGCGATCGACGAGTGCCCGGACGGCGTCTTCATCGAGGACACGATGGTCGTGTACGGCGACCTCGCCGTGATCGCCCGGTCAGGCGCCGACGAGCGCCGTCCGGAAGCCGCGGCCGCCGAGCAGACTGTGGCAGCGCAGGGCTACCGGATCGCGCACATCACCGACCCGGGCACCCTCGACGGCGGCGACGTCCTCAAGATCGGCTCCACCATCTACGTCGGACTCGGCGGGCGGACGAACGAGGCCGGCATCCGCCAACTGGCTGACTCCTTCGCGCCGCTCGGTGCGACCGTGCGTTCCGTGCCCGTGCGCAAGGTGCTGCATCTCAAGTCAGCAGTGACCGCGCTTCCAGACGGCACGGTCATCGGGTACGAGCCGCTGGTCGACGATCCGCAGGCGTTCGACATCTTCAAGCCCGTCCCCGAGGAGGCCGGGTCGCACGTCGTACTGCTGGGGGAGGACCGGTTGCTGATGGCAGCCTCCGCGCCCAAGTCGGCTGAGATGTTCGAGTCGCTCGGTTACACGCCCGTCGTCGTCGACATCAGCGAGTTCGAGAAGCTCGAGGGCTGCGTCACCTGCTTGTCGGTGCGCCTGCGCGGTTGAGCAACGGCCGGGCCGCCTCGGCCGCCTGCACGTCCCGCTTCCTGCCCCGGGCCTCGGCCACATCGCACGCCTCTACCAGCGCCGCGCGATAGACCGCAGTGTCCGGGTGCGAGGAGCCGAGCGCAGTGTCGGCATCGCTGACCGTCTGCGCCAGCGCCTCGACTGCCGCCGCGATCTCGCCACCGGCCAGCAATGCCCTGCCCAGAGCCGCGCGATCACGCAGCAGTTGCGGGTCGTGCGGGTCGAGGTCCTGTTCGTCGACGGTGACGATGTTCGCGAGGAGCGTCGCCTCCGAGCGTGGGCCGCCGACCATCAACCGCGCTCCGGTGACCGCCTCGGTCGCGGCCCGGGTCAGCTCGTGGTTCGGCCCGAACACCTCCACCAGTTGAGGTGTGACCAACTCGAACCACGCGATCGCCCGGCCGTAGTTCGCAGTCGCAAGCAGCCCCTGGGCGACCCGCAGTCGCACGCGCAGCGTGGCCGGGTCGTCAGCCGGCAACGCCTTCTCCCGCTCGATCAGCGCAGACCGGTAGAACGGCAACGCCCGACCGGGCTCGCTGTCCGCCCAGTACGCCTCGGCCTGCCGGTACGCCGGATCGCCGTCGAGCTCCGGGTGCGCCGTGCTCGGAGAACGCCGTACGACGGTTTGCACCGGCTGGTCGACGACCTTGCGGCCGATGTAGTTGCGGCCGCCGGTCGGGATGATCCGGAACCGGCCCTTCTTCGACACCGGAATCCACAGGACCGTCGAGTACAGCGTCCGGACCGACGACCCGCAGTTCTCACAGACATCCCGGTGACCGACGAACCGCGTCCCGACTCCAGCCGGGCCGGCCCCGTCAGGCACGCGCCAAGCGGTCGACGACGCAGTACAGGACGCACAGAACGGGTAGACCCCCCGCCGTTCCTCATTCATTCCGCCCATTGTGGTCATGTTCGGGTTCGTCGTCCTCTTCCGCTCCACCGGTTACCACTTTCGTGAGCGCGGAATCGTCGACGGCGAAGGTTCGCACCGGGCCGGGCGGCGTGTCCGCGGTCTCGAACCGTACCGTCACCCGGCCGCGGCCCGAGCCCCAGACCCACCCGCGGCCGTAGTCCGGGTGGAAGACGTCCTGGCCGGGGTAGTAGCCGGTGAGGTCGCGCGCCCGCTCGGGCAGCTCGACCACTTCGGGCTGCCGGCCGTCGTCCTCGCTCTCGGTGAAGAGGTCGTCCTGGATCCAGTCGGCGAGCGAGGAGACACCGACGCCGAGCAGCCGGATCCCGCCGGAGATGTCGCTCTCGTCGAGCAGCCGGCGCGCGACCCGCGCCACGACCCGCGCGTCGTCGGTCGGCCCGGCGAGCGTTGACGACCGGGTGTGCGTCGTGAAGTCGTGCATCCGCGTCTTCACCGTCACGGTCCGGCCGGAGAGTTGCGCCTTCTGCAGCCGTTCGGCGACGCGGTGGGCCATCCGGTCCGCGATCGCGGTCAGCAGCGAGCGGTCGACGATGTCGGTCTCGAAGGTGTCCTCGACACTGACGGACTTGGTCTCGCGGTCGCTCACCACCGGGCGGTCGTCGGCGGCGATCGCCAACCGATGCAGGCTCGAGCCGTGCGCCGACCCGACCTGGCGGATCAGCTCGTCCTCGTCCAGTTGCTGCAGATCCGCCACGGTCCGCACGCCGGCCATGGACAGCCGCTGCGCGGTCGCCGGACCCACGCCCGGGATCACCGTCACCTGCATCGGCGCGAGGAACTCCGCCTCTGTCCCCGGCGGTACGACGACCACGCCGTCCGGCTTGTCGAGGTCGCTGGCGATCTTCGCGATCAGCTTCGACGTCCCGGCGCCGACCGATGCGGTCAGGCCGCCACTGGCCTTGCGGATCGCGTCCTTCAGGTCCTGGGCGATCGCCTGTACGTCGTCCACCGTGAGCCCGGTCAGCCCGGCCGCGGACAGGTCGACGAACGCCTCGTCCAGCGACAGCGGCTCGACCAGCGGCGACAGCGCCCGCATCTCGGCCATCACCGCCTGGCTGGTCCGCCGGTACACCTCGAAGCGCGGCCCCAGGTACGCCGCGTGCGGGCAGCGGGACCGCGCCTCCGCGGTCGACATCGCGGACCGGACGCCGTACTTGCGGGCTTCGTACGACGCGGTGGACACCACGCCGCGGACGCCGATGCCGCCGACCACGACCGGCTTGCCGCGCAACGACGGCTTGTCGCGCTGCTCGACAGCCGCGAAGAACGCGTCCAGGTCGACATGCAGCACCGAGGGTTCACCACGCACGGCACCAGTCTCGCCGGTTGCACCGACAAAACCGGGTACCGGTCAGGCAGACTGAAGTTACGTCGTACCCCGCACACTCCGACTGGGAGGCGCAGATGGGTGAGGAAGTCGACCGGGTCGAGTTCACCCGGGCAGACCGGACCGCGTTCCGCAGCCAGGTCCATCGCAATCTGGATGCGTTCGCACGGATGTTGCGCGAGGCCCGGTTCGCCCCGGAACGCCCGATGACCGGGATCGAGATCGAGCTGAACCTGGTCGACGAGAAGTTCGACCCGGCCTTCAAGAACTCCGAGGTGCTGAGCGCGATCGAGGACGACGCGTTCCAGACCGAGCTCGGCCAGTTCAACATCGAGATCAACGTGCCGCCCGGGCAGATCGACGGCATCGGGCTGGACACGATGGAGGCGAACATCCGCGACAGCCTGAACGCGGCCGAGGAGAAGGCGGCCCGGACCGGCTCGTCGATGGTCGTCGTGGGCATCCTGCCGACCCTGCTCACCGAGCACATCCACCGCGAGGCGCTCAGCACCAACCCGCGCTACGCCTTGCTGAACGACCAGATCTTCGCCGCCCGCGGCGAGGACGTGCAGATCGCGATCGACGGCATCGAGCGGCTCGCGATCACCGCCGACACGATCGTGCCGGAGGCGGCCTGCACGTCGACGCAGTTCCACCTGCAGGTCACGCCGGAAGCCTTCCCGCGGTACTGGAACGCGGCCCAGGCGATCTCCGGCGTCCAGCTCGCGGTCGGCGCGAACTCGCCGTTCCTGTTCGGCAAGGAGCTGATGCGCGAGACCCGGATCCCGTTGTTCGAGCAGGCCGCCGACACCCGCACGCACGAGCTGAAGACCCAGGGCGTGCGGCCGCGGGTGTGGTTCGGTGAACGCTGGATCACCTCGATCTTCGACCTGTTCGAGGAGAACTCGCGCTACTACCCGGCGTTGCTGCCAGTGACGTCGGACGAGGATCCGATCGCCGTCCTCGACCGTGGCGACACCCCAGCTCTTTCGGAGTTGCGGCTGCACAACGGGACGATCTACCGCTGGAACCGCCCGGTGTACGACGTTGTCCGGGAGAAGCCCCATCTCCGGGTGGAGAACCGGGTGCTGCCGGCCGGTCCGACGGTCGTCGACACGATGGCCAACGGCGCCTTCTACTTCGGCCTGGTTCGCGCGCTGGCCGACGACGAACGGCCGATCTGGTCGCAGATGTCGTTCAGCGCGGCCGAGGAGAACTTCCACTCGGCCGCTCGGCACGGCATCGACGCGGAGGTGTTCTGGCCGGGTGTCGGCACCGCGCGCGCGACCGAGCTGGTGCTGCGACGCCTGCTCCCGTTGGCCTCTCGCGGTTTGGACGCGTGGGGTGTCGACGCCGCCGTCCGCGATCGCCTGCTCGGCATCATCGAGCAGCGCTGCCTGACCAACCGCAACGGCGCCGCCTGGCAGGCCGATGAGTTTCATCGACTGTATACAAGAGGACCTCACGGCCGCCGGGACGCGTTGCGCGGCATGCTGCGCAGGTACTCCGAGCACATGCATGAGAACGCTCCAGTGCACACGTGGCCGATCGACTGACCGGGGTCGTGGGGTGGGGAAGGAGTCTGCACTGAACCGGTTAGTCGGGCAGACAACGTAGGACAGGAATGGTCACGCTGCGTCGGGTGCCCTAGGCAACTGGGTGGGGAGTTCGATAACGACCCGGACTACAGGGGTGGCGCGTTGGGTGACAGCCCTGCAAAGGTGTGGCCACCGGAAGGTTAGAGAGTTCCGTCGCGGGTAGTACTCGGGCACCGGCGTGGCTGCCACAACGGTGGCCGGGGCGGTGGTGGAGTACTACCCGCACGACGATCAGCCGTCCGTCACCGTCGCGACACAACAGGTGCAAATGCAGCGGATGCCGACCACGGTCGGGAGCAGTATCGTTCGGAACGGGTCGACACGACACCCGGAGGTGAGGCAGGGCGATGACGACCATCGTCGTGGGTTACGTGCCGAAGGCCGAGGGCCGTGCAGCCCTTCGGCGAGCGGCGGAAGAGGCAACGCTTCGTGACGCCAAGCTCGTGGTGGTGAACTCACACCGGGGCGGTCGCAGCTTCGACAGCGACGAGGCCGCGGCGAGTGACGCCGCTTTGACGGAGGTGCGGGAGCAGCTCGACTCGACCGGCGTGCCCTACGAGGTGCGGCAGCTGGTGCGTGGACTCGATCCGGCGGAGGACCTGGTGGCCGTCGCCGAGCAGGTGCACGCGGAGTTCATCGTGATCGGCCTGCGCCGCCGGTCCCCGGTCGGCAAGCTCATCCTCGGCAGCAATGCCCAGCGGGTGCTGCTCGACGCTCCGTGTCCGGTGCTGGCCGTGAAGGCCGACGAAGGGGAGGACTGAGGTGACTTCGACACGCAGCAAGAAGCTGTGCCTCGCACAGCAGCCCGACGCCGACGAGATGCTGAGCAGAGATCCGTTCGCACTCCTGGTGGGCATGCTGCTCGACCAGCAGATTCCGATGGAGCGGGCATTCGCGGGCCCGGTCGCGATCGCGAAGCGGATGGCCGGACCGTTCGATCCGTCCACGGTCGCGCACTACGACCCGGATGCGTTCGTCGAAGTGGTGGCCGGCCCGCCGGCCGTGCACCGGTTCCCGACCGCGATGGCGGCCCGGATCCAGACCCTCGCCAAGCACCTCGACGAGGAGTACGCCGGTAACGCTTCGGGCCTGTGGTCCGATGTGAAGTCCGGGGACGACCTGCTGGCCAGGCTGTCGGCCCTGCCGGGCTTCGGCGCGCAGAAGGCGAAGATCTTCGTCGCGCTGCTCGGCAAGCAGCTCAAGGTCCGGCCGCGGGGCTGGCGCGAGGCATCCGAGCCGTACGGCGAGGACGGCGCGTACAAATCCGTCGCGGATGTGATCGACGTGGCGTCGCTCGTGAAGGTGCGGCAGTTCAAGCAGGAGCAGCAGCTGGTTCAGCAGCGGGTGGTGGCGCGTCCGCTGCGGCGGACCCGCAACGGCTAGGCGGCTGAGAAGGCGACGTTTGAACGGTGAAGTGCTCAGGCCCCGACCGAGCGGGAACGCACCGCCCGGAAGGGGCCGAGGCATGTCGTTCGGGGGGTCGCGGCGCGCTTGGGCTTGGCTCGCGGATTACAATGTAGTGTTGCCGCCGCCTGACCAGCGAGCAGCCGCACACAGTCGTACCCCAAAGCACTCGCACCACCGCCGTACCGCCGTACTACAAACCCTGCGTCAGACGAGAGGTAATTCGTGTCGTCCAGCTCGTCCGAGAATCTTCCCGCCGAGTCAGCCCGGGCAGTGGCCGCCACCGCCCGCAGCACGGCTCCGAGGACCAGCGCCCGAGTGACCGACCCTGCTGCCAAGAAGGCGGCAGTGAAGAAGGCCGCGGCCAAGCCCGCCGGCACCAAGGAGGACGGTATCCCCGCGAAGAAGGCCGCCGCCGCCAAGAAGTCGCCGGCGAAGAAGGCCGTCCCCGGCAAAGTCACCGAGGCTGGTTTGTCGATCGATCCCAAGACCGGCAAGCCGCGCTCACTCGACGACGTGGACGAGTCCGACTTCAAGCCCGACGCTGTGCAGGGGCTGGAGAAGGAGCTGACCGAGGACGAGGGTTTCGTCGTCTCCGAGGCCGACGAGACCGACGAGCCCGAGCAGCAGGTGATGGTCGCCGGTGCCACCGCGGACCCGGTCAAGGACTACCTGAAGCAGATCGGCAAGGTCCCGCTGCTGAACGCCGAGCAGGAGGTCGAGCTCGCCAAGCGGATCGAGGCCGGCCTGTTCGCCGAGGAGCAGCTGGGTGACGAGGCCGCGAAGCTGAAGGACAAGGTCCGCGACGAGTACGACTGGATCTCCGAGGACGGCCGGCGGGCCAAGAACCACCTGCTCGAGGCCAACCTGCGCCTGGTGGTGTCGTTGGCCAAGCGCTACACCGGCCGCGGCATGCTGTTCCTGGACCTGATCCAGGAGGGCAACCTGGGCCTGATCCGCGCGGTGGAGAAGTTCGACTACACCAAGGGCTACAAGTTCTCGACGTACGCCACCTGGTGGATCCGGCAGGCGATCACCCGCGCGATGGCCGACCAGGCCCGGACCATCCGGATCCCGGTGCACATGGTCGAGGTCATCAACAAGCTGGCCCGCGTGCAGCGGCAGATGCTGCAGGACCTCGGTCGCGAACCCACTCCGGAAGAGCTCGCCAAGGAGCTCGACATGACCCCGGAGAAGGTCATCGAGGTGCAGAAGTACGGCCGCGAGCCGATCTCGCTGCACACCCCGCTCGGTGAGGACGGCGACTCCGAGTTCGGCGACCTGATCGAGGACTCCGAGGCGATCGTGCCGGCCGAGGCGGTCTCGTTCACGCTGCTGCAGGAGCAGCTGCACGCCGTCCTGGACACGCTGTCCGAGCGCGAGGCCGGTGTGGTCTCGATGCGCTTCGGCCTGACCGACGGCCAGCCGAAGACCCTGGACGAGATCGGCAAGGTGTACGGCGTGACCCGCGAGCGGATCCGCCAGATCGAGTCCAAGACGATGTCGAAGCTGCGCCACCCGTCCCGCTCCCAGGTCCTGCGGGACTACCTGGACTGATCGATGACCCAGGTGATCGCCGGCGTGCTTGCGCTGGCGATCCCTGTCTTCGACTCGGCTTCCCTGGCCGCCGCCGTGCTCACGGCGGCGGCCTTGCTGTTCACCCTGCTGCTGGTCGCACGCGCGTCCGCGCCGGCGACGGCGCCGCTGCGGGCGATCGCGGTGTCGGTCCGGCACCGTGCGGAGGAGACTGCGTTCCTGCGGCTCCGCGACCCGGACGCGGCCGGACGTCCACGCCCACGAGCACCAGGACGGTAGCGAGCACTTCCGCTACCCGTTCCTACTCATCTCGTGGAGTCTTGCTGTGCCTTCTTTCCTGGAGGCGCCGGTCGCCGGTGCCTATCACCTGATCTCGTCCCTCGTCACCGCCATCGAACCGCTGGCCGGCGCGTACGCTGCCGTGGCCGCGATCGTCTTGTGCACGCTCGTCGTACGCCTGCTTCTGCTGCCGCTCAGCGTCCGGGCGCATCGCGGGATGCGTGCACGCGCTGCGCTCATGCCGCAACTGAAAGCGATCACCGATCGCCACCGGGACAACCCGGAGCGTCTGCAGCGAGAGGTCGCCAAGTTGCAGGCCGAGTCCGGGACGACCTTGTTTGCGGGCTTCCTTCCGATGCTGGCCCAACTGCCGTTCTTCTGGTTGATGTACACGCTGTTCTCCCGCGCGATGGTCGCGGGGGAGTCGAACCAACTGATCAGCGGCAGCCTGCTTGGTGCGCCGCTGGGGCTGCACTGGCCGGTGTTCGCGGCCACACCGGCGTTTGCTGCACTCGCCGTACTGCTGGCTGTGGTGGCTTGGTTCTCGGCGCGCCTGGCGCTGCGGCAGCTCGATGAGTCGGCGACGCCGTGGTCGCGCCGGCTGGCTCGGTGGTTGCCGTTCGGCACGGTGCTCACGGCGGCGTTCGTCCCGCTCGCGGCCGGGCTGTACCTGCTGACCACGACCACGTGGACGGTGGTCGAACGGGCTGTCCTGCAACGCTGAGGGTTTGTTGCCCCAGGCCACAGTTGCTGCGGCTCGGAGGGTTCTGCTACGGTCTTTATTAAAGCCCATTGCATAACGACTGGGGAGCCATGCACGCTGAACGGTCGGAGAACCAGGTGGCGTGTCTGCGGTTCCTGGCCGGCGCCGAGGAGGCGCGCACGGTCGGCGTCATCAGCGCGGAGACCGGGCTGTCGCGTCCCACCGTGCACGCCGTCCTCGACGATCTCCTCGAGGCCGGCCTGGTCGTGCCCACCGGTCCGTCGACCGCCGGGCCGGGCCGGCCTGCGCGTGCCTTCCGCTTCGCCCGGGAGGCCGGGCTGGTCGCCGGCGTGGACCTCGGTCCGCGCGGGGCGCGGGCCGTGATCTGCGATCTGTCCGGACGCCGGCTGGGGTACACGGAACTGAAGGGGCGCCGGAACGCGGGCATCGCTCTGATCCAGCGAGCGATCCACACGGTCGCGGAGGAGAGCGCCGTCGATCTCGGGCGGCTCCGCGCGGTCGGCCTGGCTCTGCCCGGTGTGATCGAGACGAACGGTCACCTGCGCGCAAGTCTCGCGCTGCCAGGACTGGTGGGCCTGCCGGTCGCCGAGATCGTGTCACAGGACGTCGGCTGCCCGGTGACCGTCGACAACGACATCAAGCTGGCCGCCCTCGCCGAGCAACGCGGCGGCGCAGGACGCGGGTACTCCGATGTCGTCTACCTCCAGATCGGCCGTCGGTTGTCCGTGTCGATCGTCCTGAACGGAGTCATCCGGCAGGGACGCCATCGGCTCGCCGGGGAGCTCGGCGCACAGCGAGGTATGCGCTGGACCCGGAACGCCGAGCGGGGGCAGTTGATCTGGACGTCGCACCCCACCGGTGAAGCCGTGCTGACAGCGGCAGCCGCCGGGGATCTGGATGCCCAGGCGGAGATCGAGGACTTCTGCGCGCAGATCGCCGGCCGCATCGCCACTGTGCTGCTGGTCGTCGATCCCGAGGTCGTGGTCGTCCGGGGCGGACGTCCGCAGGACAGCAGCGCACTCCTTCGTCCGCTCGCGGCGGCGGTCGAGAGGGAGTTGGTCTTTCCGGAGCGCCCGCCCTTCGTCGCGTCGGCGCTCGGCCGTGAGGCCGTCGTCCTCGGAGCGGTCGGCAACGCATTCGACCAGTTCAGTTCCGGCATCTACGGGGTCCACGACTACCCGAGTCCGTGGATCCAGCTCACCAACGACCTGGAGAGGACCACTCTGTGAAGCTAGGAGTCAGCTCGTACTGCTTCCGCTCGCTGATGGCGCGCGGCGAGATGGACCTGATCGCCGTCCTGGACTGGGTCGCGGCGTCACCGGCCGGGCATCTCGAGATCGCCGCCATGGACGGGGAGTACTACCTCGAGCGCGCTGACGTGGTGAGCGCTACGGCCGCGCACGCCCGTGACATCGGCGTACCGATCGTGAACTATCTGGTCAGCGGCGACCTGCGGACGGCGGAGGACAAGGAGATCGACCGGCTGCGCCGGCAGCTGGACGTCGCGCACCGGTTCGGAGCTCGCATCTTCCGGCACGACGTCGCGCCCTGGGCGTGGCGTGAACAGGACCCGGGCGAGTTCGAGTCGACGTTCGAGCAGGTCGTCGTAGGTTGCCGGGCGGTCGCGGATCACGCTGCCGAGCTGGGCATCGTGTCGACGATCGAGAACCACGGCTTCTTCATGAACGGCAGCGACCGGCTGGCCCGGCTCGTGCACGCCGTCGACCGCCCGAACTTCCGGGTCACGCTCGACCTCGGCAACGGACTCTGTGTCGGCGAGGTGCCGGGCAGGACCGCCGCGAGCCTGATCGACATCGCGGCCTCGGTCGGCGTGAAGGACTTCCACATCCGCCGGTCTGCGGGGGACGGCTGGCTCAGGACGCTGGCCGGGGACTACCTCCTCGGCACGATCTCGGGGCACGGCGATCTGGACCTCGCCGGCCTGCTGGCGCTGGTCGGCACGAAGCCCGACGTACCGGTGAGCCTGGAGTTCGAGGGCCTGGAGTCGCCTCTGGACGCCATCGAGCGCTCACTCGACAACATCCTCAGACTGGCAGGAGCCGCCTGACATGACGACCCGCATCGCTGTCATCGGGGTGGGCGCCATCGCCACCCAGCACCTGGTCTCGTACCAGCAGAACCCGCACGCCGAACTGGTGGCCGTGTGCGACATCGACCGGACCCGGGCCAAGGCGCGCGCCGACGAGTTCGGTGTTCCGCGCGCCACCGACGTCGTCGACGAGATCCTCACCGACCCCGGTGTGGACGCGGTGAGCATCTGCGTCCCGAACCTCCTGCACGCCACGATCGCGGAGGCGGCGCTACGAGCCGGCAAGGACGTGCTGGTCGAGAAGCCGATGTCCGTGACGGTCGCGGAGGCCGAGGCGCTGGTCCGCGCGACGCAGGAGACCGGACAGGCTCTGCAGATCGGCTACGTACGGCGGTTCGCGCCGAACGCCCTGGTGACGAAGCGTTTCCTGGACGCGGGCGAGTTCGGTGACATCTACGCCGCGCGGGCCACGATCATCCGGGCGGCGGGCAACCCCGGCGGATGGTTCGGCGACGTCCAGATCTCGGGCGGCGGTCCGCTGATCGATCTCGGCGTCCACATCATCGACCTGTGCTGGTACCTGATGGGAATGCCGACCGCCGTCTCGGCCTCGGGTGCGACGTTCTCGCCGCTCGGTGCCCGGGACAACATCCAGCACCTGACCCGGTACCGGGCCGCGTCGGAGTCCCGGGTCAACAACGTCGAGGACTACGCGACCGCGCAGATCCGGTTCGAGAACGGCGCTGTGCTCGACGTGGACACGTCGTACTCGCTGCACGCGCGGAACTCGACGAGTGTGAAGATCCACGGGGACAAGGGCGGCGCGGAGATCGAGCCCGAGCTGCTGATGATCACCGAGCGGCACGACACCCTGCTGCACGTCCAGCCGCAGATCGATTCGCTCGGCTTCGACTTCGCGGTCGGGTTCGCCAACCAGATCGACCACTTCCTGCGGATCTGCCGCCGCGAGATCCCAGCCGACGCGACCGCCGAGCACGGCCTGGAGATGGCCCGGATCCTGACCGCGATCTACGAGTCCGCACGGGCCGGCACCGAGGTGCCCATCACCCGCTGACCGACCTCAACCGCGGAGAGGAAGTGCAAAAGGTCACCGGCTTCGGCGGCGGCGGTTCTTCTGTCGCCTTCGGCGCGCCGCACACCGCGGAACGCGTGAAGGTGTTTCGGCGGACGGGACGTGCAAGGGGACACCGCCTGCGGCGGCGGCTGGTGTTGGCGCCTTCGGCGCGGCGTGGATCGGTGAGCGGTTGGGGGCGGTTGGCGGACTGGCGGCGTGGGGGCGCGGCTCCGGGCTGCTTGATGGTGCTAGTCGTGGTGGTGTGCGTCAAGGGCGCCTCCGGCGTCCGCTGCGCGGATCTTCGACCCTTGACA